>NZ_JBHVAL010000026.1:0-33316 GCF_042667405.1 Paenarthrobacter sp. NPDC057355 | reverse complement strand
GGCGCTGCCGGACCGCCCGGCGATAATGACCGCAGACCGCACGGGCCGGCATCAACAACACCGCCGCCACTTCATATTGTCTAGTCGTTGATGTTACCCGCCTGTTCTGGCACAACGTCCCCTAACCGGGAGCGGGGGCCGTCGGCGTAGTGCCGGCGGTCTCCGTCGGTTGAAGCCGGGAGTAGGTAAGTGTGCTGCGGGCTCGCAGAAAAAACTTCTGCCGATGTGTAACCATTAGGAGCCTCCCGGACAATACAGGGCATGGAGAACGTTCAGCCGGGGGATGGCGTCCTGTGGGCCGACAGCCTCAAAGGCGATGCGGAGGCCTTTGGTGTCTTGTACGACCGTCACCGCAGTCGTGTGTTTCGTCATGCTTATCGCCTGACTGTCGGAACGCACGATGCCGAGGATGCCACGGCGGCCGCATTCTTTGAGCTTTGGCGCCGTCGTGAGAGGGTGCGACTGGTTGACGACTCGATCCTTCCGTGGCTTCTGGTGACGACCACAAACATTGCCAGGAATCTACAGCCGTCAAAGGTTCGCCACCGGAGGCTCCTGGAAGCCATTCCCCGCAACAGCACGTTCGAAGCGGAGCTGGACCCGGCTTATTCGAACCACGATTTCTTGATGACTGAGAAGGTCGCACAGGCCCTGACTGTCCTAAAACCACTGGACCTGAGGCTCGTCAGCCTTGTCGTGTTCGAAGAGTTGCCCCTGGCGGTGGCGGCTGAGGCTATAGGGATTTCACCGGGGGCCGCAAAGGTCCGCATGTACCGCGCACGCAAGCGGCTGAAGGCTGCGCTGCCGCAGCCACTTCCTCACGTCCACTCGCCAGCACTGAAAGGAGATCCGACATGAAGGACATTGATCCGCAATTTGACCGGGCGCTTCGTGAGGTACTCCTTCCTCAAGTTCGAAGCAGTTCAAAACCGCGGGCCCAGAGGCGACGTTGGTTCTTGTTCGCCGGGGCTTTGGCTGGCGCGGGGATGCTGGGTGGCGCAGGCGCAACGGCTGCAGGGCTCTTCTCCCCGCCCGGTGTACCCACGACTGCTGCCCTAAGCACCCCATCGACCGCCATCTACACCGGCACAGCAACAGCGGAACCTGGACCAGCCCCGGAAGGGGCAACCGGGATTGAGGTGGAACTGACCTGCCTCAGTGTCGGTAAGTTCAACTTCCCGGATGGAGCCAACGTAACGTGTTCATCGGCAGATTTGGGCACACCCGGCGCATGGTCAAAGTATGTCGTGCCCTTGGATCCATCAGCACGAGGGTTGACCATTACGACTGAGCCTGGAAACAGGTGGCAAATCAGTGTCAGGTATGTCTCTCAAGTTGCCACCGAATGGGAATTAAACGCGAAGGGCGAGACCTACGGCGTCGAGGTACCAGGGCGCGGCGTCCCGGACTTGCTCGCAGTGGTGGCCACGAACGGAGCAAAGGGCTACGCCTACTCGGCACAGATGCAGGGGACCGAACCGACAACTCCCGAAGAAGCAGCCAGGAATTTTCCCAGACCTCAACGGGAGATTCCTGTTTACCTCAGCGACGGCGCCACACAGGTGGGAGTATTTATGGCGCCCGGATGATTTCCAGAAAATATGCAACAGAAAATAATTGCCCCGTTATTTTCATCGAAAAAGCCAAGCTGAGATTTAGCCTCAATGCTGGCACGATCCGTTCGATATCAAGTAGGTGGGGAAATGAAAAACAGTAGCAAGTTCCGCCGAAATCACCTTTCTATAGGACTCCGGAGGCGGGTGATAATAATGGTAACAACCTTTCTGGCCGCATTTACTGTCACGTTTGGCGCTCAATCAGCCCTGGCCTATGGAGCGGTGTACAGCTCAACCAGTCAGTACTATGTGGCAGGTCACTGGTACGACGCGTACGCCGTTATCTATACCGTGCCCGCATCGTATGCGTCGGCAGGCACTAAGAGTTCATTCACTGGCGGAGGGACCTACGCAGGGTGGGCCGGAGCCAGAGGTCGGCTGTTCACCCAGGATGACTACCTCAGCTGCGAAGGATTGAATATGTACAATCCTTCCGACGGGGCACTCGCCAACGCCAATTCGTGTTCCAACTACCAAGCCTACAACTGGTATAGCTGGGGTGTTGCGCGCGGCTGGAACGGGTCGGGCTATAACGACTTCTACACATTCAAGACGGTTCTCCAGGGAAATTGGTAGGGAAAATCATGAGTATTAGAAAAACGCCGAAGCGAAGCTACGGGATTGCCGTGACTTTGTGCGCAGTTCTGGGATTGGGAGCCGGCGCGTCGATGGCCGCCGCCTCAGGAGGCACAGCCTCTTCCAACCTGTCTTCCCAAACCAAGCCAGCACCGGAGTATTCGCGGAACGCTAACGGCAACACCTACGGGTTCGTCAAAGATTCCTTATCACCCGAAACGGAACCGGATCTCATCGCAGCCCTTACGACCGACGGCAAGAGAGGCTACGTTTCCAAAGCCGAACTCGATGTCGCCAACGGCACCACAGCTTCACGAGGGTTCAAGAGTCCCGAGGACGCCGTGAAGTGGATGGAAACCGAAGGACGAGCTGACCGATCAATTCCCGTTTACGAATCTGACGGTAAGACGGTGATCGGCGAGCTTACAGTGGTGGGCTCTGACACCCAGAAGGCCAACCAGGCGCAAGTCGAATCCCGATGAGCTGAGTCTAATTGGGACGGCGGGCGTGGTGGATCACCTTCCATGCCCGTCATTCGCTTGTTCTGGCGCTACATCCCATAGGGCTCGAACGCACGCGCAACGCCCACAGCCCCGTCGGTTGAAGCCGGGAGTAGGCCCTACGCCGGGTACACCGACACCAGCGCGGACTTCACCACGAACCGCACCTCCATGCCGGGTACCAGGCCGAGGTCCGCCGATGCCGCTGGCGTGATGTCGGCGGATAACGTGCCGTCCGAACCGGCGCCTGCCCTGACCCGGATCTGGTCGCCGTGCGGCTCGAGGTCCGTGATGGTCACCGGGAAGGAATTTCGGGGACTTCCGTGGACGTCGCCGAGGAAGACGGAAACACTCGACGGCGGGAACGCCGCCACGCCTGCCTGGCCGGGCACGGGTGACCAGTCCGGATCGTGTTGCCCAGCGAAAACCCGGCCATCCGGCGTCGTAATTCCCTCCCGGCTGAGGGACCCGGTGACGAGATTCAGTCCGGCGAGTCCGGCCGCGAAGTGGCTTCTGGGCCGTTCCAGGACCTGGCGGGTGGGGCCTTCCTCCACGATGCGCCCGTTTTCCACCACTATCACGCGGTCTGCCAGCATGTAGGCGTCCAGGACATCGTGCGTGACGATGATGGCCTTCCTGCCTTCGAGCACGCGTTTCAGGACCCGACGGAGCATGGGCGCTGCATGGATGTCCAGGGCAGACATTGGTTCGTCGAGGAGGAGCAATTCCGGCTCGGCCGCCAGGGCTCGAGCTACGGCCACACGCTGGGCCTGGCCGCCGGAGAGCTGCGCCGGTCTCCTGTCAGCCAGCGGCAATGCGTCAACCGCTGCCAACCAGCGGTGTGCAGCTTCCCGGGCAGCGGCCTTGGACGCGCCAGCACTGCGCGGGCCGAACGCGACGTTGTCCAACGCGGTCAGGTGCGGAAACAACAGCGCTTCCTGGGCCAAAAGGGCGATACCGCGAAGGTGCGGCGGGTCCCATTGGCGGGTACCGGCGTCGAGCCTGAACAGCTGCCTGCCGGCGATCGCGGCCGAGCCTGAGTCGGGGCGCAGCAGTCCGGCGATCACCCCCAGCAACGTCGACTTGCCGGCACCGTTGGGACCGAGAATTGCCACGGTTTCGCCGTCATCAAGGCTGACGGACATATCGAAATTCCTGGCCTTGAGCCTGGCGCGCATCTCGAAACTCACGACTGGACCGCCGCTGGTTCACGTCGCCGGCCACCGTAACTCAGGCCCACCACAGCGACCGCCACGGCAACCAGGACCAGGGACAGCGCGACGGCGGCATCGGCGTCGGTCTCGCGCTGCAGGTAGATCTCCAAGGGCAGCGTGCGGGTGACCCCTTCGAGGCTGCCCGCGAAGGTCAGCGTGGCACCGAACTCTCCCAGGCTGCGGGCGAACGACAACACCGCCCCCGATGCCAACCCCGGCAGGACCAAGGGAAGAGTGACGCGCCGAAGCACTGTGGTGGGCTTGGCTCCGAGCGTCGCGGCCACGGCTTCATACCTGCTTCCCGCCGACCGCAAGGCACCCTCCAAACTGACCACCAGGAACGGCAGGGCCACGAATGTCTGGGCCAGGACCACCGCGGTGGTCGAAAACGCGATCTGCACACCAGCAAGCTCCAGCGACTTCCCCAACAAGCCCTGCCGCCCGAACGTATACAGCAGCGCAATACCCCCAACCACCGGCGGGAGTACCAGCGGGAGGAGCACAAAGGACCTGAGGAGTTTCTGCCCGGGGAACTCACCCCGGGCCAGCACCAGGGCCAGCGGCACGCCCAGCACCAGGCAAAGGAATGTGCTGGCAGCAGAGGTCCGCAGGCTCAAGCCCAAGGCCGCGAGGGAGGACTTGGAGGTGATCAGCGGAATGAACTGCGGCCAGTTCACGCGAAGCAGCATGGCGGCCAACGGAAGGATCACCAGGAGGCCACCCACTGCTGCCACGACATAAACCCATCGCGGGATGCCGTGGTAGCCAGAGGTGGTTTTCATGTTCTCCCTACGGTGCTCCGAAACCGGCATCGTCAAGGACCTTCTTGCCCTTGTCCCCGGTAACCGCGGCAATAAAGGCCGCCGCCAGCGCCTTGTTCTTGCTGGAGCCTACCGTGGCAATCGGATAGGTGTTGACAGCCTTGCCCGATTCGGCGAACGGGATGCCCTTTACTTTGTCGCCGGCTCCCTTCACATCGGTGACGTACACCAGGCCGGCATCCGCCTCACCGGAGCTGACCTTTCCCAGGACATCCGTCACGGACGACTCCTCGCTGACTGGGCTCAGCGTGGTTCCGGAGGCTTTCTCGACGGCGTCCGTCGCGGCGCCGCACGGCACCTGGCTGGCGCAGGTGACCACTTTGACGCCCGGCTTTGCCAGGTCAGCGAAAGAAGCGATCGACGCCGGATTGCCGGGTGGGACGGCGATCTCGAGGACGTTGGTGGCGAAGTTGGTGGCAGTGCCCTCAACGAGGTTCGCATCAGCCAGTTTGGACATGCTCTTGGTGTCGGCGGAGGCGAAGACATCAGCCGGGGCGCCCTGGATGATCTGCGTGACCAGATCGGAGGAGCCAGCGAAGCTCAGCTTCACTTTCGTGCCCGGGTTGGCTGCCTCGAAGTCCTTGGCCAATTGCGTGAAGGTGGTCTTGAGGGAGGCGGCCGCAAAGACGGTGATTTCGCCGGAGGGTGAGGAGCCCTGTTGGGCCGTCGGGCCGGCGCCTGGGGCGCAGCCCGCCACGCTCGCTGCCAATGCCCCCGTCAGCAGCACTGCGGTGAGGGATTTGCGGTTCATATGATGCTCTTCCCCTGGGGTGTTTCGATGATGACGGTGGTGGCTTTGACCACGGCGGTGGCCACCGATCCAAGCTCAAGCCCGAGTTCCCGCACGGCCTCGCTGCTCATGAGGGACACCACGCGGAAAGGGCCACACTGAAGCTCCACCTGCGCCATGACCTTGTCGGCAGTGATTCCCGTGACCAAGCCGATGAAGCGGTTCCGGGCTGAACTACCGGGGCGCGAGGGGTCGTCCGGGAGGTGCGATTGGTCCCGTGCAAGGGTGGCAAGCTCCAGTCCATCCACTGCGAGGCGCCCGGCCTGATCCTTCTGCGGCGTGAGCGTCCCGTTCTCCGTCCAACGCCTCACGGTGTCGTCGCTGACACCAAGGAAGCGGGCGGCCTCGGAAATTCGTAGTTGCGGCATGGAATGAGTGTAGTGCCGTATATGCGCTGTTGCGCCTTTGATGTTGCCGCAAACGCAATGTGACTGTCGGTTGGCGGGGGCGGTGCGTGTGGCCGGAGTGGCGGTTGCGTTGGCGCACCATGTGACGCCTGACGCACCCGTTCCGCGCATTGGGCGCACCCTTTCCCGCGGAATGCACCCGTAAGCTCTGGCGCGCAAGGCGGAAAAGGGTGCGGCCGCGGCCAAAGCTGCGGCTCGGCGTCGTCGTTTCCCCGGCAACGCCCTCCGCACCTCGGACGAACTTGCTCCCCCACCCGGATGAACCTGGGCCAAAGAGCGCCAAAGCCCGGGCAGCCCACCCTAGGGTTGAAGCATGACCCCACGAATCCAGGCGCTCCGCCCCGCAGCCGCACCGCTTGCCGGCCTTGGCATGCTCGTGGCCCTCCTGATTCTCGAGGAGCGCAGCTTTGATTCAGCGAGCGCCCTGCTGGTGGCTCTGGCTGCCGCTGTTGCTGCCGCGGAACTGATCCCTGTCCCGGCCGTGATCTTCGCATTTGTGGCTCTGGGCTTGCAGGCGTTCGGCATCTTTCCGAATGTCATGTTGTCCGGCGCCACCCCCTATGTTTGCCTGCCCGTGCTCTTCTTTTTCGCGGCTCTCGGCTGGAACGAACCTCAACGTTGGCCCCTGCCCATAGCTACTGTGGCCGCAGCTGGATTGGTCACCGTGAACTGGTTCGCCGACGCTTCGTGGATCAACTTTGTATTCGGCAAGCAGCTCTCCGATGCCGGCCCGTTTCGTGTTGCTGTCTACGCCTTCCTGGTGTTCGCGGCATTCTCTGCCCTCAACCTCGCAGGTTGGGCTGCCGCTGCGTCGGTCCGCCAGGCCGCTGCCAACCGGCTGGCCAGGGAACAGGCTGAAACACGGCTCGAATCTACTGCCAGTGCCTTGGTGATCGAACAGGAGCGCAACAGGATCGCCCGCGAGCTGCACGACGTCCTGGCGCATTCCCTCGCCGTCATCACAGCGCAGGCCGAGGGTATCCGCTACGTCCACAGGAGCGAGCCGGAACTCGTGGAGGAGGCGGCGCAGGTCATCGCGTCCTCGGCAAGGAGTGCCCTCCAGGAGACCCGGCGGCTTGTTCAAAGCTTCGGCACTGAGATCGAAGGCCCAGCCCCGGGAGCCGCTGAGCTACCCGTATTGGTCCACCACTTGCAGAGCAGCGGTATGCCCGTTGAGCTGCAGACGAGCGGGCTGGAAGGATTGTCGCCGGTAGAGGATCTCACCGTGTACAGAATCGCGCAGGAAAGCCTCACGAACGCGTTCAAGCACGGCGACCGGACCGCCGGCGCAGTGGTGACCGTCGCCCGCGACCCCAGCGGCCTGCGCCTGAAGGTCCGGTCAAGGCTGGCCGACGGCGGCGCGGAAGTGCCGCCGTCGGGAACCGGACGCGGCATCCCGGGTATGCGCGAACGCGCGACGGCGGCAGGCGGGCAGCTCACGACGGCCACTAACGGTCAGCTCTTCGAAGTGGAGGCAATCCTGCCATGAACGAAACACCTATCCGCGTTGCCTTGGTGGACGACCAACCCCTGTTCAGCGCCGGCCTGAAAATGATTTTGCGCAGCCAGGCGGATCTCGACCTGGTAGGTGAGGCCACCGACGGCGAGCAGGCCGTTGAACTTGCGCGGGCCGTGGAGCCGGACGTCATGCTGATGGACATTCGAATGCCGGTCATGGACGGGATCACGGCCACCAGGCGCATCACCGAAGGCAAGGGCAGGACCAAGGTCATCGTGCTCACCACCATCCAGCACGACGAAGCCGTTGTCCGCGCTATCCAGGCCGGTGCCGGTGGCTTCCTCACCAAGGATGCGACACCGGAGTTCCTGCTGGCCACCATCCGTACCGTTCACTCGGGCCATGCGGTCATGGCGCCTTCGGCCACCAATGAACTGCTCAGGGACTACACGACTCCCGCGGAGTCGAATACTGCTGTCCTGGCGCCCTTATCAGCCCGCGAGCAGGACGTGTTCAGGCTCGCGGCGCAGGGACTGGCCAATGGGGAGATCGCCGCGTCCTTGGTGCTCAGTGATGCCACGGTGAAGTCCCACATAGGGAATATTCTGTCCAAGCTCAACCTCAAGAACCGCATCCAATTGGTGGCGTTCGCTTACCAGAACAAGCTGATCGCCTGATTTTCCCAGCTCCAACCAGGCCCTGGAACCACCAGGGTCAGCCACAGCATTGCCAAAAACCGACGATAATTCGTCATGAAGGAGAAACAGTGAAAAAGAAATCCATTGGGGCACTGATCCTTGCCGCTGGCGCAGCAGCAACATTGGCGGCCGCTGCCACTCCGGGAGTTTCCTCCATGCTGACCAAGCCCGCGGACCATCCTGTATCCGGGATTACCCTCGCCGCGGAGCAGTTTGCCGCGGCGGACCCGGTGGCCGAAAAGGGAGTGGCCGAAGCCGTCCGGCGGTGCATGGCCAAGGCCGGTTACGACTACACACCCGTATCCGCAGGGCAGCAGTCCGTGGACCTCAAGAACTACGTGGGTCTCGATACGCTCACGGTTGAGGCTGCACGGATTTCCGGCTACGCCTCGTCCAAGCCCAAGGGACCAGGTGAGCCCGCCCCGGACTCCACTTTGGGCAAGCTCATGGCGGAGACCGGCTTCCAGCAGGCCCTGCACGGCGGCGGCAACCCCGAACACAATGTGGTCCAGTCCTCGGCAGGTACGGGGATGCTGTGGGGAGGCTGCACGGCGGAGGGAGTCACCGCGATCTATGGGAATGCCGACAACTACATGAGGGCCACCGGGTTGGCTTTCAACTCCCTGATGGTCGCCACCAACGCTGCCGGCCAGGATGCTGAAATCCAGGCGGCTGTGAATTCCTGGAAAGAATGCATGTCCACCACAGCGTTCCCCTACAGCCACCCCGGTGAAGCAGTCTCTGCCGGCCTCCAAGCAGGAGGACAGAAGGAGCTGAAGATCGCCGTCACGGATGCCACCTGCCGCCAGAGCACAGGGTTCGATGCGAAGATCACCGCCGTGCTGGATAAATACCTGACCACGCGGATGAAGGAACTGGAGCCCGAGGTGGAGGCTGTCAAGCAGATCCGCGCCGACGCCTCGGCCAAGGCGAAGGTTCTGCTGGGCTAATCCAGCCTTCGAAACCATTCCGTAAGGTTTAGCCATGGCTCCCCGGATGCCGCCGCAGTACCCTGATCGAGGGAGAGAGTCTTAGGCGCGAAGGAGCGTCCCATGGAATGGATTCGACCGGACAACCCGAACTATGACGAGGCCCGGAAACTCTTCAATGCGATGATCGACCGCAAGCCGGCCGTGATTGCCAAATGTGCTGATCCCGGCGAAGTAGCCGAGGCTCTCCGCTTCGCCCATAACCACAATCTGGACGTAGCGGTGCGGTCTGGCGGACACTCCGTGGCGGGCATGTCCACGAACGATGACGGCCTGGTGGTCGATGTCCGCCCCATGAAGTCCATCAGCGTAGACCCCGAAGCGAAGACCGTGACAGTGGGCGGTGGCGTGACCTGGGGCGAGTTTGACCGCGCCACCCAGCAGCACGGGCTGGCGGTCACAGGGGGTCGGGCGTCCACCACGGGCGTCTCAGGATTCACGCTGGGCGGCGGCTCCGGATGGCTCGAGAGATGCTACGGATTCGCATGCGACAACCTGTTGTCCGTTGACTTGGTCACGGCATCGGGCGAGCACGTGACCGCCAACAAGGATGAAAACCCGGAGTTATTCTGGGCGCTCCACGGCGGGGGTGGGAACTTCGGCGTAGCAACTTCCCTGACTTTTGCCTTGCACGACCTCGGGCCCACCGTGATGGCCGGGCTCATGTTGTTCCCGGGCGAGGATGCTTTGGAGTTGTCGCGGTCCTTCCGCCGCATCGCCCAGGAAGCGCCCGACGCCGTCGGGACTGCCTTGGTCTATCTCACCGCTCCCCCGGAGGAGTTCGTCCCGGAAGACATGGTGGGCAAGCTGGCAGTGGGTATGGCCTACCTTTACGCGGGCTCCGTGGAAGCAGGTGAGGAACACGCAAAGCCGTTCCGCGACCTGAACCCTGCAGTGGATCTGGTCTCGCCCATGGGGTACGCGGACTTCCAGTGCATGATCGACGATCCCCCGGACCACTACAACTATTGGAGCGCCGATTACCATAGCGAACTCAGCGACGACGCTTTGGGCCTCTTGGTTGATTCCGCCCAGCGCCTTCCCGGACCCCACTCGCAGCAGCTGGTGGCGCGCTGGGGTGGTGCAGTATCCGGACCCGCAGCGGCAAACACTCCCCTGCAGAACCGGGGCGCGGCGTGGGTCAGCCACCCGTTCGGTCTCGCAGAAACGAGGGAAGGCGGACAGGAGGCCAAAGCCTGGGTCAAGCAATTCCGGCAGGACATCGCACCCCACACCACGGGCGGGGTTTGGTTGAACTTCATTGGTGACGAAGGCCAGGACCGGATCATGGCAGCCTACGGGGAACAGAACTACCGGCGGCTCTCCTTGGTGAAGGGCCAGTTCGATCCCGACAACGTATTCCGCGGCAACCAAAATATCCTGCCCGCGGAGCACTGAATACAGAAAATTGGGAGGGAACGCCGGGACTACACTTTGGCCATGGCTATCTACGTCGATCCGCCCCTGTGGCCCGCCCACGGAACGGTGTTTTCACACTTGGTATCGGACACGTCGCTGGAGGAGCTGCACACCTTCGCAGCCGCTGCGGGCGTGCCCGGGCGGGCCTTCGACGGCGACCACTACGACGTCCCGGAACGCCGCTACAACGATCTGGTCCAGGCAGGGGCCATCCCCGTGGAAGCCCGCATCCTGGTCCGCAAACTTATCGGCAGTGGGCTGCGGATCCCCGCCCGCGAGCGGAGCAAGGCACTGACCGTTCCCCTGCTGGAGCGCTGGAACACCACCTACCCGGGGCACGAGGAACTAGGCCTTGAACTGCTCGAACGGTGGGGCGAAGACGGCCGCAAATATCACAGCCGGACCCACCTCCTGGCCGTCCTGGAAGCCCTGGACACCCTGACTGAACCGGCCCTTCCCGCCCGCACAGTATCACTCGCGGCTTGGTTCCATGATGCCGTCTACGAAGGGGTGGCGGGGCAGGATGAGGAAGAGTCGGCACTCCTCGCCGAAAACCGCCTGACCTTGGCCGGACTGGCTCCCGCTGATGTGGCGGAGGTCGCCCGGCTCGTCCGACTTACTTCCAGCCACCAGCCTGAACCCGGTGACCACGCCGGGGCCTTGCTCTGCGATGCTGACCTCTCCGTCCTGGGTGGGGACGAACAGTCGTATGCACGGTATCTGGCCGCCGTCCGCGAAGACTACGCCCACGTCAGCGACGCCGACTTCGCCAAGGGGCGGGCCGCCGTCGTACGCCACCTTCTGGATCTGGACCCCCTGTTCCACAGCGAACGGGCCAAAGGCCTGTGGCTCGACGCCGCACGCCGGAACCTCGCCGCCGAATTGGCAGCTGCCGTGGCGGAATTGGAGTCTTCCAGCGAGCTAGACTAGGAGGTGTGACCTCCTACCTCTTCGCTGATGATGCGCACCCTCTGGCCGCTCCCTCCACTGAGCACGTCCTGGCTGTGCGGGGAGCCGGCGGCTACAGGCAGTACCGCATTCCCGCCCTGGCGGTCAGCAAGCGGGGTACGGTGTTGGCTGCCTACGACGGCCGACCCAATCTGGACGACCTCCCCAATACCATCGACCTCCTGCTCCGTCGAAGCTATGACAACGGGGTCACGTGGGAGCCGCAGCAGCTGGTCCGCACAGGCTCCGGGCTGCAGGGGTTCGGCGATCCAAGCCTCCTGGTAGACACCCAAACAGGGCGCATTTTCATGTTCCACGCCGCCGGTACCCACGCGGGATTCTTCGAGGCCGTCGCCGGTTTGATGCCGGATGACGACGTGCAGCATGCGGACGTCAGCTTTTCCGACGACGACGGCGACACCTGGCACCACCGTCGGCTCACCGCCCAGCTCAAGAAGCCCGGAATGACGGGTCTGTTCGCGGCCGCAGGGCAAGGAATCCAGATCCACACCGGCCCTTTTGCTGGGCGGCTTGTGCAACAGTATGTGATGCTGGTGGACGGATCCATCATGGCCGCCTCTGCGCTCAGCGACGATCACGGCGAGACGTGGGAGTTGGGTAAGCTGATCGGTCCCGGCCACGGAGGGGTGGGGCCTAACGAGAACAAGGTTGTGTGCCTGGACGATGGCCGGTTGCTCCTGCATTCGAGGGCCACGCCGTGCCGGATGTCCGCAGTGTCCGGGGACGGCGGACAGACGTGGAGCTCACTGCAGCCTGTTCCGAGCCTGCCGGACCCCAGCGACAACGGGTCCTTGGCGCGCTTCGACGGACTGCCGTCCACTGCTGCCGCCGCGCCGGAAACCTCTTCCTGGTTGCTGGCGAGCAACAACCACGACCCTCATCTGCGTCGGAACACCGTCCTGAGCCTCTCCAGGGACAACGGTGCAACCTGGCCGGCCAAACTCGTGGTGTGCCCCGGCAGCTCCGCCTACTCAACGGTGACGCGGCTCCCCGACGGGAACATCGGCGTGCTCTACGAACGGCAGGGCTACCGGGAGATCGTGTTCGCTTCAATCCCCGCCGAGCAGCTGACGGAGCAACTCTCCGCGCAGCCTATAGATGCTCCTGGGCTCACGGGCTTGGTCTTTGACATGGAGCTGCGCTCAGTGACCCCAGGCAGGCCCCCTGAGTGGGGTCACGTCGGCGACTTCCACGTGATCCCGTCGAACAGCGACGGTCAATGGGATGTCCAAACTTGGAAGGAAATCGGGCAGGGCTACACCGGAGACCAAATTCTCGGCACCCGGGCAGCCCAAGACCTCAACTACGGACCCATCGTCCCGGGCTACAAGG
Source organism: Paenarthrobacter sp. NPDC057355 (assembly GCF_042667405.1). Taxonomy (NCBI): domain Bacteria; kingdom Bacillati; phylum Actinomycetota; class Actinomycetes; order Micrococcales; family Micrococcaceae; genus Paenarthrobacter; species Paenarthrobacter sp. NPDC057355. Next base: position 20,526 of record NZ_JBHVAL010000026.1, on the reverse strand, counting down.
CCGGGGATATCCTTGCCTTCACCGGACGGGCCCGAAACTGCACCGGGATGGCGATGACCGGCGTCGAACTTCATGGCCCGCATGACAACTCCGGCGATTTCCCGACGGCGGAGCTGCAGCCAAGCGGGTACGCGCTCTACGTCACGCCGACGTACACCATCCGCGAATCCGATCTTGGCCGGGGCACGTTGGAACTTTGCTTCGTAGTGGAGGCCGACGGCGGGTCGGCGCGTCAGGAGCGGACGTTCCGGTTCGATCTGCGGACGGGGTCGGTTGTCGTTTCCTAGCGGTAGGAACTGACGAACGGCTGGTTGGTGGGCACAATCTGCTTGCCGAGGGGCATCAGGGAGACCGGGATCAGCTTCAGGTTGGCGATGGCCAGTGGGATGCCGACAATGGTGATGGCCATGGCAAACGCCGTGACCACATGGCCGATGGCAATCCAGATTCCAGCCACCAGCAACCAAATGACGTTGCCCAGGAGCGCAAATACTCCGGAGCCACCCGGCTTCTCCACCACCATCTGCCCGAAAGGCCACAGGCAGTAAGCACCAATCCGGAACGACGCGATACCCCACGGGATGGTCACGATGAGCACGCAGCAGATAATTCCTGCCGCGAAATAGCCCAAGGCCAACCAGAACCCACCGAAGACAAGCCAGATGACGTTAAGGATCGTTTTCATAGTCTTCATTCTCCCTTGTGGGTCTGACAGAAGACCTAGGGGTCTGCCCTGAATCTTCCCTGACTTACTCGCGTAGCCCGGCCAAAGGCTTAGGCCAGGAGTGCGTCCAATTTGTCGAAGGAGGTACCCCAGCCATCGCGGGTCATCTCAACCCAGTCCTCTGAAGCAAAGGGACCCTGGGTCAGATGCATGCGCGTGCGGCCGTTGAGGTCCTCGAACTCGAGGCGCATCTCTTCGAACTCATGATCAGCGTCGGGAGCGGCCTTCGCCGTGGAGACCAGAAGGGCCGGGGCATCCAACTCCTTGATGACGGCCTCGATCGGGGCTTCCTGGCGCCCATTCTCGTCGGTCCACCCCATCACTACCTGCCACACTCCGCCAACCCGGGGCTCAATGACGATCTTGTCGCGGGGAGCGTCCACGTCCACCGGCCCGAACCACTGGGTGAGCACATCCGGGTTCATCCAGGCGTCGAAAACCTTCTCACGGGGAGCGTCGAATTCGCGGGTCATGGTCAGGGTGTAGTGTTCCGGGCTCATGGCGTGACTCCTGGTTTCCGTAGGTTCGGATGAAGCGTCCTGTTGGAAGCGAGTCTAGACGGTGGCAGTGACAGCCAGGCGCTCTCTCACCAAATCGCAGGTTTCCGCCATCCCTCTCTCACGAAATCCCTTTGGCCGGGTGGGATGTGCGCGAGGGTCAGGCTTGAAACCCGGGGGATGTGAGAGAGGGTCAGGCTTTGGCGGCTTGGACGAAGGCGCGGATCTTCTCGAGGTCCTTCACGCCCCGGGACACCTCAACGCCGGACGAGACATCCACGCCCCACGCACCTGCGGCGGCAGCGGCGAAGGAGACATTCCCCGGTTCCAGGCCACCGGCGAGCAACCATTCACGGCCGTCGAGACCCTTTTCGCGAACGGACGCATAGTCCCAGGACTCCCCCGACCCAGGCACCGCGGCGTCGATCAGGAACACGTCCTCGCCCAGATCAGCGAACTCTTCCGGGGAGGCACCCATGGTGACGGCCCTGATGAGCCGCATACCGGCGTCGTGCACTGTTTTGACGTCGTCGGCAGTGCGATGACCGTGCAGCTGAACCCAATCCAGCCCGGCCGCCCGAGCAGTAGCTACGGCATCGGCAGCGGACTCGTGGCGGAAGACCCCTACAGCTTTCACTGAAGCAGGCACCAACGGATGCAGGATGCGGACCTGGTCCGGGCTGACTTCGCGGGGGCTGGCGGTGAGGACGAAACCGACCGCGTCCGCACCGGCGTCGACGGCTTCGCGCACGGATTCGGGCGTGCTCAAGCCGCACACTTTGACGAACATCCAGCGCCTCCAGCCAATCCCGCAACGTTTTCCACATATGACGTTAGCAAGCCACATTGCCATCGGAGAAGCTGCGTCCACCACTAGGCTGGTCGAATGGAGATTATCCGTTTTGCCGATGTCCGTCCCGAGCCGTGGCGCAATGGGGGCGGGGTGACGCGTGAGCTCGCGAGCCACCCGAAGGCCGCTTCAGCGCAGGATGGCGCCTGGGATTGGCGGGTGAGCATCGCGGACGTCTCCACAGCGGGCGATTTTTCCGTTTTCCCAGGCATGGAGCGGGTCATCACCATCATCGACGGCGAGCTGCTGCTCCTGACTGTCGACGGCTCCGAGCACCCGTTGGAGAAGTACCGCCCGTTCCGATTCTCGGGCGAAGCCGCTTCCTCGGCCACCCTGCCAACCGGCGACATCCGCGACCTGAACGTCATCGCACGCGAGGGCGCCTTCAAGGGCTACACGTCGATTGTGGAGATCTCGAAGAAGCGCCCGCACCCCGTCTTTGAGGGACAGCTGGCGGTGCTGTTGGAGGGCAAAGCTACCGTTGCGCCCGGCGCACCTGTTGAGGAAGAGTCCGACGGCGGCGAAGCGGCCACCGGCGCGGGCGAACCCGTGGAGTTGTCCCGTTACGACACCGTGGTTGGCTCCGATACCCGTAGTCCCGAGATCTCCGGCAGGGGCTTCGTTGCAGTGATCTCGATCGACCACGTCGGGTGACCTTGGCCACCAGGAGTGGCCGCCCCGCACGGGAGTTGCTAGCCTGAAATGAAGGTTCCGCTCTGGAACCTCCGGACGACGGTTCAGTACCCGGCACGCGACAAGACTGGCCAAAGGAAATGTCATGTCGTGGTTAATTCTCATTCTCTCCGGTGCCCTTGAGGCCGTCTGGGCCGCAGCCCTGCACCGATCCAAAGGCTTCCGCAAGCCCGTCCCCACAGTTGTCTTCCTTGTGGCAGTCGTCGCGAGCATGGGCGGCCTGGCCATCGCCATGCAGTCCATCCCCACCGGCACGGCCTACGCAGTCTGGGTTGGCGTCGGCGTCGTGCTGACAGCGGCCTACGCGATGATCACCAAAGTTGAACCCACGACGACGGCCCGGCTGCTCCTGCTTGCCGGCATCGGCGCATGCGTGGTCGGCCTGAAGGTGGTGGCGTAGCCATGACTGCACAGGCTAAGAAAACACAGAACAACGGAATCTTCTGGGGCATCCTCCTGGCTTCAGCGCTGCTCGAAGCCGTGTGGGCCACCGCTTTGGGTCTCTCCGACGGCTTCACGCAGCCCCTCCCGACCGTCGTCTTCGCCGTCACCGCAGTGCTGAGCATGCTCGGATTGGGTATTGCCGTGAAACGCATCCCTCTTGGCACGGCGTACGCAGTGTGGGTGGGTATCGGTGCGGCACTAACCGTTGGCTGGGCAATGATCACCGGCGTGGAATCGGCGAGCCCGCTGAAGCTGCTGTTCATCGCGGGCATCGTGGGCTGTGCTGCCGGTTTGAAGGCGTTGCCCTCCGGCACCTCCGGGAAGACCCAAGCGGACTAAAGCAGGGAATACCTCCAGCCACCCCAGGGTTCACGCCTTCAAGAGCACCCAAAACGCGCATTGGAGACGTTCATGACTGCAGTTCAGCTCGGAGATGGCCTCACTGTCAGCCCCCTCGGCTTCGGAGGCATGGCCCTGACCCCCGTTTATGGCGGGATCGACCCCGAAGAAGGCCTGCAAACGCTCAGGCACGCGGTGGATGCGGGCATCACCTTCATCGACACAGCGGATGTGTATGGCGCAGGCAGCAACGAGGAACTCGTTGGCCGGCTCCTCAAGGAACGCCGTGACGAGATCCAACTCGCCACCAAGTTCGGGATCGAGGGCAACCCCGCGGACGGCTACTCGGGCGTCCGCGGGGATGCCGCCTACGTCAGGCAAGCGGCGGAAGCGAGCCTCCGCCGGCTGGACACTGATGTCATTGACCTCTACTACATGCACCGCCGTGACCTCCGCGTTCCGATTGTGGAAACCGTGGAGGCCATGGCGGAGCTGGTCCGTGAGGGCAAGGTCCGGCACCTCGGCTTGTCGGAAGTGACGGCCGAGGAGCTCAGGCAGGCCAACGCCGTCCATCCCATTGCCGCGGTCCAGAGTGAATGGTCCATCTGGAGCAGGGATGTCGAGCTCAATGTTGTGCCTGCGGCCAAGGAACTTGGCGTTGGGTTCGTGCCGTATTCGCCGCTGGGCCGCGGGTTCCTCACAGGAACCGTCAGCGCGGGTGACCTTGGCGAGAATGACTTCCGGCACAAGATTCCGCGCTTTGACGGCGAGGCACTTGACGCGAACCAGGCTGTGGTGGCCGCAGTCCGCGAGGTAGCCAGCGGGCTGGATGCAACTCCGGCACAGGTAGCCCTGGCTTGGCTGTTCGCCCAAGGTCAGCGCCTTGGGATTTCCGTGGCCCCCATCCCCGGCACGCGCAAGGCGCAGCGGATCGATGAGAACCTTGGCGCGCTGTCCGTGCAACTGGGAACAGCGCAGCTTGAGGTGCTCGACCAAGCCGCAGCCGCCGTCGTGGGTTCACGATCCGCCGACCCCAACTGGGTCTCGCAAGGCCGTGAAGCCAACCACGTAGGCTGACATCATGGATTCGCTTATTCACTCACTGCGCGACGTCACTATCCGCAGCATCTCCGTCAGCGAAATGAACAACAACGTCTACTTGGTGACCTCCAAGTCCACAGGTGCACAGGTGTTGATCGACGCTGCCGACGACCTCCCGGCCATTCAGCAACTGCTGGCGGACTCCGCCGCTGACACGGCCCAACCCGCCAAGCTGGCCAGGATCGCAACCACCCACCAGCACTGGGACCACGTCCGAGCCTTGGCGGAGCTGGTGGAAGCGACCGGTGCCACCACCTCAGCAGGAGCGGACGACGCCGATGCGCTGCCGGTTCCGGTGGACATCCGGCTTGGTCACGGCGACGTTGAGCGTTTCGACGGCTTTGAGCTCACGGCAGTCCACCTGCGCGGACACACCCCGGGCTCGATCGCGTTCGTGTACCAGGATCCGGAGGGGCCCGCCCACATTTTCAGTGGCGACTCGCTGTTTCCCGGCGGCGTCGGCAACACACAGAACGATCCTGCACGTTTCACGTCACTGTTGAACGACGTAACGGAACGGCTGTTCGACGCCTACCCGGATGACACTGTGGTGCACCCCGGCCATGGGCTGCCCACTACCCTCGGAGCCGAGCGGCCACATCTGGAAGAGTGGCGCGCCCGGGGCTGGTAGAGGCGTGAGTTGCGGGGCCTGCTCTGCGCGCCAACCCTACCGAATAGGACGCAGAGTGGGCCTCACAACGCGGGCTCCAAAAATGCGGGGCCTGCTCTGCGCGCCAAACCTACCGAATGGGACGCAGAGCGGGCCTCACAACGCGGGTTTAGCGGCCGCGGCGCTCGTTCGATGCCGGAGCCGAGGCACGGCGCGGACCGCTGCGGGCCGGACGACCCGAGCCGGAACCACCGCGGCCGGAGTTACCGGAGCCCGAACCATAGGATCCGCCGGAAGTTCCACCCGTGTTCGAGGACCAAACGGCCTTGTTCCCGCTGCTGCGCGTGGTAGTGGCCGATGCCGAACGCGGAGCCGACGCCGAGCGCTGCCCCGTAGCCGGGCGGCCACTGCGGCCGCTCTGCCCCTGCGAACCTGGAACGTCGTTGCGGTGCGTGGCACCCGACTTGCCGCGACCACGTGAGTTGCGGGCGACGTCGTCGTTCATTGCTGCGCGGCGCTCGGCGCGGTTGACGTCGGTGCGGACCGGCTCGGCCGAAACCTTGCCACGTCCACCGCGACCGCCGCGGCCACCAGCGGTGGGAGCAGCCTGGCCGGAACGGCGGGCGCGCTTGCGCTGGGCGTTGGCGCCGGTTGAGGTGCCGCCACCCTGCTGCGGAGCCTTCGCCGCGAGCAACGCCGCGCGGGTGCGGGGATCGACCTTGTCGGCGATCTCGCCCACGAGTTCGGTCACCAGCGGGGAGTTGGCCGTGACGCGCTCGAACGAAACGTCCACGCCGGCAGCCTTCATGAGCTTCTTGACGTCCTGCTGCTGCTCGGGGAGCGTCAGCGTGACCACGGTTCCGTCAGAGCCCGCGCGGGCCGTACGGCCGGAACGGTGCAGGTAGGCCTTGTGCTCTGTGGGCGGGTCCACGTGGATGACGAGTTCGACGTCGTCAACGTGCACACCGCGGGCGGCGACGTCGGTGGCCACCAGGACGCGGACGTCACCGTTGGAGAACTCGGCCAGGTTGCGGTCGCGGGCGTTCTGCGACAGGTTTCCGTGCAGGTCGACGGCGGGGATGCCGGCGTCCGTGAGGGTCTTGGCAAGCTTGCGGGCGTGGTGCTTGGTCCGCATGAAGAGGACGCGGCGACCGGCGCCGGAGGCCAGTTCAACGATGAGCTGCTTCTTGACCGTCTGGTCGTTGACCACCAGGACGTGGTGTTCCATGGTGGTGACAGCGGCCTGGGGATCGTCCACGGAGTGCGTCAGCGGGTTGGACAGGTAACGGCTGACCAACTTGTCAACACCGTTGTCCAACGTCGCGGAGAAGAGCAGGCGCTGACCCTGCTTGGGGGTCATGTCCATGAGCTTCTTGACCACCGGGAGGAAGCCGAGGTCTGCCATGTGGTCGGCCTCGTCCAGGACGGTGACCTCGACAGCTTCGAGGGTCAGGATGCGCTGGCGGATCAGGTCCTCGAGGCGGCCCGGGCAGGCGATGACGATGTCGACGCCGGCACGCAACGCCTTCTCCTGGCGTGCCTGGGAGATGCCGCCGTAGATCACCGTGGTGTTCAGGCCCATGGCCTTGGCCAGCGGCTCAACCGTTGCGTTGATCTGGGTCGCAAGCTCGCGGGTCGGTGCCAGGACAAGGCCCATGGGACGGCCGGGCTTGCGGAAGTAGCCGGCTTCGCGCTCGGCCAGGCGGGCCACCAGCGGGATGGCGAAAGCGATGGTCTTGCCGGAGCCGGTGCGGCCACGGCCCAGGACGTCGCGGCCGGCAAGGGTATCCGGCAGGGTCTTGACCTGGATGGGGAATGCTTCTTCGATGCCGTCTGCGGCGAGGGAATCAGCAATTGCCTTGGGCGTGCCAAGGGCAGCAAAAGTAGTCATTACTTCATGTCTTTCAGGCGGTGTCCAGTAGTGGACATCGGCCCCCGACGCCGGTTGGGCCAGGGGTTCGCCGAGGAAAAGTCAGGTGGTCTACCGATTCGCTGCAACAGCGGTGGCCGGGACCAAATGGAACGCGTTCATCGACGCAGGATGTGCCTCTCACATGAAAAATGCCCTGCCGCGCAGCCTGTCAGGCCACATGCTTCAGGGCGTCACCGCACATCAAGTGTTCTTATTCTAGCAGTGTTCGGGGAGGAGCCTTGCATCGGGGCTGGTCACGCCCCCGTAGTGGGCCCAACTGGGTAACAGCACATGTCGCAATGAGCGCTCATTGCGACATGTGCTGTTACCTAGTTGGGTGCGTGAGGGAGGGTTCGTGGCGCGTTTCGGAGTCGATCCGGGGCGCGGATGTGGCGGAGCGGGCGGCGACCCTCGGCGCAATGACGACCCCGACGACGGCGATCACCGCCGTCAGCGCGAAGACCCCCGCAAACGGGTTCGTCGTCGTGAAGGCAGCGAAAACCAATCCCGTGGCGGCCAGTGACAGCGCTCCACCGAGGGAGTCGGAGATCGACATGGCCGCGCTGTTGAAGCCCTGGTTTTCCTCGCTGGACAGCGCCAACGTCATGACGGACTGCCGCGGGTACATGAGACCCATGCCGCCGCCGGCCAGGATCCAGCCGCCGATGGCCACAGCGGCCGGCAGCGCAAAGGTAGCGGTTACAAGCGTCAGGACAATGGCCACCAGCACCAGTGCGGCACCGATTTTGATCGCGCGGTCATCGGCCAGTCGGGTGCCCAACCGTCCCTGGATCGCCGATGCCCCAGCCCACGCCAGTGCCGCCCCGGTCAGGGTCAGCCCGGCAAATGTTGGTGTGAAGGCGTAACGCTCGGTCAGCAGGTACGGCAGGTAAACCTCGGCCCCGAAGAACGCCGCAGAGGCTAAACCGCGGGTCAGGATGACGCTCGGCAAACCCCGCCGGGCGGTCAGGGTTCCGCGCGGGACCAACGGCCGGAGAGCCAACAACGCCAAGACAAGCGCGACGGCGGCAATCACCCCGCCAACGCCTGGAACCTCGGCGGACAGGTTCAGGCCGAGCACGGCAAGGGCTGCGAGGGCCGCCCATCCCATGCGCCCGAATGCCCAGGGAACTGTTTCGGCAGCGGGTTCGGAATCCATCCCCCGCACGGCTGGCACCACCATAAGCAATGCGGGAACAACCAGGCCCACGACGCCCAGGAACACCCAGTGCCAACTGCTCAGCTGCGCTACAACCCCTGCGGCGAAGGGACCCACCAGAGACGGAACCACCCAGGACGCGGCGAAGGCGGCGAAGATTTTGGGGTGCAGCGCCGGAGGGTAGACGCGGGCCACCAAAACGTAGAGCGCCACGGTCATCGCGCCGCCACCCAGGCCCTGCACCAGCCGCCCGAGCACCAGGACCTCCATGCTTCCCGCCATTCCCGCGATGAGCAGGCCCAGCACGAACAACGCCACGGAGGAGTAAAGGGGCGCTGCGGGACCTCGCCGGTCGGACCAGTTGCCCGCCGCCACCATCCCCATCACGCCGGTAGCCAGCGGTCCGGCGAAAGCCAGCGCGTAGAGGCTGGCTCCATCCAGGTCGCGACTCACGAGCGGCATGATGGTTGTCACCGCGAGGGATTCGAACGCGCTCAGGAAGACCAGCGCGCAGGCCCCAACGGTGGCAAGGAGGTAGGGGCGGCCCAGTATTCCGGCCGTTGAGGTGTCAGAGGTCATGGACGCCAGCCTAAAACCTCAACTAATGTTGAGGTCAATCCAGCCCTCCCTACCGGAAGCAGTTCCATGCCCGCAGCCCCTGCACACCGTCCCCTGACCATCGGTGAGCTGTCCGAGCGCAGCGGAGTGTCGCCGTCGGCCCTTCACTTCTACGAACGCAACGGGCTCATCGAGGCCGAGCGGACGGCCGGAAACCAGCGCCGATACCGCCGGGACACCCTGAGGCGCGTGGCGTTCATCAAGACCTCGCAGCGGGTGGGCCTGCCGCTGAAGGACATCCGGGACGCCCTGGATTCGTTGCCCGAAGGCCGTACGCCCACCAAACACGACTGGAGCAAGTTGTCGCTGCGCTGGCGGGAGGAGCTCGACCAACGGATCGCGGCGTTGCAGCACCTTCGTAACGACCTCGACGGCTGCATTGGCTGCGGCTGCCTGAGCTTGAAGTCGTGCACGCTGCAGAACCCGTCGGACGAGCTCGGGGCCTCCGGGGCGGGAGCGCAACGTTGGTCGCTGCCGGCCTAGCCTGACCCTGACCTGCAATCCTTGCCGAAACAGCAACAGGCATTGCCTTGCGCTGGAGCCTCTTGGCACGCTTGGGTCATGACTGAACACACGCACGACGCCGGCACTCACCAGCACGCCGACCAGCACCAAGGTGCCCGCCATGAAGGTGCCCAGCAGGGCGGGCTGAACCTGCACAAGGACGCGGACAACGCAGTGGACATGTGGGATGGCATGTACCGGGAGCGGGCCAAGATCTGGAGCGGGAATCCGAACCCGCAGTTGGTGGCCGAAGCCCAGGACCTGAAACCCGGCAAAGCCCTTGATCTCGGCTGCGGGGAAGGCGGCGACGCCATCTGGCTCGCGAAGCAGGGCTGGACGGTGACCGCCTTGGACGTGTCCGCCGTCGCGCTTGAACGGGCAGCCGCCCATGCGGAGGAAGCCGGCGTCGCCCAACGGATCACCTGGCAGCAACAGGACCTCACCGAATGGGAACCGCAGCCTGACTTCGACCTGGTTTCGGCACAGTTCCTGCACTCGCCCCTGTTGCCGTGGCGCAATTCGGTCGCGTCGGCGGCCGCGGCCGTCGCACCCGGCGGTACGTTGCTGGTGGTGGGTCATCACCCGCATGGCCTCCCCTCCTGGAGCCAGCACCACCACGAGCCCGGGATGTTCTTCACTCCAGAGCAGCTGGCGGGTGCTTTACGGCTGGACCGCGCGCCGTGGTTCGTGAACGTCCTGACGGACAGGAAACGGACAGTATCGGGCCCGAACGGCGAATCCGGCACCACCCTGGACACTGTCCTGAGGGCGACGAAGCAAGCCTAGATACCGGCAGGCAGCAACTCACCGTAGGGCGGGACCACCGTTCCTGTCGTGGTGGAATCCGGGTTCAGCATCCACCCAACCCGCTTGGCCGTATTGAGCATCACCACGCTTTCCACCAGCTCGATGCCTGGAATGCGCTGCTGGATGGTGAGCTCCATTTCCATGACGTCGGCCAGCGACCGCAGCCACATGATCATGGTGAAGTTTGTCCGGCCCGTGGTGGACGCGGAGAAGCGGACGTTGCGGATGGCCCGGAGTTCGGTGGCAGCGGCTTCGTGGTGCCCAGGCGGGACGTTGGCGAACCATTGGACGGTGATGGGGAACCCGGAGAACTGCTGGGCTATTTCGCAGCGGAAGGACAACATCCGGCTGGCCAGTACGCGCCCGAGTTGACGCTGGACCGTGGCGGGGTTGCGCCCCAGGGCCCGGGCGATCTCCGCTGCTGTGGCCCGGCCGTCGCGGGCGAGGAACGGAATGAGCGCCAGGTGTGTTTCGGGCAGCGGCGCCACCACGGTATCCGCAGCTGAAGGATTGACGGCTTCAGGGCCGGCGAGCGCCTTCAGCGCCTGTTGTTCGGCCTTACTCAGTACGTTCAGCCGCCACGCGTAGCCGCTGGTGTGGATCCTCGTGCACAAGGCCGTGTGGTACTTCGTGAGCCCCCGCACTTCCTTGAGCCGCGGCAACACCTGCGTGCTGAACTGTTCCAGGTCCTGGGTGATTACCGTGAGGGTCAGGTCCCGGTTGCTGGCCGCCTCCTCCACGGTGATGACCTCGGGAAGCTGCGCCACAGCGGCCGTGACGTCCGGCCGCAAGTGCATTTCGCAATCGATGTCCACCATGGCAAGGCACATGTCCTTGGGATCGCCCATGAGGTGCGCCGTCGTCCAGGCAGCGCCGGCGGCCCGGAGGCGGTCCCAGCGCGAGGCAAGAGTGGTGGCGTGGACGCCCAGGACGCTGCCGGCGTCGGACCAGCTGATCCGGGGCGATATCTGCAAGGCGTTGACCAAGCGCAAATCTTCTTCGCTGAGCTCCATGAGTTGATTATCCCAAAGTGACGCATGAATCCTGCCTAATAGGGCACCTCAATGCATATTTACAGTTGTTTTCAGACGTGTGAAGCAGGTCACCCCACAATGGCATGAGTAAAGCATCGCCGGATAGATCCAGGAGAATCATGACCATGGTCGCTGACGCCAAGGAACTGCGGGAGGACATCGTCCGCCTCCGCCGCGACCTCCACCGCGAACCGGAGATCGGCCTGCAACTCCCCCGCACCCAGGAGAAGGTGCTCAAGGCGCTGGATGGACTCCCGTACGAAATCACCTTGGGCAAGGAGACGACGTCGGTCACCGCGGTTCTGCGCGGCGGTGCGGCACACGCCTCGGCTGAGAAGCCCGTGGTGTTGTTGCGTGCGGACATGGACGGATTGCCCGTGCAGGAAACAACAGGCGTCGACTACACCTCCCGTGTGGATGGTGCCATGCACGCCTGCGGGCACGACCTCCACACCTCGATGCTCGCCGGCGCCGCCACCCTCCTCGCCGAGCGGCAGCACCAGTTGGCCGGCGACGTGATCCTCATGTTCCAGCCCGGCGAAGAAGGATTCGACGGTGCCAGCTACATGATCAAGGAAGGTGTCCTGGATGCCGCCGGCCGCCGCGCCGATACCGCCTATGGCATGCACGTCTTCTCTTCCCTGGAACCGCACGGCCAGTTCGTCACCAAGCCCGGCGTCATGCTCAGTTCCTCGGATGGACTGGTCGTAACTGTCCTGGGCGCCGGGGGCCACGGCTCAGCCCCGCACTCCGCCAAGGACCCTGTCACAGCTGCCGCCGAGATGGTCACCGCACTCCAGGTCATGGTCACCCGGCAGTTCAACATGTTCGATCCCGTAGTCCTCACCGTGGGCGTCCTCCATGCCGGCACCAAGCGCAACGTGATTCCCGAGACCGCCCGGATCGAAGCAACCATCCGGACCTTCTCAGAAGAGTCACGCCGGAAGATGATGGAGACAGTACCCCGGCTGCTTCACGGCATCGCCGCAGCCCATGGCCTGGAGGCCGATGTGCATTACCAGGAGGAATATCCCCTCACCATCAACAACGACGACGAGACCACCACAGCGGAGAACGTCATCGCCGGATTGTTCGGCGAATCCCGCTACACTCGGATGGCCACTCCCCTGAGCGGTTCGGAAGATTTCTCCCGCGTCCTGGCCGAAGTCCCCGGCACCTTCGTCGGGCTCAGTGCCGTCGCCCCCGGAGCCGACCACGCGACGTCGCCCTTCAACCACTCGCCGTACGCAACGTTCGACGACGGCGTCCTCACCGACGGCGCGGCGCTCTATGCCGAACTCGCCGTATCCCGCATCGACACACTTGCCGGCAACTAACTTTTGGAGAACCCCATGACCACCACCGTTGGAACGTCCCCCGACGCCAAGGTCCACAAGTCGCACGTCCGCACACTGGTCGGCACCGGCATTGGCAACGCCGTTGAATGGTACGACTGGGCCATCTACGCCACGTTCTCGCCGTTCATCGCCAGCGCGCTTTTCAGCCAGGCCGATCCCACGTCAGCCGTGCTGTCCACCTTGGCGATCTTCGCCGTCGGATTCGTAGCGCGACCGTTCGGCGGGTTTGTCTTCGGATGGATCGGTGACAGGATCGGCCGCAAGACCTCGATGACCATCGCCGTTGCCCTGGGCGCTGTGGGCAGCCTGTTGATCGGTATCGCTCCCACTTTCGCGGCCGTCGGCGCCTTCGCCTCCGTCATGCTCCTGGTGGCCCGGCTTATCCAGGGCTTGGCGCACGGTGGTGAGTTGCCGTCGTCGCAAACCTATCTGTCCGAGATGGCACCCAAGGAACACCGCGGCTTCTGGGCTACCCTCATCTACACCTCCGGCGCCGCCGGCATCCTGGCCGGCACGCTGCTGGGCGCCATCCTTACCAATGTCCTGAGCAAGGACGACATGAGCGCGTGGGGCTGGCGCATTCCGTTCCTGATCGGTGGCGCGTTGGGCATCTACGCCCTGATCATGCGCTCCAAGATGAAGGAAACAGAGGCGTTCGAAGCTGAGGCGCCCAAGGAAAAGCGCGCCCCGATGTGGCCGCAGATCGTGAAGTACCGCAAGCAGGCACTGCAGGTTATCGGGCTGACTGTGGGCCTCACGGTGGTCTACTACATTTGGGGTGTCGTGGCCCCGAGCTACGCGGCCACCGCCTTGAAGATGGACCGTGGCGCAGCCCTCTGGGCAGGTGTCATTGCGAACGTGGTGTTCATCGCGGCCTTGCCGTTCTGGGGCCGCCTGTCCGACCGCATCGGCCGCAAGCCCGTGCTGATCATGTCATCGGCCGGAGCCGCCCTGTTCCACTTCCCGATGACGTGGCTGCTGAAGGATTCCCCGTGGCAGCTCACGGTGTCCATGTCCGTGATGTTGTTCTTCATCGCCGGCAGCGCGGCGATCGTTCCGGCCGTGTACGCGGAGCTCTTCCCGACGCACATCCGTACCGTCGGCGTCGGCGTTCCGTACTCCATCTGCGTGGCTGCCTTCGGTGGTACGGCGCCCTACCTGCAGACGTGGCTGGGCACCATTGGCCAGGGGTACCTGTTCAACGTGTACGCAGTGGTCCTGCTGGTGATCAGCATCGCCTTCGTGTTCACGATTCCCGAGACCAAGGGCAAGGACCTGACCGTCTAACCCCCCTCCCCCAACTGAGTAACAGCAGATGTCGTATTGAGCGCTCAATACGACATCTGCTGTTACTTACTTGGGTTAAACGAAGCGGTCCTTGCCGGCCCGGTAGCCGAAGAACGCCGCCAGCGAACCAACAACCAGGAACAGGATCCCCGCCGCAGCGAACCCTCCTGTGGCTTGGTGCAGCTGACCCACCATCAGCGTCCCTGTTGAGCCCAGCCCATAACCAACACCCTGCATCATTCCGGAAAGGTGCGCAGCAGTATGGGCGTCCCGGGTCCGGACCATGATCATCGTCAGGGCCACCGCCGTCAGCGAGCCCTGCCCCAGCCCGTTCAGCCCGGTCCACACCCAGATGAGTTCCGTCGGTCCGAAGATAGTCAGCGCGAAGCCGCCTCCCGTCATCAGGGCCACCACCATGTTGATGATCCGCTGATCCTTGAAACGGGTAGCCAGCGCAGGGGCAAAGAGTGAACCGAGCATCTGCAGCACGATCGAGACGGACACGATGAGCCCGGCCGTTGCCCCGTCGATTCCCCGCTCGCGCAGGATGGGTGCCATCCAGGCGAACACGCTGAAGGACATCATCGACTGCAGCACCATGAACAGGGTCACCTGCCAAGCCACCGCCGAGCGCCACACGTTCACGCCTCCGTGGATGGCTTGGTGCTTTACGGACGGCTGGCGGATTGCCAACGGCAGGAACAGCAAAAGCACGACGGCGGCCGGCACCACCCAGAACCACAGCGCCGAAGTCCAGTGGCCGGTTGCCGTAAAGACCGGGTACGTGAATCCAGCGCCGAGAGCGGCCGACGCGCAGATCGCCGTCGTATAGAGGCCGCCCATCAGGCCCAGACGGTGCGGGAAATCCCTCTTCACGACCCCGGGGAGAAGGACGTTGCACAACGCAATCGCTGCACCGCAGGCCGCTGTTCCTGCCAGAAGCGCGGGGAGGTGGCCGGCTCCGGGGACATCCAGGGGCCTGAGCAGGAGGCCAACCGTCAGGAGGGCCATTGCTCCAAGGAGCACCCGTTCCGCCCCGAACCTGCGGGCCAGAATGGGAGCAAGGGGCGCGAACACACCCAGCAAGGTGACCGGCACGGTGGTGAGGACCACCAGCGACCAGCCCGGGAGGCCGGCGTCGGACGATATTTCGGGAAGGACCGCCGAGAAGCTCGAGAAGACCGTGCGCAGGTTCAAGCCGATGAGGACAAGGCAGATGCCGAGGTAGACCAGGCCCCTCTTGCCCCGGAGTTGCGTGGGGTCGGCAGGGGGTTCTTCATCGATCTCCGCGTCCACGGCGATCCCGGGCAGGACGGATTTCTCTGTGGCGGTGGGCTTCTGGGAGGAGGTCACACGTCCTATTCTGTCAGCCGCCCGCCAAACGAAGACTCCGGGACATGCCCCTCCCAGAGTGTGCGGGCCTTCGGTGCTAAATGAGGGTGTTGAAGTAACCCCAGCCCGTCCCAATGTGCATGTTTCCGAACAGGCCTTCCCCGTACTCCGAATTCATGTAGAGCCGCATATCGCCCGTCTCGTCGATCGCCACAATGTCATTGATCGGTTTGAGGGCCGAGAATCGGCCTCCGTAGAGCCGTTCGTAGACTCCGGCGCCGCTGATTTCGGCCATCAGTTCCCACCCATGGCCCGCGACGGAGGGCGACTTCCAGCCCCCGTTCCCGTCCGCAGGGTACTGGTACAAAATGCCGTTGTCGTCGCGGGCGTAGATGTCCACGGCGCCGTCGCCGTCGGTATCGCCAGGGGTGACGATCTTGTTCATCACGTCCCAACCGGTCCCCACGCGTGAAGGTGCAAGCCATCCACCCTCACCATCTCCCGGGTAGAGGTACAGGTCTCCGGCTGAATCCCGGGCGAGGACATCGTTGTTTCCGTCGCCGTCAAAGTCCCCGGGCCCTACAATTGCGTCAAAAATATTCCAGCCCCAGCCAATCGGCCTCGGCGGGAGCCAGCCGCCCGCCCCATCTCCCGGATAGATGTGCAGTGTTCCCGCACGGTCGCGGCCCAGGAGATCGTTGTTTCCGTCGCCGTCGAAATCGCCAGTGGAGAAGACGATGTCGAAGATGCCGAAGCCCCTGCCCACCACTCTCGGCTCTTCGTTCGTGTGGTTGTAGAACGTGCAGCCGGCACCTGAAGGACAGATACGGTATTCGGGCGTAAATACATGCGGATAGAGGACCAAGGTGCCATCGTTTGTGCGGCCCAGAAGCTCAAAGTTTCCGCGCCCGGTCCAACCCATGGAACGGTTTGAGGCGGCGATGGGAGCCGTCTCTTCGCTCCGGAACACCTCCGCCGGGGAGCACACGCCGTGAGCGTTGAACGAAATGCGGTTTCCGCGGTCTTCGGGGAGGAGTTTCAGGGATTCGCCCTGGCGGCCGGCAGGCAGGGGATCGCCGTTGCTCAGCCACTCCATCACGAAGCCATGCGGGGCCCCGGCGGTCGGGGGACAGTCCTGCAGGCCGTAGTCGGCCTTGCCTATGGTCAGTTCGGAGCCCACGTAGGGCATTCCCAGGATTGGCGGAACCCAGTCCTGGTAATCCGCAGCAGCGGGAGCCGCGGCCACCGCCGTCGAGCCCAATAACAAGGCGCCCAACGCCGCAGACTTGAAGGCGAACGACCGAAAATTTCCCATGTTTCCCCCAAATGACACATCGGCGTGATTGCAGCCGAGCCTAACAGTTCCGGGACTATGTCTGGGCCCTTTGCCACACCCGTGCCTGCGGACCCGACGCCGCAACCAAAGTATTCTTGAATGGACATGAGTGAAACCCCAGATACCCCACGCCCCATAACTCCCGGCAGCCAGGCCTCCTTCGGTACATATGGTGGCCGTCCGGTCAGTTTCGTGCGCCGCGGTACCCGCCTCCAGGGACGCAGGCAAGCGGCGTGGGAAGAGCACGCCGAGCGCTGGGCTGTCCAGGTTCCCCGTCACGTGGCCAACACGTCCGTGCACCCGGATTACACCTTCGACTCCGAGGCCGTTTTTGGCCGCAAAGCGCCGTTGATCGTGGAAATCGGTTCGGGACTGGGTGACGCCGTAGTCCACGCCGCCGAGCAGAACCCGGACAAGGACTTCCTTGCCGTCGAGGTCTACACCCCCGGCCTGGCCAACACCATTATCAAGATCAACTCCCGCGGACTGACCAACGTGCGGGTGGTGGAAGCCAACGCCCCCGAGGTCCTCGAATCCATGCTTCCTGCGGGTTCGGTCAGCGAACTCTGGGTCTTCTTCCCCGACCCCTGGCACAAGGCCCGCCACCACAAGCGCCGCCTCATCCAGCCGGCCTTCGCCTCAGTTGCCGCCAAGGCCCTGCAAAAGGGCGGCTACTGGAGGATCGCCACTGACTGGTCCAACTACGCAGTCCACGTCCGGGAAGTCCTGGCAGGGTCCACGGAGTTCGAGAACATGCACGAAGGCGAGCGCAGCGGCGAGGAGAGCCCGTTGACGCAAGTCTGGCAATCCGGCGTCGAATCCGTTGTGGGCGGCGCGCCTGTACGTGAAGGCCGGGCCCCCGTAAGCACGGAGCACACCGGCCCGAACGAGGGTGTGGACCAGGCGGGTGGCTGGGCGCCGCGTTTCGAGGGCCGCATTCGAACCAGCTTCGAGAACAAGGCACACGAGGCCGGCCGGATGATCTTCGACCTGACGTACCGCAAGCTTTAGCCAACGGATTTTGGGGGAACCATGAGCTATCAGCCACCGATCGGCTACTACCAGCAGCCGCAGAGGCAACGTACCCCGGGGTTGGGGGCCGGCATCACCAGCATTGTCGCGGCAGTCCTGTCGCCGATCGCCGCGGTGGTCAGCGTTCCTCTGGGCTTCGCGGCCATCGCCTCGGCAATGACTCGATACAACCCGAACAACGATGCTTGGTGGTTCGGTGCATTGATCCTGGCAGGGATCGCTGTCTTGCTGTCCATTGTGGCCGTGATCAGTGGGCTGGTGGCAGTTTTCCGGGCCGGAGGAATGAACGCAGGCCGCATCACAGGGATCATCGGACTGGCCATCATGGCGATCAACGTCTTTGGTATTGCCTTCATGGTGTTCCTGGTGCTCGGCTCAGGGCAAGGATTCTGATGCCGCAGGTGCGCGCAGAGCGTTTCATTCGCCTCGACCCTGAAACAGCGTTCGCCCTATCCCAAACGACAGGCGCGTTCAGGCTCAAGTGGGACCCCTTCATTTCCGCCCAGTCCTTCATGGATGGTGCCCAAGCTGCGGGCAAGGGTGTGCGGACTCGGACGGTTTCACGCATGGGCCTGAAGATGGTCAGCGAATACGTCTCCTACACTCCCCCGCGCAACGTGGGCATGACCATGGTGGTCGGCCCGTGGTTCTTTGAGAACTTCGGCGGCGGCTGGCGGTTCACCCCCGACGACGGCGGCACCCGGGCAGTCTGGAAGTACACCTTTTCGTGCCGCCCGGCTTTCATCAGGCCCGTGGCCGAGAGAATCGGCAGCTGGCTGCTGGGACGGGAAATCGAACGACGGATCGAAGCGTTTGCGCGGGCCTGCGAGGATCCGGCGCTGGTGGCCGAGTTGAAAGCCCAGGTCAGGGAAACTTGAGGCGGTCACGGCACTGACCCTCACGGCACTGAAATTGAGGCCACTGTCTTATCTGCTTCGTCCCTGAGCTCCACGCCGGCTATCCCCGCCAATTGAACCGGGGTGGCGCCTGTGATCTTGATGCGCCCGCTCGGTGTGGCCGTCCACCCGCAGGTCCGTTCCTCTGCCCCGTCACGGCCCTTCACCCACAAGTAAAGCGTGCCCTCGAGGGGCATGCTGCGTCCCTCGACGTCCAACTCAGTGCCCCACGTCTTTTTGACCATGTCAACGGTCAGCTGCAGTCCCCCGTCCGATTGCACTGAATAGCTGGCGTCCGGCTTCGGGGGCTGACTGAGCAAAGGACCGCCCAGGAACCCAAGTGCCAAGCACGCAGCGGCGACGGCACCAACAACAGCTGCCCACCGCCGTCGTGATTTCCGTCTGCGGGCCGCAAGGTCAATCAGGACCTTTTCCGGAAGTGGCTCGGGTTCTGTTCCCAGTGGCGCCAGGGCCGCGGTGCCACCTGAGGTGAGCGCCACGGCGTCGGCAGCAGGGACGGCATCCAGCAGCGCGGGGAGGCTCTCCAGTTCTTCGAGTTCCCGGCGGCAGTCGGCGCACCGGGCGAGGTGGTCTTCGAAGGCACGGGCTTCCTCCGGCTCCAGGCCGCCCAGCAGATAGGCTCCCAGCAATTGGTGGACGGACTCGCCGTTCATCGTTCCACCCCCATTTCAGCGAGGATCGTTCGGAGGGCTTTCACAGCGTAGAAAGCCCGGGATTTCACAGTTCCCGCGGGAATATTCAGCTGGAGCGCAGCCTCCACCACGGTGAACCGTTGGTAGTGGAGGGCCACCAGAACCTCGCGGTGTTCGACGCTGAGCCGCAGCAGCGCTTCCTCCATGAGCACGCGGTTGAGGAGTTCGTCCACGCGTTCGGTGGCGGCATGGTCCGGGAGGTCCTGCTCGCCGGTTTCGTTCGGGCGTCGCTGCGATTTCCGGTAATTGTCGATGATCACGTTCCGCGCTGTCCTGAACAGGTAGCTGCGCAGGCTTCCCGTGATCTGCGGGGCGTGCTGCCACACCTTGAGGATGGTTTCCTGCACCACATCGTCGGCCAGGCTGGCGTCGGGCGTGCAACTGAGGACGAAGCGTTTGAGGGCCACGCCGTGGTCGCGGTAGATCGCTGCCACCACGTCCTCGTCCAACGGCATAGCCACCTCCTTCGCTGTGTCACTCCATACGACGCCACGTGCCCCGAAAAGGTTCACTGTGAACCATTCTCGCGCGATCGGCGTCGTACGGGTTAGCGCCGACCCGTCCGGCCGGCTCGTCAAAGGAGCTAGGGATGAAAAAGCAACTCAGCATGGGAATCGGGGCTCTGGTCCTGGCCGCCGCGTTGGCAGGCTGTGGTGGAAGCTCAGGAACATCCACATCATCGTCGGCGCCACCGGCAGCATCGTCCTCTGCAGCTTCCAGCCCGGCCGCGGCAGCCGACATGAAGACCGCGTCCTCCAGCGCAGGGCAGATCGTGGTGGACAGCAAGGGCATGAGCCTCTACTTCTTCACCAAGGACGTCAAGGACTCGGGAACCAGTGCATGCACCGGCGCCTGCCTGGAGGCGTGGCCAGTATTTACGACGACGGCGACCACACCCACCGTTGACGGGGTCACCGGCACAGTGGGAACCATCGCGACCCCTGACGGGAAGAAGCAGGTCACCCTCAACGGCATGCCCCTGTACTACTACGCCAAGGACAAGGCCGCCGGGGATGTCACAGGCCAAGGCGTTGGCGGCGTTTGGTACCTGGTGAGCCCGAGCGGAGAGATGGTCAAGGGGGCCGCGGCTTCGGGGTACTGAGGGCTGTTCCGTTTCCCGCCCCTCGCCGCCGCGCCCGCACCGCCCCCACGCCGAGTTCGCGGGAAGCCTGCCAATACCCCTGCAAATTCGGTATATATCAAGCTGTTTGTGACAGCTGGGTGGGTTTTTGGTGGTTGATTCCGGCCGTGGTTGGCATTCCTGGTGCGGTGGGTCTGCG
>NZ_JBHVAL010000025.1:0-39633 GCF_042667405.1 Paenarthrobacter sp. NPDC057355 | reverse complement strand
TGAACAACGTCACCCTCACCACCAGCGCCGGGGCCACCGGATCCCTGCTCACCACCGACACCACCAACGGCCTGCAACTGACCATCGAAAACTGCAGTGTGGCCTGGACCGGCACCGCCGCCCCCTACACCTGCGGTGGCACCAAAACCACCGTCCTGGCCTCCGCACCGGTCATCGCAGCGAACAAGGTCCTCAACAACCTCACCTCCCTGACCTCGGCCAAAACCGACAACCTCAAAGTCACCACCGCCTTCCCGACCACAGCAGACAACACCTTCCAAGGCGCCACCTCCACCATCGCCTTCGCCTTCACCGGCACCCAACGCACCGAAACCACCAAATAAGCCCCCAAAAACCCCGGAAACCGGCCCGCTTGCCCTTCGGGCCGGTTTCCGGCCATTGTCGTGGGCCGTTCCTGTGCCGGGCACCACACGGTTCCTGGACTCTTGAGCGGACCTTGAGGCTACAAAGGATTCTTTCCTGAGGTCGGCTTGGGAGAGTTGAACCACGGAGATCCACACCATCGAAACGGAAGTGACGACACATCATGCAGGTCAAGTTCATCCTCTGGCGGGCACCGGCCATATTCCTGGCCGTCCTGCTGGTGCTGATGGGCTTTGGGCTGTCACCGGCCCACGCGCGGTTCAACGATACAGAAAGCGCCGGCATGGCAGTGGCGGCGGCCAAAATCCAAGCACCGGCGGCCAACACCGTTTCCGTGACCAAGAGCTGTGATTCCTTTTTGTGGTTCGGACAGGCAAAGATCAGCGTCGGGAGCTACCCGACCATCACCTACGCGAACTACTACGAACTCAAAGTCATTGATCCCGAGGGCGTGGTGCAGTTCACCGGTGATATGAGTAAGTCCTCCGGCCGTTCCTACAGCTCAGGTGTCCAGAGCGTCGGGAACCTCTCCGGGACGTGGACTTACCAGATCCGCGGATACTACAAGGTCCCCAACTCGACCAATAGTTGGGCTGGCCAGCCCCTCACCGGCACACTGAACTGCCCCTGAAGCCCGGAACAGCAGCAACTGCCAGTCGTTCTTAGATCGGGTTGCCGAACTCCCGGATCGTTATCCCCGTAAAGTTCGCCACACCGCCGTCGGAGTAGAGGGAAATCCCGGTATCCCCGTCCCCAAAGTGGACCTGCTGCGAGATCACTGTGTGCCCTGCGTTGACGAAAACTTCCACGCTCTGCGTGTCCACGAAGATCCGCAGATGCACTGACCGGGCGCCGGCATCAATCGGTGCGGCAGCACGCGTGTAAGGAACCAAGGAGTACCCGTTCAGGTCCGAAGGCGCCCGGTCCACGTAAAGGTCCCCGCCGTACTTACCGATGTTGGTATGCCGCGATCCATCCGCGGAGCGTCCCACCGAGACTCCTACATTCGCTGCTGTATCCCATGCGATATCCAATTCCAGCTCATAGGCGCGGCCGTTCCAGGGCAGGACGAAACTGCCGTTGACGGCCTGGTTGGGAAGGGTGGTGGTGGATGTGACATAACCACTCAGCGCAGTCACCGGGCTACTCAGCAGGGAGTACCAACCGCCGCCCTGCTTCTCCAGGCGAAGCTCGCGCGTGATGGAGTTCTGGCCGTTGTAGCCATCGGAGACATCGGTGGGAACATCTCTGGCTGCGTACTTCCAGTTGTTCATCCATGCCGTTGCAAGCCGTTTGGTCTCCGGAGCATCCACCGACGGCCAGGTCACTGCGGCGTACCAGTCCCAGCCCCAGTCCAGCCATTGCGGAGTCAGGTTGTCCGCAACGAACGACGTGCCGTTCCAGGTTCCCATCCAGTAGGCGTAGGTCATGGGCAGGCCGATGCTGTACGCATCCATGCTCGCCGCGAAAACCCAGTGCCGGGTGCCATCCCCCGCCGTCATTTCAAACAGGTCCGGACACTCGATACCGCCAAGCGCATGGTTGGGGTAGTCAAAGTTGGATTTCCATTGCCAGTTCTTGAGGTCGGGCGAGGTGTAGAAGGCGGCGTACCTTGCGCGGCCAATGACGCACACCCATTCCCCGCGTACAGCATCCCAATGGATCTTGGGGTCCCGGAACCACTCGGCGTTATCGATCTCGGCCTGGGTGGTTGCTGTCCGGCCGTCCGTATTGACGATCACCGGGTCCGCGAGCGCCGTGAAGGTGTAACCGCCGTCCGTGGACCAGTAGAGGTACTGTTCCTGGTACTTGCGGATGCCGTCGGTCGGCTTGGTGGCCAGTACGACGACGGCCCCGGCACCGAAACCTGCGGTGTTGGCTGTGTCCACCACCCCTGAACCGGACCATACGGGAAAGTTCGGTTGGAGCGGCAGGACGGCACCGTGGTGGGTGAACGACACACCATCGGTGGTGGTCGCGTGGTCCCACCCACCCTCGCCATTGTTGACGCTGGAGTGCAGGTAGTAGAGCTGGTAGGCGCCGTTTGTATACACCGGTCGCTGCGGATCACAGAGCCATCCGGATGGCGGAGTCATGTGATAGACCGCCCGTTTGGACGGGCTGGCTTGGGCTGGACCGGCAGCTGCTCCACCCATCAGCAGGGCCAAGGCGCCTGCTCCGGTGCCTTGCAGGACGGTACGTCGTGAGAATTCGGGCGTCATGAAGTGGTTTCCTCTCAAGCATTCATTGGTTGAGTACGCGATGGCGGTGCAGGTGCATCCGGGCACGCCAAAGTGCGCCATCAAAGGGGCTGGATTACTTCGTCCGTGGGGCCGACCCGTTGTGTCCGCTCGGCGTCGAGGGGGCACGGGTGTGCCTTCGGTAGCAAGGACGTTAGCGGCTTTGGGTTTGGCTGGTCAAGCGTTTTAGCGGAGAAGATCTCCCGCGAAAATTAACTTTGCTAAAACGCTTGATCAATTGTTGTGACCTGCGCTACCTTCATGGTGATCAAACGCTTTAGCAGAATGGACATCAGCGCAGATGAAACGCTCAGTCTTCTTCCAACCCGCCGACGGCTGGGTCGGAGACCTTATCCCCTTCGAGAAGGACGGGGAGTTCTGGCTCTTCTACCTCCACGAAGTACGCTCCGATCCCAAACCCGGCACCTCCTGGAACCTCATCACCACCAAGGACCTCACGCAGTTCGAGGACCACGGCGTGGCACTCCCACACGGGACCACCGCCGAACCGGACTTCAACGCCTACACGGGCAGCGTCGTCGTCGATGAATCCGGTGTCCACCACCTGTTCTATACAGGCCAAAACCCCCGCAACCTGGGCGCCGACGGCCTCCCCCTCCAACTGGTCATGCACGCCACCAGCACAGATGGGATGCAGAGCTGGACCAAGCACCCGGAACTGACATTCGGCGCTCCGGAAGGCTACGAGTCCGGCGACTGGCGGGACCCGTTCGTCTTCCGCGACGAGGCCAAAGGCCAGTGGCGGATGCTGCTCGCAGCCCGGCATTCAACCGGCCCGGAACGGCGCCGCGGCGTGATCGCCCAGTGCCTTTCCACGGACCTGATGACGTGGGAGTACGCCGAGCCCTTCTGGGATCCGCGCCGCTACATCACCCACGAATGCCCCGACGTTTTCCAGTGGGGCGACTGGTGGTACATGGTGTACTCCGAGTTCTCGGAGTCCTTCACCACCAGGTACAGGATGGCGAAAAGCCCCGATGGCCCATGGACTGTGCCGGACCTGGACAGCATCGATGGCCGCGCCTTCTACGCATCCAAAACCGCTGAACGCGACGGACGGCGCTTCTTCTTCGGCTGGATCGCGAGTAAGGAAGGAGACAGGGACCAAGGGCCCTGGGAATGGGCCGGCACCATGTCAATCCTGGAAGCCCGGCAAAATGCGGACGGCACCCTCGGCTTCTCATTCGCCGACGAGCTGGTGGAGAGCTTCTGGGAGGACGTGCCGGTGTCCCTCACAGCAGAATTGCCGGCGCGGTTGGACGTGCCGGACAGCTATGCCGCCCTCGTCTCGCAGGAAGAGCTGCCCTCGCAGTTCTACGCAAAAGCGGTGCTGGACATCGCACCCGACACCACAGAATGCGGGCTGCTCCTGCGATCAAGCCACGACGGCGACCAGTCTTACATCCTGCGACTGGAACCCAAGCGGAACCGCCTCGTCTTCGACCGGTGGCCGCGCACCATCACCGGCGACGCACAGTGGCACGTCTCCGGAGACGTTCCGTTCGATATCGAACTTGAGCGTCCCTGCAACCTCGCCCCCGGCGAGCACAGCCTTGAGGTGATTGTCGACGGCGACACTTGCGTCGCCGTCGTCGACCGCCAGGTTGCGCTCAGCGCCAGGATCTACGACCTGACGACGGGACGGATCGGCGTCTTCGCCGGCGAAGGTTCCGCCACAGTCACCGAACTTGAAATCCGCCAACGCACCGAAAACTAAGCACCCCAACCCCAACCTCTGTTCCAATCAAGGGAGATTGCCGCAATGAAAAAACTACTCCGCGCTGCCGCCGTCGCAGCCGCCGCCGCCCTGGCATTGACAGCCTGCGGCGGAGGAGGAAGCACCGCCAATCCTGCCAACGTCAGTCCGACCGGTGAGATCAAACCACGCGAAATCTCGTGGCTGCTGTCCAGGCCGGCTGACGGCGCAGTCATCAACATCATGAAGAAGCTCGCTGATGACTACGCCAAGGACCACCCGGGCTTCTCGCTGAACCTCATCACCACACCGGATCGGCCGTCCTACATCCAAAAGCTGGAAACACTGGCAGCCGCGAACAAGCTCCCTGAGCTTTTCGACACCGACGCCACACCGTTCGCCCAGCAACTGGCCAAGCAAGGCAAGATGGTGGAAGCCGACAAACTGCTGAAGTCCTTGAACCTATACGACAATTACCGCCCGGGTGCGCTGGACTACCAACGCTTCGACGACGGTTCCCTGTACATGATTCCGTTCCAGTTCGAGCTGGAATTCATCTGGTACAACAAGGCCCTCTTGGAGAAGGCGGGGGTTTCCGTTCCGAAATCGCTCGATGACATCCCTGCAATGTGCACGTCACTGAGGAATGCCGGGATCACGCCCATCGCCATCGATGGACAGGACCAGTGGCCGCTGGAACGCTACGTTGCCTACCAGCCATTCCGCCAAGCCGGCCCTGACTTCGTCCAGAAGTTGAAGAAGGGCGAAGCATCATTCTCGGACGCTCCCGGTCAGAAGACCGTCGAATGGATGGCCGCGCTCGGCAAAGCAAACTGCTTCCAGGACGGGTTCTCCTCGCAGGGATACTCGGATGCGCAGAACCAGTTCACGTCCGGCCAGGCAGCCATGTACAACATCGGCACGTGGGAACTCCCCAGCCTCGCCACCGACAAGCTGAACCCCGCAGTGCGGGATGACATCGATTTCTTCACCCTCCCCACAACTGTGGGTTCGGTGACGGCAGCCAACGAGTTCGTCTCCCCATCAGGCATCGGCATGGCCGTGAACTCGAAGACCTACGATCCGCTGGTGAGCGACTTCCTGAAGTTCGCGCTGGAGAAGTACCCCACCGAGTACGCGGCCACTGGCGCGCTGTCCCCCACCACCAACGTGCAGACCACCATCCCGGCAAACGCCACACCGCTTTACAAGAAGGCCCTGGACACGGCGAATGACCTCGGGGACAAGCAGGCCATGCCGTGGGATACCCAATTGGACCCCACCACCAACGGCAGGCTCCAACAGGAACTCGTGCTGCTGGTCCAGGGCAACATCACGCCCGAGCAGTTCACCACCACGATGAACAACACCATCAAGCAGAACGCGCCCAAGTTCTTCAAGTAAACGTAGCTGCGGGGGGCCGCGAGGCCCCCCGCCCCGAAAGGCCCTGCCATGCTTCCCAACCGGTCAAGGACGTCCGTCCTGGTCTTCCTGCTCCCACCATTGCTGCTCTACTGCGCAGCCGTGCTCTTCCCCATCCTGCAGTCGTTGTTCCTCAGCTTCTTCTCCTGGAACGGCATCAGCGACATGGAGTTCGTGGGACTCCAGAATTACATCCGCATGCTGACCGCGGACGACATCTTCTGGCGCTCGTTCTTTAATGCCCTCCTCTATCTGGCCATCTGCCTGGTCCTGCAGCTCGGCGGGGCACTCGTTGTCGCCAGCCTGTTGACCTCCCTGCGGCGCGGCCGGGAACTCATCAAAACCCTCTACCTGCTGCCCGCGGTGATCTCCACCGTGGCGATTGCTTTCCTGTTCGTCCGGATCTACTCGATCGATCCCGTGGGCCTGCTCAATCAACTCCTGCACTGGCTGGGACTCGGTTCCTTCGAACGCGCTTGGCTTTCCGATGTGAACACTGTTCTCGCAGCTGTTTCCGCCCCCGAGGGATGGCGGTTCACCGGTCTCTACATGCTCATCATCTACGCCGCCCTGATCGCCGTCCCCAAGGAACTGGAAGAAGCCGCGGTCCTTGATGGCGCATCAAAGTGGACCCTCTTCACCAAGATCCGCTTCCCCTACATCCGTCCCGTCTGGATCACCACCACCATCATGGCCACCACCTACGGCCTGCGCGGATTCGACATCCCCTACCTCATGACCAACGGCGGCCCTGGACAATCCTCCGAGCTGCTCACCACCTACATGTACAAGACGGCATTCACCAGCACGGACTTCGGGTACGCAAGCACCATCTCCGTTTTCATCGTGATCGAGTGCCTCGTCGCCGTCGGCCTCATTCTTTTCATGCTCAAGCGGAAGGCAGACTCATGATCGCCCAGACGGCCCCGGCCACCCACACTCCAGCGGTCCCGCCGTCGTCACGGCCTGTGGCAAAGCGGCGACGCCGCAAGCCGAGCCTGTACCGGACGCTGTCGCGGGTCCTGATCATGCTCATCGTGATCGTCCAGGTTTACCCGTTGGCCTGGCTCTTCCTCACCAGCCTGCGCACCGAACACGACTTCGCCACCGGAGACCCCTTCGC
This sequence comes from Paenarthrobacter sp. NPDC057355, assembly GCF_042667405.1. NCBI lineage: Bacteria > Bacillati > Actinomycetota > Actinomycetes > Micrococcales > Micrococcaceae > Paenarthrobacter > Paenarthrobacter sp. NPDC057355. Next base: position 32,747 of record NZ_JBHVAL010000025.1, on the reverse strand, counting down.
CCTGCCAAGTTCGCTGACGTGGGAGAACTACGCCCGGGCCTTTGAAACCGGCGATCTTGGCCGGAACATCCTGAACAGTTTCATTGTGACCATGGGTGCCAACGTGCTTATTGTCCTGTTCGGCATGATGGCCGCCTACGCCATCCAGGTCCTTGGCTTCCGATTCAGCAGGTTTGTACGGGGGTTGTTCCTGGTGGGCATCATCGTTCCCGTTCAGATCGCCCTGGTCCCCCTGTTCATCGACTACTCCACCGTGAACCTCCTGGACACCTACCAGTCCATGATCATTCCCTTGGCTGGGTTTGCCCTGCCCATGTCCATCTACCTGTTCTCGTCCTTCTTTGAGTACATTCCACGCGAAACCTACGAGGCCGCGTCCCTGGACGGCGCCGGGCCTTACCGGATTTTCGGGCTGATTACCCTGCCACTGTCCCTGAATACCGTGGTCACCGTGGTCCTGGTCAACAGCATCTTCATTTGGAACGACTTCATTTTCGCCAACACCTTTGTTCTCTCCGAAGAGCTCAAGACCATCCCCCTGGGCCTGCAAAACTACATCGGCGCCATGGGCAAAGTGGACTGGACGGCGACGTTCGCTGCAGTCTGCGTCACCATCACGCCGCTGCTGCTGGTTTTCCTGGTGCTGAACAAGGCCATGATCCAGGGCCTTGAGAGTGGGGCGACGAAGGGATGACGGTCACGGCAGGTGGATATACTCCTGATGGAGGACAGATGATTTCGCAGGAGAAAAATTCAGGCAGCGCGGCCGATGTTCCAGTCACCACCGACCGCGTCCATCCGGTCACCCTCCGCGAAGTTGCTGAAGCAGCCGGTGTTTCAACGGCCACGGTCTCCCTGGTGATCAACAAAAAGAAGAATGCCCGCATCGCGGACGAGACCCGGCGGCGCGTCCAGGAAGCCATCCGGCGCCTGGGGTACCGGCCCAATGCCATGGCCAAGAACCTGGTCAGCGGAACCTCGAAATTCATCGGGCTCGTGGCGGACGGGGTTGCAACCACGCCCTTCGCCGGCCAGATCATCCACGGCGCCCAGGACGAAGCATGGAAGCACGGGTACGCCCTGCTGATCGCCAACACTGAGGGCAACGTGGACCTCGAAAAGGACGCCATCGCCATGATGCTCGAGTACAAGGTCCGGGGCATCCTGTACTCCACGTGGTTCCACCGGGCCACGGAGGTTCCGGAAACGCTGCGGGAGTCGGACTTCGTGTTGGTCAACTGCTTTTCGCCCGATTCACTGACCTCCCGCGCCGTAGTGCCGGACGAGGCACAAGGCGGGAAGTCGGCCACGGAAATCCTGCTGCGCGGCGGGCATCGTCGCATCGCCTTCATCAACACCACCACGCCCGCGCCGGCCAAGGACGGACGGCTTCAGGGATACATGGACGCGTTGGCGGCCGAAGGGATTGCGTTTGATCCCGGGCTGGTGCTGGAGGCCTATCCGGACCAGGAAGGTGGCTACGGCGCCACGGAGGAGCTGCTCAAGCTCAACGTTTCCGCCGTCTACTGCTACAACGACCGCATGGCCATGGGTCTGTACGACGGTCTCCGGGAGCACGGGCTCGCCATCCCCGACGACATCGCCGTCGTGGGCTTCGATAACCAGGAAGTCATCGCCGCCCACCTTCGGCCGCCATTGTCCACGGTGTCCCTCCCCCACTACGAACTCGGAGCAGCGGGAGTCCGGCTGTTGCTTGGCCTGGATCAAGCAAGCGGCGATGGTCCGGTAAGAATCGAGTGCCCGGCAGTTGAGCGGGCCTCGGTGGCAGTGCACTCGGCCGCTTGAAACCGGGGCCGCCGGGTTTGGCAGGGACGCCTCCACCTGTCTAGGCTGGAAATCATAAGCTTACTTAGCTTTGTGTTCCATGCCTAAGCAACCGGAGGACCACCATGACTGATCAGTACACCTTCCGAAACCCGGTCACTGCCTACGAGCAGATCTCCCCGCCAAAGCAACACCAGCCAGAGCCGGGCCTCGACGCGGAGCTCACACCCAAGGCGGACCTCGGCGAGGAAAGCTACCGCGGGACCGGACGGCTCGAGGGCCGCAAGGCGATCGTGACCGGAGCCGACTCCGGAATCGGCGCAGCCACCGCCATCGCCTTCGCACGCGAGGGGGCCGACGTCGTGCTTTCCTACCTTCCCGAGGAAGAAGAGGACGCCGCGCGGATTGCCGGACTTATTGAGGCCGCAGGCCGCAAGGCCATTAAGGTCCCGGGCGACCTCAAGGACTCCGCAACCTGCCAGGAAGTGGTGGACACCGCCGTCGCAGTTCTGGGCGGCATCGACATCCTGGTCAACAACGCCGGCAAACAGGTGGCGCAGGAGAACCTTGCCGACATCACCGACGAGCAATTCGACCACACCCAGAAGACCAACGTGTACGCGATGTTCTGGTTGACCAAGGCGGCGCTCCCGCACATGCCCGCAGGCTCCACGATCATCAACACCACCTCCATCCAGGCGTACAACCCGTCGCCCACGCTGGTGGACTATGCCACCACCAAGGCGAGCATCAACAACTTCACCAAGGGGCTCGCGCAGCAGCTCGCGCCCAAGGGCATCCGCGTCAACGCCGTAGCGCCGGGCCCCATCTGGACCCCGCTGCAAGTCAGCAGTGGCCAACCCAAAGAGGAACTGCCCGAGTTCGGCCAGTCCACTCCCCTGGGCCGCGCCGGACAACCGGCGGAACTGGCGCCCGCCTATGTCTTCCTGGCGTCGCCGGAGTCCAGCTATGTCGTGGGAGAGACGTTGAACGTCAACGGCGGCAGCCCCACGCCGTAGCGCGACTTGGCAGAAGTACGACGGCGACGCCTCCACGCGCGGGGGCGTCGCCGTCGTCGTACCGCCCTCGCGTCAGGGCCGGACAGCACTTGGGGGAAATGCGTCCGGCCCTGCGCCGCGGATCCCTTGGGCAGCACCGGCCGACGAGGGGGGTCATGGGCCGTTGCAAGGATCCGCTGGATTCAGTAAAGGCGTGCCCGCGGGCAAAGACACGAGTAATTGGTACTCGCTTTTTGACACTTTTGGAGTTGGAGCTACTTGCTCGCGCCAGAACCCCTACACTTGGGCTTGAAAGGGGTGCACATGACGTCACGAGGGATCTGCGTTGTCATCGAAGATGACCACGACATCCGCGACCTCATCGACCTGATCCTGAGCAGCGAAGGCTTCGACGTCCACGCTTTCGAGACAGGAACGGAAGGCGTCATGGCTGCGGAGCGGTTGAACCCCGCCCTGATTACCCTGGATCTTGGCCTTCCTGACATGGATGGCCGCGAGGCGGCAAAGCTGGTTGCCGCCCTAACCCCGGCGCCGATCCTGATGATTACGGCGTTCGCCGAGCGGGAGGATGAACTCCAGGGCATGGCTTCCGGCGCAGCTGCCTACCTGATCAAGCCGTTCCGCCCCCAGCAACTCCGGGAAGCCGCACTGGAACTCGCTCCCCTCGAACTGGCTCCCACAGAGTTGGTTCCCACCCCGCTGGCTTCAGTCCCGCTGGCTCCAATCCCGCTGGTGTAGTTCGGCTATTGGGACAGCAGGCGGTCGCGAACGGCCGCGCGGTCCACTCTGAGTTCCTGGAACAGGGCGGTCACGGGGTCGTGTTCCTCACGTTCCAACAGGGAAATCAGGAGGCTCGACGCGGTAATCTTCCGCGATTTCTGATCCACCGCTGATTTCACCATTGAAGCCATGACCTCTTTGGCTCCGGAACTGAACGGCGGCTTCCTTCCTCGGGTGGGCATCGCAGCCCGCACAAGGTCCTTGCTTTCGAAGCCGATGGCCTTCAACGCCGCAGCGTCCAAGCGCGCCGCCGCCTTCCGCGCATCCTCCAGCGAAATTCCCAGCGCCTCAGCCGGACCGCGTTCGTGGAGGGCGCCCAGCAGAAGGTGCTCAGTCCCCATCCTCTTGTCGCCCAAGCTGCGTGCCTCCTCCATGGCATACCCGACGATCCGACGGGTGTCATGCGTAAATTGCTCAAACATGGCTCAACTCATTCCCTGTATTTTGTCATTCCCTGTACTTGGCGTGGACCGATTGCCGGGAAACACCCAAGGCGTCACCGATCTGTTCCCACGTCCAGCCCTGCTCGCGGGCAGCCCGGACGTGGACGGCCTCGACCTGTTCGGCCAGGCGATGAAGGGCGCCCACGGCCCGCAATCCGACGGCGGGGCTGGTGGAGTGGATTTGCTCGGACAGTTCATCGGCTTCCATGCCTGTCAGGCTAGACTGACACGCCAGGGCTGTCAATGCAGACTGACAAGCTTCTTTGGCTGTATTACCGTCCCGTCGCAACTAGACTCATCGTCAGAAGGACGGATTGGGGGATCCACACGGCGCGGAAGCGTCGTTCCGCTGGTCGGTCGAAACCAGCGAGCAAAGGACAACTATGGCCTTCTTCCAGGATTTCCCCCTTCCGACCCAGCCCCAACGCGGCCGTCAGGTCCGGTTCGTTCCACCGCCATGGTCCGGAGCGCCGCGCTACGAGCTCCCCGCGCTGGTCCACATCGGCAAATTCCTGCACTACGGCCCCAGTCGCGTGATCGCTGTCAAGGGCGTCGAGGTCTTCTCTACCGGATGCAACATCGACCTGACCTGGATCATCCGTCGGGCCGCCGAGACCGACGAGGAGTGGGAAGCGCTCAACGGGGTGTTCTTCCAGCACGGCTTCCGACCGAAACCCGAGCAGAATCTGCTGGATGTACTCCTGCTTTTTGGCGTGGAACTCCCGGACGGTTCCCGCGCCTTCACCGGGGCTCACGGAGGTAACCGGTACATGGATCCATCCCAGCAACCCACGCCTCCCGTCCTGACCTTCAACGGCGGTGGTGGCAGCGGCGGGGATGACGAACTGGCAGGCTCGGGATCGCTCTGGCTGTGGCCCCTGCCCGAGGCCGGCGACCTCCGGCTTGTCACGCAATGGCCCGCCCTCGGCATCGATGAAAGCTCCCTGATTCTCGACGGCGGACAGCTGCGGGCTGCGGCGGCGGGGGCCAAGGTGTTCTGGGCCGACGATTCCGCCGAATCCAAGGGCTGAGCCCATGGCATCGCCGTGGACCTTCCTTATCGCCCTGCACGCCATCGCTGCAGGCTACGCGCTGATCTTTGGCGCTGTTAACCTGCTTCGCCGCAACAAGGGCACACCAGCCCACAAGACTCTGGGCCGGATCTGGGCAGTGAGCATGTACATAGTGGTGCTCAGCTCCTTCGGGATCCGGACCATCGACGGCGGATTCAACTGGCTCCATGCCCTTTCCGCGCTGACCTTCTGCACCCTCACCCTCGGCTTGTGGGCGGTGCGCAAAGGCAACATCCCATCCCACCAGCGTTTCATGACGGGCAGTTACTTCGGGCTCGTCGGTGCGTTCATCGGCGTCGTCGCCGTACCCGAACGGCGCTTGCCGCAGATGGCCGTCCACGACATCGTTGGACTCGCCCTCTGGGTTTCCGCGCTGGCGCTCACTGCTGGGCTGACGGTGGCAGGTCTGGCGCAGCTGCGCGGATCCACGCAGCCCGGTTGCCACCGCCGGGTCTAACTCCGGACGTGCTGGCTTATCAACGGCGGTTCAGGAAACGCGTCGGGAAACCCAGGACATCGTGACCGAGGTTCGCCGCAGAGGATGAGTACTATGCCACGCTGCTGGACTGGCTGTAGAACCATTCCGATTTTCCGGACCAAAGCGTCCGCCCATTCGACAGATATCCGGGGTGAACGTCGCCTTTGCGGTTCCAGTGGTCGTGCTTCTTGTTGCTGGCGTCATCGAATCCATCATGGCGAGCCAGGAACGTGGCCATTCCGACTGGGCCTGGACGCCGGACACCTTGTTCCTGCGTTGCGCGCGACCGCTGCCCGCACGGTGACCGCGGCCGCCGTCACCGTCATCATCACCGTCACCGCCATGCTCATGGCTGTCCCCGCCGTCGTCGTCGTCGAATCCCCCATCTGGAGTCCCCACACCAGCTTCTCAAATGAGCAATAACCGTTCGAACTATTTTGATTCGGTGGCTAAAATCAAAATAACTCCATCCTTACTCAGACTTTTGAGGACACCATGACTGACGCCTGGCCGCCGCACGGCTCCAAAACCATACCTTGGACGACTTCAGGGAGGGCCCCACGTGAAGACCGTGAGTTCACCGAAGTCGAGGTTTCCCTGCCACCCATAATCGGGGACCTCTGGTACAGCCCGAGCCGGGAAACCATCGTCGCATTGGAAAAGGCTGCGGTCTCAGTCGCCTCCCTGGATGTCACGGCCGGAACGCGCATGGCCGCCATCAGCGGGTTCCTCCTGCGCACTGAGGCTGTGTCGTCCTCAAAGATCGAACACGTAGACGCCAACCGCAACGACTACGCGAAGGCCATGATCGGCTTGAAGGCCAGCGAGAACGCCAGGTCGATGGTCGCCGCCGCCGACGCCGTGCAGTTCATGATCGATGACGCCGGAAAGAGTGGCATGGTGCGTCTGGAGTCTCTCCTCAAGGCCCACCAAACATTGATGAAGGACGACCCGTTGGACTGGAAGCACGCCGGGAAGATTCGGGACGTCCAGAACTGGATCGGCGGCAGCGATTACTCACCGCGGGGAGCCGTTCATGTTCCCCCTCCGCCGGAAATGGTGTCAGAGCTGATGGAGGACCTGATGGCGTTCTGCAACCGGGACGACGTGCCGATCATGGCGCAGGCCGCGATTGCCCACGTCCAGTTCGAATCCATCCACCCCTTCACGGACGGCAACGGCCGCATCGGGCGGGCGCTCATCGGCGCCATCTCCCGTCGGCGCGGCCTGACGAAGAACACAGTGACGCCCATCGCTTCGGCGATGGTTGCCGATGTGCAGCGGTACTTCACGCTCGTCAACAACTACCGGACCGGTGACGTCGACCCGTTCGTGCTTTACCTGGCCAACTCCGCCCTGCGCGCTGCGGATGCCGCGAGGGAAAGTGTGGCCGCTCTGGACGCCTTGCCAGCGATGTGGCTGGAGATGTCCAAGCCGCGCAAGGGCTCCGCCGAGGAGAAGATCATCCCGTGGCTTTTGGAGCGGCCCGTGTTCGAAGCGAATCATGCGGCGCATATCGCCGGAGTGGCCGAGACGTCCGTGTACGGCGCCCTGGAGAGACTAACGACGGCTGGTGTCATCACGACAATCACCCAGAGCAAGCGTAGTAAGGCGTGGGCAGCCACCGAGGTCCTGGACGAAGTAGACCGGCTCAACGCCCGGCTGGCGAAGGTGGGAGGGGAGGCCTGACGAATCCGTCAGGCACGTTATTGCCCAGCCAGTTAGGCGCCAGTTCTGGCCTGCTGGAGCCCCCTGTCGGATTCGAACCGACGACCCCCGCTTTACAAGAGCGGTGCTCTGGCCAACTGAGCTAAGGAGGCGTGCTCCGGTATCCGGAGCCAAGCGCTGAAGAGCGCTAGATAAGGGTAGCCCAGACCATTCCCTTCAACGAAATCTGCCTGCACCAACACCTGTTTTAACCACAGCGGCCGGCCACCCCATAACGCTGGGTGACCGGCCGCCGTCGTGATTCAACTAAAGGCTTAGCCCTTTGCCGTGATGGCGGTCTGGATCTCGGCGTTGAGGTCGGTGCTGCCGTCCCACTGCTTGCCGTCGACGAAGACCGTCGGGGTGCCGGTGATGCCGATTGCGGCAGCTTCCTGGGTGGCAAACTTCACCCACGGACGGTACTGCTTGCTGTCCACGCATGAGTCGATGTTGGCCCCAACCTCCGTGGCCATGGCCTTGAGGTCCTTGTCGGAGATGCCCGCACTGCCTTCAGCCGGCTGGCGCTCGAAGAGCAGGTTGAAGAAGTCCGCGTACTTCTCCGGGGAGGTGTTCGCTACGCAAGCCGCTGCGTTGGCCGCGCGGGACGAGTAGTTGGTGGTGGACTGCTGGTCCAGGAATCCGAGAGCGCGGTACTCGAGGGAAATCTTGCCGTCGTTGCGGAGCTTCGTCAGCGCATCACCGTAGGTGGTCTCGAAGCGCTTGCAGACCGGGCAGATGAAGTCGATGTAGGCAACCACCTTGACGGGCTTGCCGGCCTCGGCCTCGCCGCCGGGTACAGTCACCGTGGCAGGCTTGGTTGCCGGAGCGGAGGGGACGTCGGCGAGGTTGACTGAGCTGGGTTCGGACTTCTGAACTTCGCTGCCTGCCAGCAGCGTGACGCCGCCGTGGACGTTGCCGTTGGCCGGCGTCGGGCCTTGATCGGCAATCGGCGCGTTGTTCTGAATGTTGCCGACAACTACGGCAGCAATGATGGCAACAATGACGACGATGGCAACCACGATGCCCCAGCCGACCAGAAGCTTGTTGCGCTTGTCCTTCTTCAACTGCTCTTCGCGGATTGCCCGCGCTTTCTCCCGTGCCTGGGCGGTGCGTTCGGCCTTTGACAGGCGGGATTCGTTTGCGGGGCTCATCAGTTCCTCGGGTTACTCGACGTCGTAGTGAAAGCTAGGGCAACGGGGACAGTTTACGGGAGCCAACTTGGAGCTCCACCGCATACCCTCCCGTCCGGTTGTTGAACGATCAACCGCCGGGGAAGATTCCGCTAGTAGGCTGGGAGTTGAGTCACAGCAACCCCAGGGAGCATTAATGCAGGAACCGGCAAGCGAAAAACTCACAACCGAGCAGGGCACCCGGTCGTCTCCGACCAAGAAGCCCACGGCGAGCAAATTCGAGTTCATGGTGGTCTCCAACAGACTGCCGGTGGACCGTTGCAATGACGACGGAGACGGCGGCGGTGGTGGCTGGCGGCGTTCGCCCGGCGGTTTGGTCACGGCGCTGGCGCCCATGATGACGAAGTCCGACGGCGCCTGGGTGGGTTGGCATGGCGCCCCGGATGAGACAGTGCGCCCGTTCAGCCATGAAGGCATGGACCTGGTCCCGGTCCAGCTGAGCAGCCATGAAGTTGAGCTGTATTACGAGGGCTTCTCCAACGCCACCATCTGGCCGCTGTACCACGACGTGATCGCTCCGCCGGAGTTCCACCGTACGTGGTGGGATTCCTACCGCGCCGTGAACAAGAAGTTCGCCGACGCCGTCATCCGCCACGCCGCCGACGGCGCCACTGTTTGGGTCCAGGACTACCAGCTCCAGCTGGTTCCGCGCCTGCTCCGTGAAGCGCGGCCAGACCTCAAGATCGGCTTCTTCAACCACATTCCGTTCCCTCCCCCCGAGATCTTCGCCCAGCTTCCGTGGCGTCGTGACATCATCGACGGCCTGTTGGGGGCCGATCTCCTCGGTTTCCAGCGGCCCAGCGATGCCGGCAACTTCATGCGCTCGGCACGCCGGTTCCTCGGTGCCAGCGTCAAGCAACAGCAGGTCCACGTGAAGGGCCCGGACGGCGAAGTCACGCATATCGCCAGGGCCCAGGCTTTCCCGATCTCCATCGACGTGGACCAGATCCGCGAACTGGCGGGCCGCCCGGACATCATCGAGCGTGCCAAGCAGATCCGCAAGGACCTCGGTGACCCCAAAACAATTCTCCTGGGCGTGGACCGCCTGGATTACACCAAGGGAATCGGCCACCGCCTGAAGGCTTTCGAGGAACTTTTGGCGGACGGCCAGATCAAAGTCGAAGATGCCACGCTCATCCAGGTCGCCAGCCCCAGCCGTGAGCGTGTGGAGCAGTACCGACTCCTCCGCGAGGAAATCGAAGGCACCGTGGGACACATCAACGGCACCTACGACACCATCCAGAACACGGCCGTCCGCTACCTGCACCACAGCTATCCGGTGGAGGAAATGGTGGCCCTCTACCTCGCCGCGGACGTGATGCTGGTTACGGCTCTCCGCGACGGCATGAACCTGGTGGCCAAGGAGTACGTCACGGCACGTTCGGATGACGACGGCGCGCTTGTCCTCAGTGAGTTTGCCGGCGCCGCCGACCAACTCAAGCAAGCGTTCCTGATCAACCCGCACGATATCGATGGCCTCAAGTCCGCGATCCTGCGGGCCGTGAACCTCCCTGAGAAGGAAGCACGCCGGCGCATGAAGCTGATGCGCAAGCAAATCCTGGACCACGACGTCGACTACTGGTCGGCCGCGTTCCTGGCTGCCCTCGAAGAGAAGGTGGTTCGCGATGACAGCTGAGCGCCTGTCCTTATCGCCGGAATTGTTGGACGCGGTGCGGCGCATTTCCACTACCGAACACCTGCTGGTGGCGTTGGACTTCGACGGTACGCTGTCGCCGATCGTGGATCGTGCCGAGGACGCACGGCCCTTGCCACGGTCGGCAGCTGCCTTGGCGAGCCTCGCCGAACTGCCGCGCACGACGACGGCACTCATCTCGGGCCGCGCCCTGGACAGTCTGCGGCTGGTCGCCTCTCCCCCGGCAGGCACGTTGCTGATCGGGAGCCACGGGGCCGAGGTATGGCTGGGCGAAGGATCGCTTGGCCTGGAACTGGACGAGGAGCAACGGCAAAAGCTGGCCGCTGTCCGTGAAGTCCTTGCCGAGATCGTGAACATCGCCCCCGGCACGTTGCTCGAAGACAAGCCCGCCGGCGTGGTCCTCCACACCCGGATGGCCGATGACGACGTGGCCGCTGACGCCGTCGAAGCCGCCACCAGGGTCCTCAGCGAGCACCCCGGCGTCTACCTGAAGACCGGCAAACGCGTGCTGGAAACCTCCGTGGTCCACGCTTCCAAAGGGGAGGCCGTGGAGTTCCTCCGGCAGGCAACGGGTGCCACGGCCATCCTTTTCGCCGGCGACGACGTCACCGATGAAGACGCGCTGGGCCGGCTCATGGGTGATGACGTCGGCATCAAGGTGGGGCTCGATTTCACCCAGGCGCAGCACCGGGTGGAAGCTCCCGTCCACGTTGCGGAGCTGCTGGAAGCGTTGCTGCGGGAACGTCGCCGGGTGACAGCTGGGGCCTAGAAGGCGATCAAAGTCATATGTGATGTTCGTAATATTTAGGTGGTTACTCAAAAAGTCTGACATACTCTTGCTTGTGACGTGACGCACAGTAACCGTGCGGCGCCACGCGATCCTCCCCGGCCCACGGCCGGGGAGCTCAACTGAAGAAAATGAACCATTCACAACGGATCGTCCGGCACGTACCTGCCGGTGAAGGGATTGATAACTGTGGCTACAGTTACTTTTGATAACGCTACGCGTCTGTACCCGGGCACAGATAAGCCCGCCGTCGATAAGCTCAACATCGACATCGCCGATGGCGAATTCCTGGTCCTCGTTGGACCCTCCGGTTGCGGTAAGTCCACCTCCCTGCGCATGCTCGCAGGTCTTGAGGATGTGAACGCCGGCCGCATTCTGATCGGTGACCGCGACGTCACGGATGTTCCCCCGAAGGACCGCGACATCGCAATGGTCTTCCAGAACTACGCTCTGTACCCGCACATGACTGTCGCGGACAACATGGGCTTCGCACTGAAGATCGCCGGCGTTTCCAAGGAAGAGCGCGCAGAGCGTGTCCGCGAAGCCGCCAAGCTTCTTGACCTTGAGCAGTACCTGGACCGCAAGCCGAAGGCACTCTCCGGTGGTCAGCGCCAGCGTGTTGCCATGGGCCGTGCAATCGTCCGTAACCCGCAGGTCTTCCTCATGGATGAGCCGCTGTCCAACCTTGACGCCAAGCTCCGTGTCCAGACCCGTACGCAGATCGCATCCCTGACCCGCCGCCTCGGCGTCACCACGGTTTACGTGACGCACGACCAGGTCGAGGCCATGACCATGGGTGACCGCGTTGCAGTCCTCAAGGACGGCCTGCTGCAGCAGGTTGACACCCCGCGCAACCTCTACGACCGCCCGCAGAACGTTTTCGTTGCAGGCTTCATCGGCTCCCCGGCCATGAACCTGCTGGAACTTCCGGTTGTCGACGGCGGCGTCCAGTTCGGTGGAACGGTTTACCCCGTGCCGCGCGACGTCCTCGAAGAGGCACACGGCCAGACCGTCACCGTCGGTTCCCGCCCGGAGGACCTCGAGACCGCTCCGCAGGGCGAAGGCCTCCAGGTTGAGGTCGACGTCGTCGAAGAGCTCGGCGCCGACGCTTACGTCTACGGCCACACCATCCTCGATGGCAAGAGCCACGACATCGTTGCACGCGTCGACGGCCGCCGCCCTCCGATGAAGGGTGAGTCCATCTTCGTACGTCCGCAGTCCGGCCACGTGCACCTGTTCGACACCAAGACGGGCCTGCGCCTGGGCGACTGATCGCGACTGTACGTTCCGCATTGTGATGGCGGCCCGACCCTTCCGGTCGGGCCGTTATCACGTTAACCTTCTTCCCGGAAAGAGCGGCATGAACACCACAGATACCCTGATTCCACGGCCCTCCCACGTTGCGCTCCAGGACGGTCCCGCTTTCACCCTCGCAGCCAGCGCAAGGATCGTAGCCAGCGGCGCCGCCGTGCCGGTCGCTGAACAGCTGGCCGCACTGCTCCGCACCGCGACGGGCTATGGGCTACCCATCGCCGAGACTTCCCGCCCCGGGGACATCGCCTTGGAATTGGAGGAATTGCCCGACGGCGGACGTGAGGCTTATGCCCTGACCGTCACCGCTGATGGTGTTCGGCTTACGGCGTCCACCCCTGCGGGCCTCTTCAATGGAACACAGACGCTGCGGCAGCTCTTCCCTGCCGCCATCGAGGAAAGCACCGGCGACGCTGACGCTGGCACCTGGGTGATTCCCGCCGTCGAAATTCTGGACGCCCCTCGCTTTGGGTACCGCGGGCTCATGCTGGACGTGGCGCGGAACTTCCTCACTGTGGAGGAGGTGAAGGAGCAGATCGACGTCATGACCCAGTTCAAGTTCAATGCCCTTCACCTGCACTTGACGGATGACCAGGGTTGGAGGATCGAGATCCACCAACCGCCGGAGAGCCCTTCTGGACTGGATTATGGCAAGCTGACGGCGATCGGTGGGCAGGGCGCTGTGGAGCTGCCAACGGCACTGCCTCCGCGCGGCAAATCCGGCTTCTATACACAGCAGGATTACAAGGACCTCCAGGCCTACGCCGCCAGCAAGAACGTGGTGGTTATACCTGAGATAGACCTTCCCGGCCACGTCAATGCGGCCCTCGCCGCGATTCCCCAGCTCAACCCCGACGGCCAGGCAAAGCCCATGAGCACCACCTCGGAGGTCGGATGGTCTACCCTGAGTGCCGACTTGCCGGTGACGTACGAATTCGTTCGTGAAGTCCTCGGCCAGCTTGCCGCGATCACGGACGGCCCCTATCTGCACATCGGCGGCGATGAGGCACACGTCACCGGACACGATGACTACATCACGATGGTCCAGGAGTTCGTTCGGATCGGCGCCGAAACCGGCAAAACGGTGGTGGGCTGGAACGAGTACGCCGCCGTCGACCTTCCAGAGGGTTCGGTGATCCAGTACTGGTTTGGGGACCTGGAGGCGACCGTCCGGAGGGCCGACGCCACCGTCATTATGTCCCCGGCGGCCACCACGTACCTTGACCAGAAGTACTCTCCGGAAAGCCCCATCGGCCTCGAATGGGTGGAGGGCGGACCCTTCACCTGGGCCGAGTACTACAACTGGGATCCGGCCCAAGGCGGCCTGCACGACGAACAAATCCTGGGCATCGAAGGACCCCTCTGGACCGAAACGGTGCGCAACAACCAGCAGGCCCAGTGGCTGCTGTACCCGCGGGCCATTTCCCTTGCGGAAGTCGGCTGGTCCGAACAGGAGGTCCGCAACGCCGGTGACTTCCGACGTCGGCTGGGCGCCTTGGGTGAGCGCCTCGCCAAGCAGGGGGTCGTCTTCCAGGAGGCACCCGACGTCGATTGGTCGGCAAAGCCGGCAGATCCCTTCCCGGCGCCAGGTGCGCCGGTATCCCCCGAGTACGGAACAATTGAGGCATGAGCGAGCAAAACGAAGCCCAGTGGCACGACGAACCCACCGACTACGGGCAGATCGGCAAGCTCCCCCGGACCGAGGCCGCGAGCGCACAGGACTCTGCCCCTCCGGCCAGTGTGATTGGTTCGCTGAACATCACGGCTGCAGCTGCCGACCCTGAGCTCCTGGACCTCCCGTGGCACATCGCGTTGGAGGAGTGGCCTGCCGAGTACTTGGCTGCGCTCCCCCGCGGTATTTCCCGGCACATTGTCCGTTTTGCCCACTTGGGCGGCTCGGTGATCGCCATCAAGGAAACCTCCGAGCACGTGGCACGGCACGAGTACCACATGCTGCGCAAGCTCGCCCGCTTGGATGTCCCGTGCGTGGAGCCGGTTGCCGTCATTACCGGCCGCACCACAGCCGACGGCAAGCCGCTCAACCCGGTGCTTGTGACCCGGCATTTGAAGTTCTCCATGCCGTACCGTGCACTGTTCTCCCAGATGCTCCGCAAGGACACCCTGACCCGATTGATTGACGCGCAGGCGCTGCTGCTGGTCCGCTTGCACCTGATCGGGTTTTACTGGGGCGATGTCTCGCTGTCCAATACGTTGTTCCGCCGTGACGCCGGTGCGTTTGCTGCGTACTTGGTGGATGCGGAGACGGGCGAGCTCTACCCGGACCTGTCCATGGGCCAGCGCGAATACGATCTCGAGATCGCCCGCGTGAACATCGCCGGTGAGCTGATGGACCTTCTCGATGGCGGGCTCATCGAGGAGAAGGTGGATCCCGTGGCCACCAGCGAGCTGATCATGGACAGCTACCGCCGGCTCTGGACGGAGCTCACCGAGAAGGAATCGTTCGAATTGGGCGAGCGCTGGCGTGTGGGTGCCCGCATCCGTCGCCTCAACGAGCTCGGCTTCGACGTCGAGGAATACGCCATCAAGACCACGGCGGATGGTTCCACCATCCAGCTGCAGCCCAAAGTCGTCGACGCCGGCCACCACCAGCGGCGGCTGCTGCGCCTTACCGGTTTGGACGCCCAGGAAAACCAGGCACGCAGGCTCCTGAACGACATGGACCAGTTCCGTGCGGACAACAACCCTGACCTGGACGAGGAGATCAGCGCCCATATCTGGGTCAGCCAGATCTTCGAACCCATTGTGCGTTCCATCCCCCGGCACCTCGCTGGAAAGCTGGAGCCCGCCGAAGTCGTGCACGAAGTCCTGGAGCACCGTTGGTATATGAGCCAGAAGCAGGACCGCTACGTTCCTTTGGCTGAGGCCGTGCAGTCGTACTTGGACACCGTGCTGCAACATCGTCGTGACGAGGCAGCGATCATGCTGAACCCGGACACGGAACTGCTGAAAATCCTCGAGGTCGAGGTGGAAGAATCCGGCCGGTACGACGACGAAGAAGAAGACGCCTACCCCGACGCCGACGACTAGTGGAGTTTTTGTACAGATAACGCCCGGAAGAGGGCCTCTAAAGGGCGTTATCTGTACAAAAACTCAAGGTTCCAGGGTTTCGGCGAGGCCCGCTAGGACGGGCTCGCGGCCCAACTCGATGTGCGAGTATGCGAGCGAGTACGCCAAGTCCGGCCGGCCTTTGAGGATCGCGCTGCACAGCTCGGTGTGTTCGTCGCGCTGGAGTTCATGGCTGCGGTTGTGCGTGAGCCCGAAAATCCAACGCATCCGCCCGAACAACGGCTTCACCGACTCGATCAGGAGGCTGTTCCCGGACAGGCGCACGATTTCTGCGTGCAGCTCCGCGCTGATCAAGGCGACGTCGTCAGTGCGGTCCCCGTCGATGGCCGCACGGGAGGCCTCCATGAGTTCCACGAGCCGCCCGCCGTCGCCACCCTCTGCCACCCGGGTAGCGGCCATGCGTGCAGCGAACGTTTCCAGGCAGAGGCGTACGTCGAAGAGTTCATTGACGTCGGTGAGCGTCAGTTGTCGCACCACGGCGCCGCGGCGCGGAAAGGTAGCCACAAAGCCGTCCTGTTCCAGCCGCTGGATGGCCTCACGGACCGGGATGCGGGAGACGTTGTAGATCTCGGAAAGTTCACGTTCACGGAGCCGGGCACCCTGGGCGTACTTGCCTGTGACAATGCCTTCCAGTACCAGTTGGTACACGTTCTCCGCGCGGGCCTCGTCATCGCGGCCATTCCCGGTTTCCGGCGTCGCCTCAGCCACTGTGGAACTTCCCTTCATTCCTGCGTACGCTCCCGTCACCGGGCGGCGTCGGTCAGCGTTCCAACCGAGCATACACGGGAGGAAACAGCTCATCGGCAGGGCGCTTCCTGATGTCACGTTGGCTGTAGGCCCGACGCATCTTGTCGAAAAGTTCCTGCCCCCTGGAGCGCCAGAATTCCAGGTCAACTCCCTCGATCCTGCCCTCGGCCATGATGGTCCGTCCGGCTACTACTGACAGCACGGCCTGACGGGCTGTTCCGTTGAGAAGGAGGGTTCGCAGCGGGTCCTCGTGGACGCCGTCGCGAATGTCCCCCAAGGAGAACGCCACCAGGTCCGCCTGCGCGCCCGGCTCCAGCCGACCCAGGTCCGGGCGCCTGAGCGCCTGCGCACCGCCGAGGGTTGCGGCGTCGAAGTATCCGGCGAGGTCACCGGCGTCGTTGGTCCCGGCGAGGATCTTGGCGAGCTGAACTCCGGCATCGATGCCGCGAATGAGATCAGGCGGGAAAGAGTCCGTGCCCAGGGAGATGTTGATTCCCGCATCCTTGTAGGCGTTGAAGGAATCCAGCGTGCTGCCGTAGCGCATGGAGGTCAGCGGGCAGTGGATGATGCTGGCGCCGCTCCCGGCCAGCAGGGCAAGGTCACCGCGGTCCTCGCCATATACCGCGGGATTTCTGTCAGTGTACGTAGCGTGCGGGATCAGCAGTCGCTCATTGAGCAGGCCGACCTGGTCCAGGAGTGCCAGGGGCGTCATGCCGTGCCAGTCCATGATGAGCTGGCGCTCCACGAGGCCTTGGAGCGAGTGGAGCCGCACCAAAACGTCCCGTTCGGTGGAGGCGGCTGCGGTCTCCTTGAGCAGTTGGAGGTCCAAGGTCTCGATCCTGCAGGGAAGCAGGACGCCGTTGACCAGTGGATCATTGAGTTCGTTCGCGTAGTCGATGAAGCGCAGGGCGTCGGCCAGCCCCTCACGGCCGCGGTCGTCGTCGAACATCACTGACCGTTCGCCGTCGTTCAGTACCACGTTCACTCCCGAGCGATAGGCGGGGCCGAGGTATCCGCGCAGGCCCAGGCGCCGGCTGGTCTCCGCCATGCCCACCAGTTCCTCGAAGGTCTCGGCCCATTCGGAGTGCACCTCGGAGGCGATGGGCATGTAGGTGGTGATGCCGTGCAGGATCAGCTGGATCAAGGCGTATTCACGGATCTGCTGGCGTTCTTCGGCAGTGAAGACGTTGGCACGGCCGTTCCGGAAGTAGTCCTCGGACCATTGATGGCCCTTGGCCTGCTCCGGGCCTGCCCAGCTGTCCAGAATGAGGTGGTCGATGTCCGTGAGGGCATCCAGGTCAATCAATCCCGGCATCAGCAGGGCATCGCCCAGGTCACGCTCCTCATCCACCGGTCCCGGGTAGTCGTATCCGACGTAGTCGATGGTGTGGCCGCTGTAGACCACGCATGCGTTTTCGAGCAGGACATGGCGTCCGTCGTGATGGCCCAGCACATAGCGGGCGGTGACCTTGGTGGGCACGGCAGCTCCTGTTTCCTGTCCGGGAAGGACAGCTCGTCATTGTCTCTGGTATTCCAAACAGTACATTATTTGTGATTTACATCGCATGAATCCTGCTCTAATCTATTTTGGTATACAAGAACTCCGGAGCCCGCTCCAGATCATGAAACGAGCAGAACCGTTGACCCAAATACAGTCCGTCGAAGCCAACACCGGCAGCCCGCCGCTTCCGCCAGCAACGACGCCGGCGACGACGCCGACGGCCACAGCCGCTGCCCCCGCCGAAGCACGATCCCTGCTCGCCACCGCGTGGATGAGGATCAAGCGCAGCAAAATCGCCCTCGCCAGCTTGGGCGTCGTAGTGGCGATCATGCTGTTCGCTGTCCTGGCACCGTTGCTCAGCGCCATGTCCGGGAACGATCCGTTCACCTCGAACACCAGCCCTGAAGTACTGGACGATTTCCAGACCCCCGGGCTGCCCCTCCCCGGCTACATGTATCCCTCAGCGCAGCATTGGTTGGGTGTCGAGCCCGGCCTTGGCCGCGATCTCTTCGCCAGGCTTGCCTTTGGTGGTCAGGTCTCACTCACCATCGCTTTGCTGTCCACGGCAGTGTCCGTTGTCCTCGGAACCGTCCTGGGCGCTGCAGCGGGCTATTTCGGCGGCAAGACCGACGCCATCATCAGCCGGATCATGGACCTGTTCCTTGCCTTCCCGCACCTTCTGCTGGTGCTCTCCCTCACGCCCATCCTGCAGTCGCGCCTTCGGGACACCCCGCTGGGCGAGGGCAGCTTCCTGCCCATGGCTTCCCTGGTGATCATTCTCGGCTTCTTTGGCTGGGCCTACCTCGCCAGGATCGTCCGCGGCCAGGTGCTCAGCCTCCGCGAGCGCGAGTTCGTCGAAGCCGCGCGGTCCTTCGGCGCGTCACATCTGAGCGTGCTGTTCAAGCAGATCATCCCCAACGTCATGGGCGTCGTCCTGGTGTACGCCACCATGCTGATCCCCACAAACATCTCCGCTGAAGCAGCCCTGTCCTTCCTGGGCGTCGGCGTCAAGGACCCTACGCCGTCGTGGGGCCAGATGCTCAACGCCGCCCAATCCGGCAACTGGTACCTCAGCGACCCATGGTTCCTTGCCGTCCCGGGCGTCATGCTCATCGTCACCGTGCTGGCATTCAACCTCCTCGGCGATGCCGTCCGGGATGCACTCGATCCCAAAGCATCACGCCACTAACAAACCTCCGTTTCACTCACACCCCTAGGAGCATCATGAAAACCCCCACGAGAGCACTGGCGCTTTCCGTGCTGATTGCCGTGGCCGCTACCGGCTGCGCGGCAGGCCAAAACCAGCCCGGCAGTTCAAAGCCCGCCGAATCCGTCACCGAACTCGCACCCGTCGTGGTCAAGTCCGGCTTCACCGGCAAGGGCGGCAACATCAACGTCCTGATGTCCTCGGACTTCCAAACCCTGGATCCCGGCAACAGCAACTATGTCCAGACCGCCAACGTCGGACAGCTCTACTACCGGACGCTCACCATGGCCAAGGAAACGGCGGGCCAGCCGCCAACGGTGGTCCCGGACCTCGCTACGGACACCGGCAAGGCCTCCGACGACGGCTTGAGCTGGACGTTCACCCTCAAGGAAGGCGTGAAGTTCGAGGACGGCACGCCCATCACTTCGGCCGACATCAAGTACGGTGTGGAGCGCACTTTCGCGCAGGACGTCTTCACCCAGGCGCCGCAGGAGCTGAATGCAGCGCTCGACGCCGGAGGGTACAAGGGGCCTTACAAGGATCCTTCCGCTGTGCTCAAGGCAGTTGAAACACCCGACGAACGCACCGTGGTCTTTCACCTGAAGAAGCCTTTCGCCGAATTCCCGGCGCTGGCTTCCCGGTCCAACACGGCGCCGGTCCCCCAGGCCAAGGACACGAAGCTGGACTACACCAACCACCCGGTATCGTCGGGCCCGTACATGGTGGAGTCCTACAACCGGGGCAAGTCCTTGAAGCTGGTCCGCAACCCGCACTGGGACCCGTCCACGGACCCCAACCGTTCAGCTCTTCCGGACACGTTCAGCTTCTCCCTTTCCACGTCCCAGGCCACCATCAGCCAGCAGCTGCTCGCCGACTCGGATCCAAATGCCATCACGCTTGATTCCAATGGCGCCCTGCAGACCTCGGACTCCGCGAAGCTTGCCGACGCCAAGGTCAAGGATAGGGTGGCATCCGGACTGCTTGGATGCAACGACGTCCTGAGCCTGAACACCGAAAAGATCAAGGACCCGGATGTCCGCAACGCCATCGCCTTGGCCCTGGACCGCCAGTCCATCCTGGTGCAATACGGCGGACGACGCTTTGGCGAACTGACCCAGAGCCCGCTGAACGACAAGATGCGTGGCTATGTGGAAACGCCGCTGGAACTGGACCCGGCCGGCAAGCCCAAACTCGAAGAGGCCAAGAAGCTGCTTGAAGGCAAGGAGTACCCCAAGACCCTCACGTACGGCTACGCCAACAACCGCGATGCCTTCAAGAACACCGGCACCGTGGTCCAGCAGAACCTGAAGGCCCTGGGCATCGACGTGGAGCTGGTGCCGATTCCCGCCCCGAACTACTACTCGGTCCTTGCCAGCGCGCAGCTCCCGGACATGGGCCGCTCCGGCTGGTGTGGCGGCGCCGATCCCGCTTCTGTCCGTACCTCCGCTGATCCGCTGCTGGGACCGAACAATGACGGCACAAGCTACGGCTTCTCCAACACGTCCCGCTACTTCGATCCCGTGGTTTCCAAGACGATGTTCGAGCTGCGAAACACGGACGGCTCCTCCGAGGAACTCGGTAAGAAGTGGTCCGAGGCCTTCGGTACGGCGTTGAAGACCTACCCGATCGTGCCGCTCATCCGCACCCACACGAACAGCGTGGTGGGCTCCAATGTCCGCAATGCCCAGGTGGGCTACTTCTTCGGTGGCATCGACCTCTCGATCGTCGGCGTCGAGCACTGACTGCGCTTTTCGAACCATTAGTCCAGAAGGAGAAGCGGGCCGCCTGCAGTTGCCAGGCGGCCCGCAACCACCACCATGATGACGTTCATTCTTCGCCGGGCCGGATCCTTGGTCCTGCTCCTCTTCGCGGTAAGTTTCATCACCTTTACTTTGTTCCAGCTGGGACCGTCCGACCCCGCAGCAGCTGCCTGCGGCCAGGAGTGCACTCCCGAGCGCGTCTCCGAGGCCCGGGTTGCCTTGGGCATGGATCAACCGTTTTTCATCCAGTACTTCGACTACATCCGCGGGCTCTTCTCCTCGAGGATGATCGGAGCTCCGGGGGCACAGACCCTCTGCGAATGGCCTTGCCTGGGCAAGTCCTTCCAAACCAACGAGAACGTCGCTGACATCATCGGCCGTTCCCTCCCCTACACGTTCTCCATGGCCATCGGCGCGTTGGTGCTCTGGACCATCACGGGCGTGGGGCTCGGCCTCCTCGCTGCGTTGCGCAAGGGAACCCCGGTGGACAAGTTCATCGTCGGGGCCGCTTCCGTGGGTGTCTCGCTGCCCATCCCGGTCACAGGACTCTTCCTGTTGCTCCTGTTCGTCAACCAACTCCATCTGCTGCCGTTCACCACCAACGAGATCAACAGCCCGTTCGGTCCACAGGGGCCGGGGGCGTGGGTGGCCAACTACCTGCTGCCCTGGATCGCTTTGGCAGTGCTCTTTAGCGCCTCCTACATCCGCGTTACCCGGACCAACATGATCGAGACGTTCGGGGAGGACTTCATCCGCACAGCGCGCGCCAAAGGCCTCGCTCCCCGGACAGTCACGTTCAAGCATGGGGTCCGGGCCGGCATTACCCCGGTTGTGACGATGCTTGGCATGGACATTGGCCTCCTGCTCGGTGGTGCTGTCCTCACGGAGCAGATCTTCTCCGTCCCCGGGCTGGGCTTCACGGCAGTGCACGCCGCCATCTCCGGCGACCTCCCTGTCACCATGGCCATCACCATGCTGGCCGCGTTCTTCGTGATCGTCGCCAACGTTGCCGTGGACCTTGCCTATGCCGCCATCGATCCCCGAGTGAGGCTCCAATGACCCAGCTGCACACCGCAACAACAACGGCGGGCGCCACAGCCACCGCGCCTTTCCTTGAGGTACGCGACCTGACCGTGAAATTCCCTACGGATGACGGCGTTGTCTCCGCAGTGAACGGCATGGACTTCACGCTGGATCGCGGCCAGACCCTTGGCATCGTGGGCGAATCCGGCTCGGGGAAGTCCGTCACCAGCCAGGCACTCATGGGCTTGTTGAAAGGCACGTCGGCAAAGGTGACCGGCCAGGCGATGTTCCAGGGCAAGGACCTTGTTTCCCTGCCCGAATCCGCCATGCGCCAGCTCCGCGGCCGCAACATCGGCATGATCTTCCAGGATCCGCTCTCGGCCCTCCACCCCTTCTACACGGTGGGGCACCAGATCGCCGAGGCGTACCTGGTCCATAACAAGGCGAGCAAGAAGCAGGCCCGGGCTGCCGCCGTCGACATGCTGGGAAGGGTGGGAATCCCCAGCCCGGAGCAGCGCTACGACGAGTACCCGCACCACTTCTCCGGCGGCATGCGCCAGCGTGCCATGATCGCGATGGCCCTGATTTGCGAACCCGAACTCCTGATCGCGGATGAGCCCACCACGGCCTTGGACGTGACGGTCCAGGCGCAGATCCTGGACCTGATGTCAGAGCTCCAGGAAGAGACCAACTCGGCGCTCATCCTCATCACTCACGACCTCGGCGTCGTGGCTGAGGTCTGCGACAACGTCCTGGTCATGTACGGCGGCCAGTGCGTCGAATCGGGGACGGTGGACGAAGTCTTCTACGACACCCAGCACCCATACACCTTGGGTCTGCTGAACTCGATGCCGACCCTCAACAGCTCCGCAAGCCAGCTGACCCCCATCCCCGGCCAGCCGCCGTCGCTCCTTGACCTGCCCAAGGGCTGCATCTTCAGCGCACGGTGCCAGTACGCCGACCTCGCCGGCGACGGCGTCTGCGCCAGCCAGCGGCCCGGGCTTCGCGTCGAAGATGGGCACGGCACGCGTTGCCACCTGAGTGGCCCACAGATCATCACCATCCGGAATTCCCGTTAGGACTGCCATGGAACAGCAAGCAATCCTCCAGGTTGAGAACCTGCAGAAGCATTTCCCGCTGAAGGGCGGCCTCCTTCCTGGCGCCCCCAAACGTTCGGTAAAAGCGGTCGACGGCGTATCGTTCAGTCTCGGACGAGGCCAGACTTTGGGGCTGGTCGGTGAGTCCGGGTGCGGTAAGTCGACCACCGGACGCATGGTTTCCCGGCTCATGGATCCGACGGGCGGACGAATCCTGGTGGACGGCGAGGACATCAGCCAGCTGCGTGGGCGCGACCTGTACAACTTCCGGCGCAAGGTCCAGATGATCTTCCAGGATCCTTTCGCATCCCTGAACCCGCGGCAATCCGTGGGGACCGCCATCGCGGCTCCCATGGTGGCGCAGAAGATCAACCCTCCGGGTGGACTCAAGAACAGGGTCAAGGAACTCCTGGACCAGGTGGGACTCAAGCCAGAACACTACAACCGCTTTCCGCATGAGTTTTCCGGTGGCCAGCGGCAGAGGGTGGGCATCGCCCGGGCCATATCGCTGAACCCGTCGGTGATCGTTTGCGACGAACCCGTCTCTGCCTTGGACGTTTCGGTGCAGGCGCAGGTGGTCAACCTGCTGCAGCAAATCCAGCGCGACACCGGGGTTTCCTACATCTTCATTGCACACGATCTCTCGGTGGTCCGGCATATCTCCCACGAAGTTGCCGTCATGTATCTGGGCAAGATCGTGGAGCAAGGGCCCCGGGATGCTTTGTTCAGCAACCCCTTGCACCCGTACACCAAGGCCCTCCTTTCCGCTGTCCCGTTGCCTGATCCGCGTGCTGCCCGTGAACAGGTGAAGGTGCGGCTCCGGGGAGATCTTCCGTCACCCGCCAATCCGCCCAGCGGCTGCGTCTTCCGTACCCGTTGCCCGCTGATCGGCACACTCCCGGAGGAGCAACGCAGGCGCTGCATCGACTCGATTCCGGCGCCGGCCACACCGGCCGCGCCGGCCTGCCACCACGTGGACAGTGCCGTAAAAGTCTTGACCGCCGCGCAATAACCGGCAGTCAATGGATTCACTACCGAAGGAGCAACCATTGAATACCCTGATCCGCGCCGCCCGCCCCTGGGGGCAGGCCCTCAGCGACGTCATGATCGCCGCGGGCGAAACGGGCGGCGCCGAAGCGGGCGGCAAGATCACCGCCGTCGAACCGCATGACCCGTCACGCGTCATTCCAGGTGACGTGACCGTAGTGGAAGGCCGTGGGCGCTTGCTGCTGCCTTCCTTCTCGGACGTCCACGTCCACTTGGATTCCACCCGGATCGGTTTGCCGTTCCGCGAGCACACCGGTGGTCCCGGTGTGTGGACCATGATGATGAACGACCGGCAGAACTGGCGCAACGCCGAGGTGCCCCTGCAGGACCGCATCAACGACACCTTGGGGCGCATGATCGCACGGGGCACCACCCGGGTCCGCTCCTACGCCCAGGTGGATGTGGACTGCCGTCTTGAGCGTTTCGACGCCGTTGCTGCCGCCAAGGAGAAGTTCGCGGCGCAGGCCTCCGTGGACATCATTGCCTTCCCGCAGGCTGGCCTGTTGCTGGAGGAAGGCACCGTGGAACTCATGGAAGAAGCCCTGAAAGCCGGGGCAAACGTGATGGGCGGGATTGATCCCTGCAGTTTGGACCGGGATCCGGCCAAGCACTTGGACATCGTGTTCGGGCTGGCTGAGAAATACCAGGTTCCCATCGATATCCACCTCCACGAACCGGGCGAGCTGGGTGTCTTCAGCACCGATCTGGTACTGGAGCGCACCCGTGCTTTGGGCATGCAGGGCAAGGTGACGATGTCGCACGCATACCAACTGGGCAGCGTCAACGAGGCCACCACCCGCAGGCTGATTGATGCCTTCGCGGAGCTTGACGTCTCGCTGGCTTCGGTTGCTCCGGCTTCCGCCGGTCAGCTGCCGATTCCTCTGCTGACCGAGGCCGGGGTCCGCCTTGGCCTGGGCGAGGACGGCCAGCGCGACTACTGGTCCCCTTATGGCAACACGGACATGCTGGACCGGACCTGGCAGCTTGCCTTCACCCACGGCTTCCGGAAGGACGAGCTGATTGAGCACTGCCTGGCCATCGCCACCATCGGTGGTGCCAGCATTCTGGACCCCGGCGCGACCAGGCTGAAGGACACCGCCCACCGTCCCGGCGTCGAGGTTGGCGATCCTGCGGAACTGCTCCTGGTGGACGGCGAAACCGTGGCCTCCACGGTGATGGACCGGGGCAAGGACCGCACGGTCATCCATGCCGGCCGGGTTGTGGCGGACCAGCTGGAACTCGTTTAGCTGTTGCCGAACCCGCTCTCGCGCGGAGCCTGGCCGTTGTACGGTGAGGGGCTCCGCGTAAGGGCGGGTTCTTTGCTGCCCTGCCTACTCGCTTCGCGCGGTGGGGGCTCCATCCATGGGCGTCCACCACGTGTCCGATGGCGTCACCGTGAACCGGCGTCCGGTTACGGAAGAGGGAATGATCCTGATGAACTGGTCTTTCTGGCCCGCTTCCCAGGGGAACAGCAGCAGCCCGATGGTATCCAGAACCTCCTGGGTGAGGCTCACCGCGGTGGCCTGCCCCTTGGCCACCACGCTCCAGGCCACTCCGGTTTCAGGGTTCACACCGTCGGCCTCAATCGCCACGGGAGTATCGCTGAGGGCCGCGTGCAGCTTGGTGCCTTCCCCTGTCCGGAAGACCATGGTGCCGTGGTCCACCTTGTAGTTCACGGGAAAGATGTCCGGGTGGTGGTCCACCACCACGGCCAGCCGGCCCACCGAAACGCCGCGGAGCAGTTCCCAGCATTCGTTGGTTTCAAGGATTTCCGTGGCCGGGCTACTTGGCTGGTTCGTCGATGATGAGTTGCTCATACCGCGAGGATACGCCGCTGGATTGCCCTCTGACAGTCCCGGAACCGGCGCTCACCAATGGCCCGCGGATGGCGAAGAAACCGGCGATGGCAAGCACGACAGCCTCGGCCGCCAGCACCCAGAATGTCACTTCCCAGCCACCTGTCGCAGTGTGCAGCAAACCCGCCAGCAACGGGCCCAGCGAGGCCAGCGCGAACCCAAATCCCTGGCTCATTGCTGACAGCTTCCCGGCCGATTCGGGTCCGGCTGATCGGATGACCACCAGCGCCATGCCGAGACCGAACCCCGCACTTTGCACAACTCCCAGGAGCCCCACGGCAAGGAACTGCAGCTCAGCCGGCGCCACCAGAACACCCAGCAGTGCCGCAGCCACCGAAAGTCCCAGACCCGGCGCCATCCAGCGCAGGACCGCCGGACGACTGGCCAGGACGGGAGCGAGCAGGCTGGCCGGGAGCCCGGCGAGGCTGAACCAGGCGAGGAGCGCGGCGGCATCGGCTGAGGCAAGGCCACGGGATACCAGGTAGACAGCCAGCCACGATGTGATGGCGAAGTACAGCATGGCCTGCAGCCCGAAGAAAGCTGTGACCGCCCATGCGGTGCGTTGCCTTCTGAGGGGAACCTTGACGGCCGACGGCGAGACGTTCGTCGCTGCTGCTGCGGCGCCTACTGCTGCGGCGCCGACCGCCGTGGTGCTGGCCGCCGTGGCCCTGGCCGCCGTGGTGACGCGGCGCGAGAAGGCGAGTGCCGACATCGTGGTCTCATCTGTCCTGTAAATCAGCAACGCACCCAGGAGGGCAGGGACAGCCCACACCGCCAGTGCCGGGGGAAGACTACCGCCAAAGGCTTGTTCCAGGGGCTGGATGAGCCCTGCTCCGAGCGCAGCGCCGAGGCCGAATCCCATGGTGCACAGCCCCGTCCACCATCCGGTGCCGCGGTTGGCTTTGACGATCTGGGGCACCAGCACGCTGGCGGTCATGATCGCCATGCCGGCCAGGAAGGTCCCGGGCAGCAGGAGGGCCGGCACTGTCGACCGGATGATCAATGCTGCCGCCAGAACCAAAAGCGCGACGGCGACGGCCCGGCCGGTCCCGAGGCGTCGGGCCAACCACGGTCCGATCAGCCCGGACACTCCGAAGGCCAACACAGGCAGCGTGCCCAACAGGGGCAGCAGAGCCGGATCCAGGCCGAACACGCCGGGCACCTGCGCCATGACGCCTGCGACGGTGGTGATGGCGGGACGGAGATTGACGGATACCAGCACCAAGGCGAGCAGCACCAGAGCCGTGGTGGCGTGGGAGCGACGTCCCGAAGTTTGGGGCAACGCCCGGCGCTGTTCTGACACGTCGATCTCCTCATAGCCTCTTTGGTATACCAAGTAAGAATATGGCTAGATCGTGCGGATGTAAATCCGCTTAAATGTGCGGGGCAAATCAGCCGCACATCCTGTGGCGGAAGACTTGGGATACCACCAGATGCCCACGGGGATCTCCGCTGCACGCCTCCCCCGTGAGAGTTTTTGTACAGCTAATGCCCTTAAGGCACCCTTTTTAGGGCGTTATCTGTACAAAAACTCGCTAGATGGCCTTCCCCGGATTCAGGATCCCCTGCGGATCAAACAGCTCCTTGATCCTGCGCTGCAGCTCCCGCACCGGCTCAGGCTGCTCCAGCCCAAGCCACCGCAGCTTGTACTGTCCTACCCCGTGCTCACCGGTGATGGTGCCGCCCATTTCCAGGCCCACGCGGATCGATTCGTCCAGGGCAGCATTGAGCCGCACCAAGGCATCGGCGTCCGTCGCAGGGTCCACCCGGTCCATCCAGAACGTGGGGTGCAGGTTGCCGTCGCCGGCATGGGCGACCACTTTGAGCCGGACTTGGAAACGCTCAGCCATCGCCTCGAGGGCGGCCACGAAATCCACCAGCCGCGACCGCGGAACCGCGATATCTTCCCCCACCCTGAACTCGTCGTCCACCTCCACGCCGCGGCTGTTGCGGCGCAGTTCCACCAGCATTTCGGCCTCGGCGCTGGCCTCCGTGGTCACCGTGGCGCCGCCTGCGGCGAGAACCTGCCGGACGACGTCGGCCTCTGCAGCCGCACCGAAACCGTCGGTTTGGATCAGGAGCAACGATTTCCCGCGCTTCTGCAGATCCCCTCCGTGGAGTTCATCGAGCTGGACAAGCGTTCCGTTGTCCAGCAGCTCCATGATGGCGGGCTGCACGCGCGCCTTGCCCACTGCCAGGACGCCCGCGGCAGCGCTGCGGAAGTCCTGGTAGAACGCCGCGATGGTGTGCACTTCCCGAGGCAGGTATTTCAGGCGGACGGTCACTCCCACCACGATGCCCAGGGTTCCCTCCGATCCCACCAGCAGCGCGGTGAGGTCGTAGCCGGCCACGCCCTTGAAGGTCTGGTGTCCGGTATGCATGAGCGACCCATCGGCCATGACGACGTCGAGCGCCAACACCGAGTCGCGTGTCACCCCGTATTTGGCGCAGCGGAGCCCTCCGGCGTTGGTGGCAACGTTGCCGCCGATGGTGGACATTTTGTAACTTGCCGGGTCGGGCGCATACATGAGGCCGTAATCGGCGGCGGCAGCGTTCAGGTCGGCGTTGATGACGCCGGGTTCGACGACGGCGGTCTCGTCGTCGGGGTTGAGGTCCAGGATGCGGTTCATCCGTTCCAGGCTCAGGACGATGCAGCCTTCGGTGGCGTGCGCCCCTCCCGAGACGCCCGTTCCGGCACCGCGCGCGACGATCGGCACCTGATGCGCGGCACAGCTGCGGACCACGTGCTGCACATCCGCCACCGATTCTGCCCACACGACCGCGAGCGGAAGGTGTCGCTCCACCATTGGCCCCTGATCGATCGAGTACACGGTCAGGGTTTCTTCATCCCGGGCTATCTGGTTGACCGCAAGCCCGCTGGTTAAATGGTCCAGGAAATCCGCTCCAGCCGCGGACACCCCGGCTTCCGCTTCACCGATGGTGCGGCTCCTGATGCTTTCTGCTGATGTTCCGGCGATGGCCGTTTCGTCCGACAAGACATTCCCTCCACATGAGCACCGCGGACACGCCAAACCGGCAGTCTTCGCAGCTTCAGGCCAGTCTAGCCACAGCGCTTTGGGCGTCTTGCTGGCGGCGACTGTAACCGCTTCCATTTCAGGGTTTGCGAAGGCGTGCAAGCCCGCGCCGCAGCCCCTAACAACAGCATCCTTAGCACTGGAAACGTTTACATTTTCGGAGATCCTCTTCTACGATGTCTCCATGTCCGTTGATTCCCTGCTCCAGGTTCCTGCCTCTGAGCCCCCTGCAGCCCATACGCAGCTCACGCCTGTCCACGATGCCTCCACGGCCCACGGATGGTGGCGCTCCGCTGTGATCTACCAGATCTATCCGCGGTCCTTCCGGGACCTCAATGGCGATGGCATCGGAGACCTGGCAGGCATCGCTGCGGAGCTCGCCCAGTTGGCGGGGCTGGGAGTCGACGCCGTCTGGTTGTCGCCGTTCTACCGCTCGCCGCAGCGGGATGCCGGCTATGACGTCAGCGACTACTGCGACGTCGATCCCCTGTTCGGAACGCTGACAGACTTCGATGCCTTGATTGCCGAAGCCAACAGGCTCAATCTTCGGGTGATTGCCGACATCGTCCCCAACCACTGCTCGGACCAGCACGTTGCATTCCAGGCTGCATTGGCCGCCGGCCCCCACAGCCCGGAGCGCGAGGTCTTCATTTTCCGGGACGGCCTCGGCCAAGACGGCAACGAACCGCCCAACAACTGGCAGTCGCACTTCGGCGGACCGGCCTGGACCCGGGTCATCGAGTCGGACGGTCAGGCAGGGCAGTGGTACCTCCACCTCTTCGATTCCTCGCAGCCGGACTTCAACTGGGACAACCCTGCGGTTCACGCCGAGTTCGAACGCGTCCTCCGCTTCTGGCTGGACCGTGGGATTTCCGGTTTTCGCGTGGACGTAGCCCACGCGTTGGTCAAGGCCCCCGGCCTGCCGAACTGGGGAGGGCGGGCCGACGGGAACAGCTCGGAAGGCTTCCCGGGCCAGGACGCTCCCATGTTTGGCCAGCCGGCCCTGCATGACATTTACCGCCGCTGGCGTTCCATCCTGGAGGAGTACGGCCCGGACCGCATCCTGTGCGCCGAGGCCAACGTCGATCCGCTCCCCCGCCTTGCCCAATGGGTGCGCCCCGACGAAATGCACCAGGCCTTCAACTTCCCCTACCTCCATGCCGGCCTGGACCTCAACCGCCTGCGCCACATCATCACAGACTCGTTGATCTCCCTGGACGCCGTAGGCGCCCCGAGCACCTGGGTCCTGTCCAACCACGATGTCGTCCGCCACGTCTCGCGCTTCGGTTACGACGGCCCGGGCCCCCGCGACGGCGACGGCATCGGCCCGGACGATGAACAGCCCAATGAAGAACTCGGACGACGCCGGGCTGCCGCGGCAACCGCGTTCATGCTCGGCCTGCCGGGCGGGGCGTACCTCTACCAAGGCGAAGAGCTCGGCCTGCCCGACTCCACCAACATTCCGGGAAGCATGCGCCAGGACCCCACCTTCGCCCGTACCGGCGGGGCGAGGATCGGGCGCGACGGCTGCCGCGTGCCGCTGCCGTGGCGTTCAGCTGAACCCCACGCGGGATTTGGGCACGGACAGGATCCCTGGCTCCCGCAACCCGAGTCCTGGCCCACGTTGGCGAGGGACCAGCAGGAGTCCGATCCGGCGTCGCACCTTAACCTGTACCGGGCGCTGCTTGCCGAACGGGCGCGTCTGCGGCTGGGCGCAGGGTCGCTCGCTTGGGCGGAGGACTACTGCACGGAATCCACCCTCGCCTATCTGAATGGAAACACCCTGGTAGTCATGAACGTCGGGGCGGAATCCCTTCCGTTGCCGGCGGGCGAGGTCATCCTGCGCAGCTCCGCGGCCGAAGCCACGCATCCACTAGGCTCGGGGGAGACAATCTGGCTGTCAGCCAGCTAATTTCCCACCAAGGAGCAGCATGACCGGCATCAAGGACGTAGCCGAGCACGCAGGGCTTTCCGTGGCTACGGTGTCGCGGGCGCTCAGCGGCAAGGGGCCGGTCTCCCCCGCCAGCCGGGAGCGTGCCAGGGCCGCGGCCGCCGAACTTGGTTTTGTGTTGTCGTACCACGCTTCAAGCCTGGCCTCCGGCCGCACCCACAATGTTGGCCTTGTAGTTCCCTCGGTCCACCGCTGGTTCTATTCAGCGGTGGTCGAGGGCGCTTCCGCAGCACTCCTCGAAGCCGGCTACGACCTCACCCTGTACAACATCGGCGAAAACCCTGCGCGCCGCCACAGCGTCTTCAGCGATTTCCTGCTGCGCAAGCGCGTCGACGCCGTGATCGCCGTGTCCCTGGAACTCAGCGACAGTGAGACCCGGCAACTCCATGCCATGCACCGGCCCATCGTGGGCATCGGAGGTCCGCTGCCGGGAGCGTCGACCATCCGGATCAATGATGCCGGCATCGCAATGCAGGCCACCAACCATCTGCTGGGACTCGGCCACAGGAAGATCGCGCACATCACGGGAAACGAAGCGTACAACCAGGACTTCCAGCTGCCCGGAACCCGCCGCGGCGGCTTCGAAAAGGCAATGAACGACGCCGGCTGCCCGGTCAGGCCCGAATGGATAGTTACGGCTGACTTCACTATCGAAGGTGCGTACGCGGCTGCGCGGCAGTTGCTGGCCAGTGCACCTGACCGGCCCACAGCTGTTTTCGCGGCCTCCGATGAGATGGCTATCGGTACGATCCTGGCGGCCCGCGATTTTGGTCTCCGTATCCCTGAGGATCTCTCCGTCATGGGCATCGACGGACACGACCTCGGAGCTGTCCTGGGCCTGACCACGATCGACCAGGACGCCAAAGGCCAGGGGGCGTTGGCCGTCCAGACGCTCCTGGGAGCGATCAACAATGGACTGGTCCTTGAGGCCGCCGATGCGGAGCACCCCGCCAAGTTGGTGGTTCGGAACAGCACGGCAGTGCCGAAAACTGCTGGCTAGGCACAGGGACACGCGCCTCAAAACATCGGACCAGCCAGCTACGGCAGCTGGCGCTCCATGAAGAGTTCCAGTTTGGTGGTGTCCTGCGGGTAGGGCCGGCTGGCGCCTGTGATCACGAAACCGTGGCGGCGGTAGAAAGCCTGGGCACGCGCGTTGTCCTCGTGGACACCCAGTTCAATGGAATGGGCACCGAGCTCCTTGCCCGCTGCCTCGCAGGCCTGCTGCAGGAGTTCATCGGCCAATCCAAGTCCCCGATATTCGGGCGCTACGTACACACTGATAAGCACTGCCTGCAGCGGCCGTGCCGGATCCTGGGGATGCTTCACGGCTACCCTCATCAGGCCGCAGAACCTGGAGCGGTCGTCACCGTTGTCGGCCACCAAGGTGATGCTCGCGTCACCGGTCATGGCGACGGCGCGTTCCTTCCACTGGCTGTCCGTCTGGCGGCGTGCCGCGTCCAGGCTCTCGATATAGGCCATGGGAGTATCCGCGAGCATCTCCAGACGGACCTTCTTCAGGAGTTGCCAGTCCCCTGCTTGGAGCCTGCGAACCCTAGGCAACTGCTCCGCCCATGAACCTTGCGTAACGCTCCAGAACCCGGGGCCAGCCTTCCGCGTACGACTCCCTGGAAGCTGCAGGATCTTCGGCGCCCTCCCAACCGTCGTGGATCAGGCGCACCTCCGTACCACCCTCCACTGCACTGAAGACCACACGGATCTCGGTGGACCATAATGGCGTGCCGGCTGGGTACCAGCTGGCGTGGAAGGACAACGGCGGCTGCCAGTCATCAATAGTGCCCCACACTGATGTACGGCCGTCCTCGGCCGTCTCCAGGATGAGGTTCTCCTCAAACTCCACGTGGGAGCCAGCGCCGTAAACGCTCTCCTCTTCCAGCGGCCACCACAGAGGGGGATGATCAGTGAAGCCCTGGAAGGCATGCGGGACGGTAGTGGGTACGACGACACTGACGATGAGCGGCTCAAGGTCCTCGCCGGTGCGGGACGCCTCGGGCTCTTGTTCAGGGTGGCTGAAGAGATTTTCCATGACCACCAACTCTACCGGGGGGTGGACGCTCCGGCGGTGGCGGGGACTGCCCTCATTGCCTGGTGTGTGCTTGTTAAAGTCGAAAGGCCCCAACCGTCGTGGTTGGGGCCTTTCTGAATGTGTGTCCGGCGGTGTCCTACTCTCCCACACCCTCCCGGGTGCCGT
>NZ_JBHVAL010000024.1:0-43055 GCF_042667405.1 Paenarthrobacter sp. NPDC057355 | reverse complement strand
GGGGCGCGGGGTTTTCCGTGATTGAGACACCAGGCGATGACGCCGGAGCGGCGCAGCGCCGTAGCGTCAGCCAGTCCGTGGATTTTGCCCTGTGCGCGGAGCCAGAACAACGGATGTTGCTGGCCGTGGCTTCCGTCGTTGACGAATACGGGATTGCTTCGGGGTGGGATGAAGAGGCCGGTGGTGCGCGCGGCGTTGCTATCCCGGGGCTTGCGCTGAAGGCAGGAATGGACAGGGCAGCGGCAGAGCAGTCCCTGAATCTCCTGTGTGCCAGAGGGATGCTCATCCGTCTGACGGCGAAACATCATCCCTTCGGCCCGGTCTGGGTTCTGCCTGACTACGAGGACGAGCTGTGAAGAGGGCCTGGGGCCAAGGAGGCGCGCCTGGCGTCGCCGTCGTGGGTGTTTGAAAACGCCCAAACCGTTTCAAACACCCCGCTTAAACAGTTGAGAGGAACTTTTGGCGGGAGGGCGCAGGACGTGCGCCGGAGCCAACCAGCACGTGGTTGTTGATTCGCTTTTCGAACGATCTATAGGAGGTTTCGGCCGATGTTGAATCAGATTTTGACGTTGATGAGTCAGTTTGTGGGTGTGGGTGGTGGTGTGTGGCTGGTGTGGGGGGTTATCGGTCTGGCGACGGGTTTGCGGGATCAGTCCGGCCCGGACATTAAGACTGGTATTTGGCAGACCATTGGCGGGGCGATGATTATCGCGGCCGCGGTGCTGTTCAAGAACATCGTGGTTCCGTAAGGGCTTGGGATGGGACCGATTCTTGCGTTCATGTTGGACGCCTTGGGCGGTGGGGGCTGGTTCGGTGGCGGCCCTGACGGTGGTTCCTTCTCTGATCTGGGTAAGTCTTTGCCGGAGTACCAGGCGTCGATGTGGCAGTCGGTGGAGGCGGTGCATAACGTCGCTGTGAAGCCGGTGACTTCGGTGATTTTGGCGATCATGTTTGTGCTGATGTTGGCGCGGACGAGCACCCAGATTGAGGGGGATTCCCAGCTGGGTGTGAAAGTCGTTGCGGCGACGTTGTTGAAGGTTGCCCTTGTTTTCATCGCTGTGCAGAACGCGATGGGCATTTTGAACGCGATCTTGTCGATTTCCACGGATATTACGAAGTCGATCCTCACGAACCCGGCTGCGGGCAGGGGCGATATCGGCACGCAAATGCTGGACCGGATTAATGCGATGAACCTTATGGAGCAGGTGGGTGCGCTGGTCCTGTTGTTTTTTCCGTTCGTTATCGGAGCGGCAGCAACGGTGGTGCCGATTGTGCTGATTTTCGTGCGGTTCGTGCAGTTGTTCATCATGGCGGCGTTCGCGTCGTTGCCGTTGGCGTTTTTCGGGCATGAGGACACCAAACAGATCCCGATCGGCTATTTGAAGGCTTTCGCGGCGACGGCTTTATCGGGAACCGTGATGGTCCTGGCGATCAAGCTGTACGGCGCGATCGGTTTGACGGATTCCTTGAAGTTCAACGGCGAGGTTTTGCCGTTCATCCTGGGGAACTTTTGGAACATGCTGCTGGCCCCGTTGGTGTTGCTGTTCATTTTGCTCACGGCTAACGGCTTGGCCAAAAAGATCGTCGGGGACGGGTAGGGACTGGCATGGCTTTGGAAATGAAGGTCTTCAAGGAGATCGCCGCGTACCAGCCCAAACCAATGTTCGGGATGACGTGGCGGCAGTTGGCCGCCCTGGTGGTGATGGTCGTTATTGGTGGCGTCGTGTTCGCCCTGGTGACGTTCTTGCTCATGAAATCCGGCGCTGGCATGGAGGCAGCGACGACCGCTGCGATGTGGGTGCTGTGGCCGGTTCTGTTGCCGGCCGCGATGTGGGGATGGTGGCGGCCTAAGGGCCTGAAACCGGAGGAATTTCTGCCCTTCCCGGCCCGGGACATTTTGATGAAGAAGGAAGTGACGTATGGAACAGCAACAGGCACTGATCGAACAGGAAACGAACCCATGGCTGGTTCAGGAGACAGAGCCGAAGCGAAAGCGCGGGCCCGGCAGGTCCGGGCTCTTCGCCGGGGCGTTTCCGAGCGCGGGTAAGAAAGCACCCAAGCCAGCGCGTCAGAGGAAGACCCGGGTAGGGGCGACCCGCACGGGCATCGATCATGCCGGCGGGGTTGGTTTCAAGGCTGCCCCGAAAAGGTCGCAGGACGTTCTGGGGTACAAGGCGATGCTGCCCAGCGGGGTTGCGTGGCTGGGCGGTGATGAGTGGTCCATGACGTTGAGTTTTTCCGATATCAATTATGTGGCTGCTGCTGAGTCCCGGCAGGAGTCGTTGTTGGATAAGTGGGCCAGGCAGTTGAATTCCTTTGCTCCTGGTTCCCGGTTCCAGGTGTCGGTGGTGAACCGCGTCCTGGACGCTACCGATGTCGCATCCCTAGTTCATAAGCCGTTGACCGGGGACCGGCTGGATGAGTACCGGGTGGATTTCAACAGCATTGTGAGGTCCAAGCTGGCCTCTGGTAGCGCAAACACGGTCACGGAGAAGTACCTGACGGTCACCGTCCAGGAGGTCGACCGGGCGAAGGCCGAAGAGACCCTGACGAGGATTTTCCACGAGCTCGAGTCCTCGCTGGCTGCTTTGGATGGGTGTTCGGCGGTGCGGTTGAACAGGGCGGAGCGTTTGGCGGTGTTCTCGAGGCTGCTGCGCCCGTATGAGTTGTTCACCTTCAGTGAGGAGTCGTTCCTGACGGCGAAGGGGTCTTGCTCGACCGGGGATTATGCGGCCCCGTGGTCGGTGGCCACTACGGGGAAACATGGGCCGGTGGTGCTCCGTAGCGGGACGGGGACGACGTACTTCTCCACGGTGTGGGTCCGTGATTATCCGGTGTGGTTGACGGACAGGGTGTTCACGGAGTTGGCCGAGATCAAGGCCGACATGATTGCCTCGTTCCACGCGGAGCCCTATAGCCAGCTTGATGGTGCGGTCATGGTCAACCGGCAGGTCGCTGAGTTGGAGATGCAGAAAGACAATGAGGAACGGAAGGCCCTGAAGCAGGGACGCAGTAAGGACTCCATCCCGCACAAGTTGAAGGTTGCTTATGATGAGGCAACCGGGTTGCGGGACGAGCTGGGAGATTCGAACCAGAAACTTTTCTCGACGTTGTTCTTGGTCGGTGTTTCCGGTCCGGATCCGGAGACTGTGGAGAACACTGTCCGCCGGGTTTCAACGGTGCTCAGGAAGCTCTCCATTCCCGTGGACTCGCTTGCCTATATGCAGCGTGATGCGTTGACGACGGTTTTGCCCACGGGCCGGCGTCTGGTGCCGATGCGCAGGACCTTGACGACCTCGGCGGCTGCGATGTTGATTCCGTTCACGACACAGGAACTGTGTGTGCCTGGCGGGATTTGGTACGGGCTGAACGCGCAGTCCTCGAACCCGTTGCTTGCTGACCGGACGAAAACGAAGAACGGAAACGGTTTCATCCTGGGCACGTCGGGGTCGGGTAAGTCGCAGGCGTGCAAGTCCGAAATCATGAATATTTTTCTGTCCCGGCCGAACGATGATGTGATCATCATTGACCCCGAGCGGGAGTACGAACCGCTGGTTCAGGCCGTGGCGGGGGAGACGGTGCGGGTCCATGCCGGGTCGGTCCAGCACGTGAATTGGATGGATGTTGACCTGGAGAACGTGGAGCCGGGCACTGATCCGGTCCATCTCAAATGTTCGTTCGTCCTTAGTGCTGTTGAAACGCTGGTTGGCGGCCGGGAGGGTTTGACCGGTGGGGAACGAGCGGCTGTGGACCGTGCCGCGCTTGCCCTGTACCGGGCTTACGCTGACGCGTATGAGGCTGACCGGGCCGCTGCCCGGATGCCCGTTCCGGAGGATCTGCGGAACGAACTGATACGTACTGGCGGGGAGGACGGGGCACGTCTGGCCGCCGCGCTTGAGCTGTACACGTCAGGGTCGTTGGCCGGCTTCTCGCAACGGACCAATGTCAACCCGCGCAACCGGGTGGTCTCGTGGGACATTTCCCAGCTGGGCACTGAGATGCGCGCCTTCGCCATGATGGTGATCCTGGATCAGATCTGGTCACGGATCGTGGCGAACAAGGCCGCAGGAAAGCGCACGTGGCTCTACGTTGACGAGTTCCATCTGCTGTTCAACAACCCCAAGACGGCCGAGTACTTCAAGGCTTTGTTCAAGCGTGCCCGTAAATGGGGTGCGATCCCGACGGGGATTACCCAGAACATTGAGGAACTGCTGGAAAACGCGGATGCGCGCCTGATGTTGGCTAACTGCGATTTCCTGATGCTCCTTGGACAGAACGAGACCGACGCGAACACGCTGACTGACTTGCTGACCCTTTCCGAGGAGCAGCGCCGGTACTTTACCAATGTCCAGCCGGGGAAGGGTTTACTCCGCTCCGGTTCGGCAGTGGTTCCTTTTGACGCGCGAATCCCGGAAACGTCCAAGCTGCACGCATTGTTTGAAACGTCCTTCAAAGACCTGGCCGCATAGAGCCGGGGGCTGTGGTGAAGAACATTCGTCGCCCCGGTGCCGGCCGGGAAGCATCCGAGAGGCTGGCACGGTTGAAAGTGGCCACGAGGTCACAGCGGCTCAGCAGCGCCGGCACGGAGAAGACCATCCGACGAAACCAGAACATTCCTGACAAAGCTGGCGGTTCGGAGCGGGCTGGCGGGTCAAGCCGTCTGTCGCGGGCGGTCCGGTCCACGGCGACGGAGGTCCTCACTTCGACCCGGCCGGAGCAGGAGCATACCGACACGGCCAGCAAGGTTGAAGCGGCGGCCGCGTCCAGGACCCGTCGAACCGCTGCCCGCGCGGTGGGGAAGGTTCCAGGAGCTGGCACGGTGGTGTCAACGGTTTCCTCCCGGTCCGGTGTCAGTGAGAACACCGAAGCGGTGGGGCAGCAGTTCGCGAAGGATGCTGCCCGTCGTGGTGGTCTTCGCACGGCACGGGTGGCCGGGAAGTTGGGCAGGCGTTCGGCCAGGGCTGCAGGGCGTGGGGCGAAGGTCGCTGCCCAGGGCACGGGCTCGGCTGCCCGGACTGCGGCGATCAAAGCAGGGCATGTCACTGCCCGCTCCGCCGTACACGGGGCTCAAACCGCCATGGCGATGGTCCGGGGAGTGGTTGCCGTTGTTTCCGGGATCACCGCGGGCGGCCCGTTCACGGCTGGAATTGGTGCGGTGCTGGCCATTGTCGCAGTGGTGGCGAGTATTTTCGGAGCTGTCCTGCCAACAGTGAGCAACACCGTCTCGTGCACAACGCCGGCCACGGGCGCTGTTGGTGTCGCCTTCGGGGGTTACGGCCCTGAGCAGATGGCCAACGCCAAGGACATCATCCGGGCTGGTCAGGACGCCAAGTTGGACCCCCGTGACATCACCATTGCTGTGATGGTCGCAATGGGTGAATCGAGCCTGCGGATTCTCGCGTACGGGGATGCTGTCGGTCCGGACTCGCGAGGGTTGTTCCAGCAGAGGGATTCGTGGGGGCCTTTAGCGGTGCGGATGAACGCTTATGGTTCAGCGGGCTTGTTCTTCGAGGCGCTGAAGAAAGTCCCGAACCGGGAAGCCAAGGAACCAACCCAGGTCGCCCACGCGGTGCAGAGAAACGCGGACCCGAACCACTACACAAAATTCTGGGACGCTGCTGTTTCAGTGGTCTCCAGAGCCGGTGGCGGGACGGGCTCCAGGTGCGATGTGGGGACAGCAGGGGTACCCGGAGAACTGGGCAAGGGCGACGATTACCCGTTCAATCACGGCCAGTACAACGCCTCGAACCCTGTCACGGGCCTGGCGTTCAAGAACTGCACCGATTTCGCGTGGTGGCGGTTGATGCAGCAGCTTGGCATCACGGACCAGGCGCGAATGGACTCCCGCCGGATCGGCCCCGGTAACGGTGCGACGTGGGGGGATGCCTGGAAGCGGGCAGGCTGGACGGTCACGATGACCCCCACGGTCGGGGCGATCATCTGGTACGGGCCAGGGAACCCAGGAGGTAACCCTATCTACGGACACGTCGCGGTGGTCAAAGCCATCACCGCCGACGGGAAAGTGATCGAAGAAGGCTACAACATGGCCCCGGACAAACTGGGCGCCTACTACACGCGCGAAATCCCAGCTGACAAACCTACCGGGTACCTGCTTGTCCCGACGAAGGAACAGTACGCGAAGGCCGCATAGGCCACGCACCAACAGCCACTTTCCGAGAAAAGGAGATCCCCAATGGACAACTTCACCGGCGCACCGCCTCAGCTCCCCATCCTCGTCGTCCTCCTGGTCGTCGTCGCATTCCTCTATGTGCGACACGTCAAGGTCAACACCGCGAAGCTCAACGCGTTCGTCAGGGCGAGCCCCGAAGAACAGGACGCCTACGACGTCGAGGAGGTTCGTCGGCTTCAGCAGTTCGCTATGAGCCGTGTCGGCCGGCGCACGTCCGCGACGGCCGCCCAGTACCGGGAATCCGCCCGCGTCCTGGGCGAATGGCTCGGCCACAGCTGAGCCCACCAGAACCCAATCACCGCTACCTAAAGGAACCACCAATGCTTGATAAGCAGAAACTCGCCGCACTGATTGTCATCGGTGTGCTCGTGGTGGCCGGCCTGGCCGTGTCGATCACTCTTGGCCTGTCCGGGCAGCACCACAGCGATGCCGGACCAAGCCAAGCACCTGCGCCGCCGTCGGCAGCGACGACTGACGCCCCACCGGAACCGGTTGAGCTGACTACCGAGGAGATGAACGCGCTCAAGGCAGCCGGGGAGGCTGCCGCAAGCTTCGACAACAACCCGAAATCCGCGTTAGGAGCCGAGGACTACATCAAGGCCGGCTTCACCGAGTCGTTGGCCAAGTCGTACAAGCCGATCTGGGGCGGGGTGTTCGCCGGCCGTGCCGATCAGGCAACCGCCCGGATCGATGCCCAGGTCGGAGGACCGGTGGGCGGCGCCGGTGTTCTCCAGCAATCGTTGAAAGTCCTGGACTACACCGGCTCCAAGCCCGGTAATTACGTGATCCGGGCCGCGGTCACCGTGCGCTGGAAGACTTGGGACGTCACGGCCGGCCGAGGTAAGGACGGGCTGCCCGTTCCAGTGAACGCCAATGGAGAAGCTGTCTGGACCCTGACCTATGAGCAGCTGTCCCAACGGATTCTCAAAGTTGAGCAGCCCGCGTGGCAGGACCTGGGAGCCGAGAAACTGTTCGAAGGTTTGGGTCTGCCCGTGCCCACGAAGGGCGCGAACACTGCAGCGCAGGCAGGGACCTAATGGCCGCAACAGCAACCGTCGAAGCGGACGGGTCAGCAATTCTGAGCCTGGACGGCATTGACCACAAAATTGGTGGCACCAGTGTTGACACCACCCGCCTACGCATCCGTGAGCTGGTGACCGAATACGCGGCAAAGACCGGTCAGCCTCAAACCCTTCAAGCCCATGACAGCACCGGTACATGGCAAACCATCATCCACCCTGACGGACGAACCGAGGCTGTCTCTTCCCGAGCCGACGCTGGCCCTTCTGAAACATTGCCCGCTGCCGAAGAATCAGCGGAACCGGAAATCCCACGCGATACCTCCTTCAGGCGGTTCAAGGTCACATCCCGTGTGGTGCTCTCGGCCGCCGGGGGCTTGCTCATCGCCTGCGCTGTAACGGCCGCAGTATCGATCACCAGCAACCCGGCCCCGGCAACGCCGCCCGCCGCTACCGGGACCGGGCCGCTGTGGACCATTCCGGAGAACGTGACTGCGTTGGCGGCCGCGGGCTTAGTGGTGGCAGGAACCAGCGACGGCTCCCTGGCCCTGTACGAAGGACCCACCGGGAAAGCCATTCCGATGCAAGGCAAAGTCGCTGTACCTGACGCCGGATTGGTGAAGGCGGCATCAGGTGACGGGCTCACTGTCATCTCCGTGTCGGAGGCATCAGGTGTGGCGGTCGTGCAGGGGACCGTCCACCCGTATGAAGGCAAAGGCGCGGTCTTGGACCGTGGCCCTGTGCCTGTACTGGTTGGTGGAACTGCCCAGGCCAAAACGTTCTGGGTCTTCAATGACGGGGCGCCCGTCCAGGTCCAGCCACCAGAACGTGGGAACAGCCTCTTTGGCGGGCTTCCCGGTGGCGGCTCCATCTGGGCAGCAGCTGGCGGGAAGGTGACCTACGTTCCCGCCTCCGGCGCGCCACGGACCATCCCGCTGCTGCCGCCCGTCCCTGGAGCCACGGTCAGCACGTGGCTTTCTGCCGGTGAAGCGACGACCACGATCCTCTGGAAAGCCGGGAACAGTCACGTCCTGGCAGAGCACGACACCTCGGCCGAAGGCAAAGGAGAGATCAAGGCCAAGACGGCACTGGAGGACGGCGACACGGTAAGCACTGATTCCGGGCTCACGGTCCTGCACCACAAGGACGGCACCTCCGAGGCGTACCCAGCAACAGCCCATGATCCACGATGCGCTGATCCCGTCATCACCTCCAAAACCCTGTGGTGCCCTGGCCCGGACAGTGCCTGGCGCTCCGGTACTGCTTCCGTCCCTGGTCAACCCGCCGCGGCCGGCGCGGGCTTCGCCCTCATCTTCCAGGACAACCACACACAGGTCCTCCCCACAACTCAACCCACCAAATAGCACCACCACAGAAAGAAGGAACAACCTCATGAGCCGTGGAAAGCACAAAGCTGTGAAGAACCGAAAGAAGCAGCCCGGAAACAAGCGGCGGACAGCCCAAGTAGTTGCCGGGGCTGTTTTGGCCGGCCCAGCGCTGATGCTCGGTGTCGCACCAGGGGCAAACGCCGCGGACCTGGGCCCAACACCAGCGGGCGGAACAACAACCCCAAGCGAACAGTCCACTCAAGCCCCCATGATCCCCGGCGGACAAGAGCCGCTGTCCACGGCGCCCGAGGACTCCGTCAAGACCACCGACCCAACTGATCCGGTGGTCGTGCCGACAGATCCCGTGGTCGTGCCGACAGACCCGTTAGTCGTGCCCACAGATCCCGTGGTCGTGCCAACAGACCCGGTCGTGGTGCCCACAGATCCCGTGGTCGCGCCAACAGACCCGGTCGTGGTGCCCACGGATCCCGTGGTCGCGCCAACAGACCCGGTGGTGGTGCCCACGGATCCCGTGGTCGTGCAGCCCGTAACCCCGTCGGTTCCTGCCGTCCCAGGGACCGGTCCGGTGCAACCTGTGGTGTCCGCACCTCAAAACCTCGTCCCGATGGCCGCCGTATCTTCCGGGACCAGCCAGGCTGGCTCAGTTCCGGTTCAGGCTCCCGCCAGTGTTGCCCAGCCCCAGCCGGCCTTTAAGGGCCAGCTGGCTAATACAGGTGCAGGCAATAACGAAACCCTGATCGGTGGCATCGGTGCCGGCGCGGTGCTGGCCGGCGTCGTTGCGATTGCCGCGAGTCGCCGGAGCAAGGGAAAGCACAGCCTGTAAAGCCGCGGCTGATCGCAGCCTCAGTGACCCATATTTCAAACCCCCACAAACACCAGAAAGAGACGCAATTATGGCCAAGACGAAGTTTTCTGTGGATCACGAGTGTGGCCACACCCAGGAACACGACCTGTCAGGGAAGCCGGCTGGTAAGCGCGCCGGTTTGGCGGTTTGGCTGAAGGAGAAGCCGTGCTGGGATTGCGGGAAGTCTTCCGGGATCTCGGAGGAACGCAAGGCTGAGATCCAGTCCGAGACCGAGGAGACTGAACGGACTCTGGAGCTGGGTGAGCTGAGGGCGACGGACCGGCAGCGGCCGAAGCTGCTGCCTTGGGCGCGGGAGATCCGGGCAACCAAGCTGAGGGAGGCCTACGATCTGGTTGAGTCTGGCACGGAGACTGAGGCTTGGTTCGAGAACAA
This sequence comes from Paenarthrobacter sp. NPDC057355, assembly GCF_042667405.1. Taxonomy (NCBI): domain Bacteria; kingdom Bacillati; phylum Actinomycetota; class Actinomycetes; order Micrococcales; family Micrococcaceae; genus Paenarthrobacter; species Paenarthrobacter sp. NPDC057355. The sequence continues at coordinate 33,260 of NZ_JBHVAL010000024.1, read as the reverse complement.
CATTCTGGGCCCGGCCAAGCAGATCAGCCAGTGCAGCTGGTGGGTCGATAACCGGGAGGCCTCGATCGAGGATTTGCCCGAGCTGCTTGATGATTCCGGGGAAGAGAACCCGCATACGTGGACCGGAGACAGGGCAGCGTCGTGAGCGCTGTAACCCGCAACCACCGGAACCCGGTCGCACCAGGAATCATGTTCCTGGTGCTGGCCGGGTCCGTGGCCCTGTTCTTTTTCGGCGCGTTCCCGGCCGGTGAGGCTGCCGTCGGGCACGGCTATGACTGGACGGCTGCGCAAACGACGTTGGATCGGCTTATCGCGTTGTTCCTGGGTCAGGGTTCCTGGACTGAGGCACACACAAACACGGTGCTGGTGTGGTTCGGGATGCCGGTGGCCGCCGCGGTTCTGGTTTTGATGGGGCAGGCGGTACTTCGGCCCCGCCGGCAGGAAATCGACAAGGCGGCACGGTTCATGGGCCGTGGCCGGCAGATCGAACCGCTGCGGAAGGGGTCTGTGAAGAAGAAGGCCAAGCGGCTGGGTGTTCAGGGGACAACGCATCCTGGGATTCTTCTGGCCCGGCTGGTGGCTGGAGGCGAACGCCTGTATGCCTCCTTTGAGGACACGTGCGTGGATATTTGGGGTTCCCGGGCCGGTAAGTCCTCCACCAGGGCTATTCCGGTGATCCTGACCGCGCCTGGCGCAGTTTTAGCGACATCGAACAAGCCTGATCTGGTGAGCGTGTGCGCGAAAGTCCGCGCCTTGGTCGGAAAGGTGTGGGCGTTCGATCCACAGGGGATCTGCGGGCCAGTGATACCCAAGATCTTCTTCAACCCGCTGACATCGGTAAAGGTCATTGAAGACGCCCGTGACCTGGCCGGCATTTTCGAAGAAACCACCGCGGACACGGATGCAAAGAAAGATGCCTTCTTTAACCCTGCCGGCAAGACACTGATCACCGATCTGATGTTCGCGGCCGCGCTGGCTGGCCGGTACCTGCATACGGTGTTCAACTGGATCAACCGCCCGAATGATGACGAGCCAGTGCAGCTGCTCATGAAGCACGGCCACACCTCAATCGCAGCACGGGTCAAAGATGTCCAGGAACTGACCGAGAAAACCCGGGGCGGCATCTACAAGGAAGCAGCTCGAATGGTCGAATTCCTCGAATCAACGGGCCTGCTGCAATGGATCACCCCGGGCGAAGGCCGGACCGAGTTCAACCCGGCTGAGTTCGTAAACAGCAAAGACACCTTGTTCCTCCTCTCGCAGGAGGGCACAGGCTCCGCCGGGCCAATCATCGCGGCCCTGACCAAAGCAGTCTTCGACGCCGGCGAACGCGAAGCCGCGCAACACAAATCCGGCCGGCTGCCGGTTCCGCTGATCGCGGTACTCGATGAGGCAGCGAACATCTGCCGGATCAGAAGCCTTCCGGAGAAGTACTCGCACTACGGTTCCAAAGGCATTCTGCCGATGGTGCTGTTGCAGTCCTACGAGCAAGGCGAAGAAGTCTGGGGCGAGTACGGCATGGCGTTGATGTGGTCCGTTGCCAACGTGAGGATCTACGGCGGAAACGCCGTGTCAAGCAAGTTCCTGGGCGATCTGGAGCAGCTTGTGGGCGAGTACATCTACCGTGAGGAAGAGAAAAGCTACGGCACCAACGGCGTCAGTAAGAGCGTCCGTACCCATAGCGAATCAATTCTCTCGATCGCTGACCTGGCCTCTGTCCCGGGCGACCGGATGATCATTCTCGCCGGGCAATCACGGGCCACCCTGGCCCGAACACTGCCCTGGCATAAAGACCGGAAACTACGCCGCGCGGTGAAGAACGCGAACCGAGGCCCGGGAAACCGCCGCCCCAAACTGAAGCCCCGCAATACCGGGATCAGCCGCTCTCTGACAAGGAAGGAAACCATCTAATGGACCAGCCAATTGTTGAACTGGATGACGAGCTCGCGGAGTTTGTCGAAACTGTTCTAACGCCGATCTTCGAGTACCGCACAGGCGGACACGCTTGGTGTGCCCAGTGGTGGCGGCACACAGAGGTACTGAACCGCGTCCAAGACCTGTGCGACGGCTGGAACAAGATCGGCCCCGACGAAGACGACATTGATTTGAACACCTGGTACCGCTACTACCTGGACCACCACATGCCCATCATCATGAGCAAGGACAGCGGTCCGCTCAAGGGCTGTACCAATATTGAACACGGAAACATCCGGACCGATCAGTGGGCACACGGCGCCTCGGCAGTGGGGCAGCCATGAGCCCAGAAGAGCAGCGTTCGGGCGGGCACTTGATCAGGCATCAGCTGTACATTGAGACCCCCGCATTGGTCGATTGGTTGGTGCGCTGCGTCGCACCGACTTTCGCCATGTATGCCGGCTACCCAGACGATGCCGACACCATGGGTGCTCTGCCGCAGTTCACCGCTGAGGTGCTTAGTAAGCGCACCAGGCCGGGAACCATCAGAGTTTTCGATGAGTTCAACGAGCGCATCGACGACCTCTGGATGGAAACCATCAACGCCAGGGTCCGACAAGGAGCAACGCGGGAGGAAACCAGTCCGTCTGACTCATTCAAGGAGACCCTGACCGTCAAGGCGGGAAACGTTGGTCGGTGGGCTGCCCGCCCGTCCAATGTCGGGTGGCACGCTTATCGAACTCTTCACAGCTGTGCACGGCTCATGGCCGCTGCTGATGGTTCTTCGAGTGCCCGGCTGGCCTTGGCTGTGACCATCACTGACTACCAGGCACTGGAAGCAGCCAACACCACCGCGGAAGTTCTCGAACGTATGGCGATATGGAGAAAGGCCATACCTGACGACGCGAGGATTCGTGACTACACCGGACGGGGAGCACGGACGCTACAGGCGAACTAACGTCGGCTACGTTATGGGGGACGTAAAGGAGGGTTTGACTCGACTCGATTGACATCCTCCCCGGCCTGAAGGCTAGGGATTCCTGGCCGTGTTAGGCGGCCAGTTGGTTGGCGTTGCCAGCGGTGACTGGTCTTGCACGCCCGGGCACCGCATGTCCTGCGGCCGTGGTGGTGTTAAGTGCCCTGTCTAGGATAACCAGGGCGGCGTTGGTGTCGGCGTGTGCTGTGTATTCGCAGGATTGGCACTGGAAGACCGCTTGGCTCTCACGGTTCCCGTGTGCGCAATGCCCGCAGACAGCACAGGTTAGACTGGTGTTTCTCGGATCAACCCTTAGCAGTGTGCCTTCGGGCATTTTGTGTTCCAAGCGGATGAGGAAGCGACCCCATACGGAGGCGAGGATCGCCCGGTTGAGTCCGGCCTTTGCCCGTGCCCCGTTCGGCAGGAACACTCCCGGATTACCCGGGGCCGGCTTGGGTTTGGGACGGCGGACCATGTTCCGGATCCTAAGATCCTCCACAGCAACCACCGAATGGGTGCATGCCAAGGCCGTAGTGGTCTGCTCAACCCAATCAGCGCGGCGATTCTCGAGCCGGCCACGCAATACAACCAACGCTTCGAGCGTCTTACCCCGTCGTTGGGAATCCTTCTGTTGCCGGGCAAGGCGCTGCTGCAGACGAAGGAACCGGGCCTGCTCGAACTTCGTGAGCGAAGGGGCTTGGAGCATATGCCCATCACTGAGCGCAAGCGTGTTTGCCACACCTCTGTCGATCCCCACCGCTGGGCCGGTACCAGGCTCGAACCGGGCCGGTGCGGGGATCGTGAACGCGACATGCCAGCGACCGTTCTTGTGAGTGACCCGCGCGGAAGACGCGCACGTGATCTGTGCCCATTCCCGGCTGATCCGGAAGCGCACACGCCCGATCTTGGGGACAGCCACTTCGCCCCATTTACGGTTCAACCGCCGCACGGAGAGGTCCCGGACAACGAAAGAGCCCTCCCGGTCCGAACGCCGTTTGAACCTCGGGTACTTCGCCCTGCCTGCGAAAAAATTCATGAACGCCCGGTCAAGATCACGCAAGGCCGCCTGCTGGACCGAGGACGAGCCTGCACGCAGCCAATCTGTCCCGGCCCGGAGCTGCGCGAGTTCGCGCATCTGAGACGCCGCATTCACCCGTGGAACGCTCAACGGCCCCCTCAGGTGCTTGTCCCGGCGCCACATCGACCGCTGTTCCAGACCGATATTAAACACGAACCGGGCATGATGGCAGTGCTCCACCAGCCCGGCCACTTGGCCAGACTCCGGGTACAAACGCTGCCGGATACTCACACCAACGACCCTAAACGGAAGGACCGACAATTAATCCCACCACCTACCGGCGTGCCCGTCACAACGTGACGATGCTCCACACTCACCTCGTGTTCGTGACCAAATACCACCGAAGCGTGTCCGACGACGCCATGCTCACCGCCTGCGAGCACACCATGCGCGCGACATGCACCACCCGGCGAACCGGACCACGTCCACCTGCTCGTCGCATAGCCGCCCACCATCGCCGTCTCCACACTTGTGAACCGGCTCAAAGGCGCATCCGCCCACGCACTCCGCCGGGAGTTCACCGGGCGCACCAACCGGGCCCGGATGAACGGGCACCTCTGGACCCCGTCCTACTTCGCCGTCTCCGCAGGCGGAGCACCCCTGGCCATCATCAAGCAATACATCGAACACCAGGACCGGCCCACCCCAGCCGGAACTTGATGCGCTAACCCCGCCCTAAAGGGACGTGGCTTGCGCGCTACCACCCTCGGGTCAAACCCTCCTTTACATCCTTCAGTGTTCCGGTCCGCGGTGGTGGCCGGGGCTTGGCGTCTTGGTGTGGCTGGAAGATTTCGCCCGCTGGTTCTGGGCGGCACGGCCAGAGAAAGCACGGTCCTTCGCTGCCTCCTGTTCCGGAGTCTGAGTCCCGACGGCGGGTGGTTTGGGCCGGTCCTGCTCGGTGCACCACTTAGGCGCGCTGTCCTTGAGTGCGGCGGCCTTCGCGGCGGCTTGTTCCTCAATCGTCCGGGCGCGGTCCAGTTCTTGGTTCTCTGCTGTGAGGGCTTGTTCGCGGGTCTGTTGGATCAGGTGCAGGGGCGGTTCCGGGTGTACGTCCAGCTCGGGTTGGACCCCGAAGACGGTCTCGTACCGCGTTTCCGCTTCAGCGAGAGCACGACGCGCGGCGGGGCGGGAGAAGACACCGGCCTGGTCGAGGTTCTGGCGCGCCGTGCTGACCTGAGCCGCGAGCTGGGCGTGCTGGGCCCGAAGTTCTTGCTCGGCGAGGGAGGCGAGGTTGTGTTCGATCGTTTCGCGCCTGCTCTTGGCCTCTTGGTGCGCGTCAACGGCCTGGGTGTTGAGCTGCTGCCAGGCTTCCGGGCTGTAGCCGTGCTGCGTCTCGTACGCGTCGCGGCGGGACTGCCAGGCGGCGAGTTTACGCTCGTAAGTGCGTTTCTCGGACGCTAGGCGGCGCTCTCTCAGCTGCGTATCGACGGTCTGGGCCTCCGCTGTCTGGGAGACCTCAGCGGCCTGCCCCGGTGCGTCTGGGGCAGGCTCCGGAGATTGCTGAGGCGCGGGAGCGGGGTAGGTGTGTGGTTCCTCCAACTGGCGCGTGATGCTGGCCGGGATCGGTGGCATGGAAAGATCCAGTCCGTCGATTTCATGGGCGAGGGCTTTGATGGCGGCTTCGATACCCCGGTCAGCGGTGTCACGGTTCATGATGTCCACGAACTGGGCTTGTGCGTCTTCGGTTGAGGCGGCCACCAGGTGCAGGGTGTTGGCTTCCCGGCCGCGGGTTGCGGCTACGTAGGTTCCGGACGCTGTCGATGAGACGTCGAGCAGCCCGGCCCCGGTGGTTTCGGTCGCGCCTTGGGCACCGTATTCGGTGGAGGCGTAGCCGAGGTGCACGTACTCGGCCACGTACTCCTTGGGCAGGCGGATCATGTCCTTGCCCTTGCCTTGGCTCACGGTGATTGACCCGTCAGCGTGGGTGGTGTGCACGGTGTAGGTTTCCCGGTTCGCCACGCCAAGCATCGTGTCGTTGTTCCGGGTCATGATCGTGTCCCCGTGACGGAGCGTGAGGCCATCAACGCCGGCTATCTGGTACTTCGCTTCCCGGGTTCGACCGGCAGCGCTCATCCGATCCTGCATGGCGGCGTTGATCTGCGTCGCTACCTCATTTGTTGGCGTCGCCAGGGCGACGGTCCCGCCGGTGAGAATCGTCGCGGATGCTTGTTCGGTCATCACGGCAAGTGCTTCTTCGGTGCTGGTGTGGATGCGGATGTGTCCGCCCGTATAGAGCTCGTTGAAGAGGTCAGCGGGCTTGTCACGGTCTCGCATCCGCAAAGACAGCTCCGCGTACTTGGGATCGGTGAAGCGGTGCACAACATCGATGTCGGCGTGGTCGGCGGCGATCTTCGCGGCGTGGTCAAGGACGCCGCCGCGGCCGACAGCCGGCAGCTGGGCACGGTCGCCCATCAGAACCAGACCGGCTCCGTACTGGTCCGCGAGTCGGGTCAAGGCAAGGGCTGTGTCCTGGTCGAGCATGCCGGCTTCATCAACGACGACCCGTGCACCCTTCCTTAGCAGGTATTCACCCCGCGGGCCTTGGAAGGTTTTGCCGGTCTTCGGGTCGCTCTCGCCCAGCTTCAGACGCGTGCAGCGGCCGTTCGCATCCCACCTGAAACCGTTCGAGTGCAGGAGCTTATGAACGCTGAACGCTGGGGCGTCAAGGGAGCGGGCGGCTTCCTGCGCGCCTTTGAGCGTCGGGGCGAGGACGACGAGCTGCCGCTCTTCGGCGTCCAGGACCTTCTTTGCCTCACGGAGCATGGTGGTCTTCCCCGAACCGGCCGCGCCTTCGACGACACCCAGACGGGAACTGCCGGCGACGATCTGGGCTGCGTGTTTTTGCGCTTGGCCAAGGTTCGTCTCGGCGAAGGCGCGTGGATCGAGCTGCACTGGTTCGCCGGCGATAACGCGGGCGGTGAAGCGTGCTTTGAGTTCGTCTTCAACAGCAATGACGCGTTCGCTGGTGATGTGGCGGACGTGATCTGGCATGTGTCCGTCTCGGGGGTCACTGATCGAACGGGCACCCTGTGCGGCGTGCTTCGCGGTGTCAGTGATGAAGGCATTGATCTCGGCACGATCGGCTATCGCCCCGGCAGCCGCGATCTGGTCAGCGACGGCGGCCTGAAGCTGATGCAGGGACCAGGCAGACGCCTTACCTTCACAGACCGCGATCGCTTCGGACGCGATCTTCTCCTGATCCAGTTCAGCCAAGGAACGGGCTACGGATGCTCCCCCGTTGAATCCTTCTGTTGGCAGCCCGGCTGCGTGCAGTTCTTCGATCCAGCCAGCCTGGGAGACCTCGCGAGTCTTGGCCTTTTTGCCGGGACGATCCAGTGCCCATGCCTTGAAGTCGAACTCGCGCCGTTGCTCAGGTGACGGGTCCTGTCCTAGGTGGTCTTCCCTCCATGCTGCTTCCAGGGCTGCGACATTCTCTTGCACTTGGGCTCGTCGTTTGGAGAGAAGCTCAGCGTGCTTGGAGAGTTCGACCACTTTGCCAGTGGCGGTGTCGAACGTGAGCCCAGCGTTCGCCAAAGCGGTGCGCAGTCCTTCATGGGAACGGATTGTTGACTCCCCGATTCCACGTAACGCTCCCTGTTGTTTCAGCGTCGGCGTGGTCCACAGTCCGCGCCACTTTCCTTCGGCAAAAACGCGAGTGTTCCACTGGACGTGGATGTGCCGGTGCGGGTCACCGGCACGTGAAGTCTTGTGCACGACGGCGACAGCTTCGAACCTCTCAACCTTCACCAAGCGTTGGCTTCTCATCGGACCAACACGGGTCACGGCGTTCCCGGCGACGAACTCGCTCATCGCCTGCGCTGCCTCCCGCTGTGCCGCATCCAGTGCCGCGCTAACCGCAGGATCAAGGGCAGCCGCAACCGACAGTGACTTGTCACAGTTCACGGTCATCTCAGCGAAACGTGGACTGGCCGGAAGATCGCGCATAACACCGTCGTCCTGACGTAAGCGTGCCTGCCCTTTGGGTTTGCCACGGACTTCGCCAGTGTCAGGGTCAACCCAGTCAACCCATTGCTTGTATCGCGCCGCATCAAGAGAATCAACCGCGTCGAGCGTTCCTTCGGGACCGTACACGAATCGCTCTGCGAGCTGGCTGTCCTCTTCGAGGTAATACTCATCCGCGCGGTGATGGTCGGATTCAAGGTAAGCGGTGGCTGACGCGCCCGTGCCACGGAAGAACGTTACGCCCCCGTGCATCGAACTGCCACCGCCCTCCATCTGCCTGCTAGCCGCGAACTGCGGCATCTATTGCAGATAGTATACGTGCATTGCGCTCTTGGTCTTTTGCAATTTTGTTCAGTTCCCGAATCTCCGGGAGGTTGTGCACGCCACGTCGTTTAGGTCCGCCCGGCACCGTTTGTGGTGTGTGCAACCGGAAGATGACCCATGAGCTGTCCATGGTTGGGGTCAATTCGGGTTATCCACGGCTGGAATTTGGGAGCCCCTGATTTAGCTCCCTCGTAGCCGTAGCGGTGGATAACCCATAAGAATTGTCCCCGGCTGTGGACAGCTGAAACCCAAGCCGCCACCCACCCACTATTGAGGTCCGTCCAGGACCGAAACAGGGTGGATGCGCCCAGCGCATCCACCCGCTACACGAGTGCGGGGCTCGTTGCGGCATGCGGCGCCGGACAGCAATAGACTGTTGATCATGAGTGAGCGAATTGAACAAGCCGTCATTGCAGAGCAACAGGTGAAAATCTCTCTGGGCAAAGCGCTCGAAGATGCAGTTGAAGCGGAAGCCAACGCGGAGACTGCATACAAGGAAGCCAAAGCAGAGACCGTGAAAGCACGGCGTGCCGCGTTGCGCGGAGGCTGGGACGAAAAGTCACTGCGTAAGCTCGGACTACTGAAGACCGCCAGGACTTCAAAGAAGACCGACACGCAGCCGCAGGACGAAGAAGCAAAGGCCGCGTCAGAGGCCAGCCCCGGAAGTGAACACCACTGACCAGTGGCTCCGTGCTATCCGTTAGGAGGTGTGAATGGTTGACGTATTCTCCCAGTCAGTACAGCAACGGTTCTGGTCAAAGGTCATCAAGCAGGACAGTGAGCGCGGGCACTGGTTTTGGATCGGTGCTATCGCTGACGACGGGTACGGGCGGCTATCCATCAACGCGCGTGGGCGCACAGATTCAGTTCGTCCCCACCGCTTCGCCTACGCCCTGGCACATGGGCGGGAACTCAACACGCTGGGGCCGCTCATGCACACATGCGACATACCCATATGCGTTCGAGCCACCACCGACGAACTCACGCACCTCGTAGAGGGAACCGTGCTGGATAACATGCTCGACCGGCGGCAGAAAGGCCGCGCCTCCAACGGACAACAGTTCGCTTGGCGAGGACTGCCCCGTCAGCGCTTCACCGAAAAATCCCGTGCGCTTCGCGACGAACTCACCACACACGGAACCACCCGCCCCGACGTACTCGCAGCTCTCATCACGGGCAACGACCCGGAAGCACCCACCCTGTTCTAGAGCACACGCCCAAAAGCGTGCCCATCAGAAGCGCGTCTTCACCTTGGTTTGCGCTGACAGGTAGCGGTTTGCTGAGGCCGGTGTGACAAGATCCTGCGGGTTCTTCTCGGGTACGCTGTCCGGCGGATCAAGTTCGGCGCCAATGGGGGCGCCAAACAACAAAGGGGGTTTCATGGCTGGCAGATTCGAGATTCTTTGGGAACCCGGAACGGGGTTCCTGTTCCACCTCACCGGAGCAGAGGGCACAGTGGTCGCAGTATCGCCGCCCTTCGCGACCATCCAGGACACCGTCGCTGGGATAGAAGCCGTGCGCGAGAACGCCGCAACAGGACACATCATCGTGCACCCCAGAAGCAAACAAATACCGGACCCCGGTTCCTGAACCGAGGAGGCCCAATACGGAGGCAGACGTGCGCGTCCCGGCTTTGAGCCATCCGAGGCCTTTAGTACTCCGGTCGCGGCCAACGAGGCCTACAGCCTCGATGAAAACGTCGTGGAGAGCGAGTACCAGAGAAGGTGTCTGTCCCAGGACGGTCATCCTCACTGGGCATGACAACCAGGAACGGATTCCATGGGTATATTCGGTGCCTCGGTTGGCGCCAGGCCTTCGTCATCCTCACAAGGGTGGCGTCACGTTTTGGACTGTGCATGGGTTGTGTCGGTAGGCAGGGGCATTCCACCAAGTACTCAAGCAGCCGGGTACAGGACGGTCTTGCCGGCAATCCAAGGGACACTGAACGCTCTTGGGTCTTCCGGGGCGGGAGAAGGGCTTCTCCCTCCCCGGAGACGTGCCGTCCGTAACGGGGAAATCCGTGGTTGTGTGTGACGAACGGTCTGTGACCTGCCCGTAGTGGGCTTGAAAGCCGCGAAGAACTCCAGAAGGAAATGAATGGCAATGCACCGTAATGAACTTGTTGAACAGATAGCAGCCAAGACTGGTACCAGCGGCACGGACGTGAACGCCGTGCTTACTGCACTATTCGAAGTTTTCGAGACGTCTCTGGCCGCCGGGGAGAAAATCACCATCCCGGGCTGGCTCGGAATCGAACGCACCACCCGTGCAGCACGCACCGGACGCAACCCAGGCACCGGCGAAACCATCCAGATCCCGTCCGGCCACACCGTCAAACTAACCGCCGGTTCCAAACTCAAGGCCGCCGCCACGAGGAAATAGCTTCCGTTCGCAGCACCCGACCACGAACCCGCCGAATCAGGCTATCGGGGCCGGGTGTGCGGCTTCGTTCCATCACTGGTACACGCCCTGGCCGTCCGTAGAGCCTGTACGCCGGGTAAAGTGTCTGTGCCAGTGGATAGGGTTTCGTCATGAATGTTGATGACCTCCGCGCCAAAATCCGGGCAAAACATGCGGCCTCCGTCCGGCAATTCCGGGCCGCGGTGCTGGGCCCGGAAGGCATCCACGGTCCAGAGACCAAAGCCGTGAACGGACGGTCACCGTTTCCTTCGATCAGCCACCCTTCAGTGACGGACCGGCACGCTGCCATCTCAGTCGTCGGCGACGTCGCCGAGCTGGCATGGCTCAATGAGAACCCGAACCTGACAGGTTTCGTAACGACGCTTTCCATCGCAGGCAGGCACAAGCTGCTGGGTGACCGGATGTCCCTGCCCTCCGGAGAGTGCGACGCCTGGATCAGCGAAATCGTCGGTGACGATCTCCTTCCATTCGTGTACCGGGCAGGAACACTCAGCGGCGTCGCCGGCAGAGCGTCCACCGTCTACTACAACGTCTTCATGGACGCAGACAAGAACGGGGTCATGAAACCCGACGGTATTGACCACCCACAACTGAGGCACCTCAGCGAACTCTAAGCACCAAAGCGATTCGCCACATGCTCTTGAATGAACCGATGCCACCGCCCTCTGGAGAGTGCGACGCCTGGATCAGGACCTCAGCCTGAAGAGGGCGCCAATTGGTCAACAATGACCAGCACTACTGCTGCACTCAAAAACAGCAAAATCGCTCCAAGCATGACCCACGTTCTTACGGTCCTGGACCAACCCACTAGGCGGCCCAAAGATCTACCCACACGAAACCCCAGGTAGGGACAGCCCGCGGACGGGCATGAGTAGGGAGATTTCGGGCATGTGCCGTAAGAGGTGGTTCCTGATTTCAATTCCCAGTATCTCGGCCAGGAACTCTGGTTCGGAGGTCAGGAATAGACGGTGGTCCGGATCCTGGGGTAAGGGCCAGGCGTTGGGGAAGCCTAGGGCTGCTTGCTGGAGGTCTTCTTGTTCTGCTTCCACGGTCTGGGAGACGGTGATGCGTATGCGTGACATGGATCCTCCTTGATGATGGGGCTGAGCTGAATAGTGCGTGGCCGGTTATTTATCGGCCCAGCGTTCGTGGGCGGCTTGGCGGCTGATCCCTGCGGCACGGCCGATGTCTGCCCAGGAAGCCCCAGCAGCTTTGGCGGCCGCGACGGTCTTATCCAGGCGGTGCGATGCCTGCCGGTGTTCTTTGGCGGCCGCTTCAACACCCAGAATGGCTTCGGACGGTGCGATGTGGATCATCCACTCGTCCTGAACGGCGTCCTCCACGGGCTCGGAAACAAAAGCCCCGCCCCCTGGAGGGCAGTATTCTTTGCGGGCGTCGAAGTCTGCCTCCGCTGCCGTGAGGACTCGCTGCCACAGCTCTCCCTGCCACCCGCAGGTGCAGGCACCCCGCCAACTCATAATGAGATCGTGAGGAACGATCTCCTCATCAGGGTGGAATTCCCCTGCCGGTTCGTACTGTCCGGTGATCCCGTGGAAAAGGATTCCTGCCCCGTTCGAAGACCCTGAAAGCCGCCCGTCGGGCGCGATCTCTGCCACCCAGCCCTCGTGTTGATAGTCGTTGGAGGTCCAGCCCATAGCCTCACGCCTTCCTGTCAGGGTTTCCTGACACACAGTCTGCATGGGAGCCGTGACATTTACCAGAGCCGTGAAACGTCGGCTATACAGCATGGCGACCTCCCCCTCTGGTCTCTCCAAGTCCCGGCATCGTGGTTTTGAGTCCATGCAGGTAGGAGTTAGACTAATCTGGAGCAACGCGGGTAGCCCGTTCGAAGTTCTAGGTTGAGGCCGGAGTAGGTTTCAAATTGATCTTCCTGCCGGTGAGGCGTCAAGCCCCAGATGTCTACGGACTGCCTGGGGCTGCTCCATTTAACGGGCACAAGTGGGGGCTGTCATCGCAGGAGTTGTAAGCAAACTAGCGCAGCACTATGCAGGCAACGAAAATCCCGTGGCCTTCATCGACGAGAGTTTCGATCTGACACACACCAAGACCTTCTATATTGTCGGCTTGGCAGTCGTAAACCCAGACCAACTCCAACCCACGAGACAAACCCTCCTCGACTTCTACGGCGGAGATGCCCTCCATGCAGCTCCCATGTTCAAGAACAGAGAAGACACCTCGCTTCGACTAGCCACAGAACTCGTGGCAACAAACCACGACGGCCTGGAAATTGTTGTCTGTGCACCCATCGACAAGGCAGACACCACCGGCGAGGGCGCAAGGCGGCGCTGCTTGGAATTTATACTCCCCGAGATCCACAGTGAGTTTGGAACCGAACTTTTCATCTTCGACAAACGAAACTTGCTCAAGCAGGATGAGTACGTGGCAAACGACCTCCGCGCCGCCAAGCAACTAAGCCGTGACTCCATCGTTCATCACTGCCAGCCATCCGAAGAACCCCTTCTCGGCTTACCCGATGTCCTAGCCTGGTCCTATAGGCAGCATCACCTCGGCCGCCCTGAATGGTTCGCGCCAATGAAAAGCAAAGCCAAAGTAACGGAACTGCCCATTACGCCTACGGTCATCTAACTTCGGGCAGTGACCCCGCTGGAAGTTCGGTGCTAACACACGAGCAACGGGGTGTCCCACTTCCTTAGAACTGGGACGCTTGCCCGGGACACTTCCCCATCAGTTCAGCGCCACCGGATTCCTGTAACTTTGATGTCCCGTTTGTTATTCCAAAACATGCGCAATAGTCGGCCGTCACAGAGACAACTTTCGGTACGGTTCGAGCATGGATATTGGATATGCGAGGGTCTCGACGGCCAAGCAGGACTTGGGTCGGCAGTTGGATGCGTTGGCCGCCATCGGTATCACCAAGGTTTTTGCCGACAAGAAGTCCGGGGCCACTAGGGACCGGCCCGGCCTTCAAGGTGCCCTGGACCATGCAAGAGCGGGCGATGTAATCGTCGTGCACACCTTGGACCGGCTTGGCCGAACAGTCCGCGACACCCTCAACCTAATGCACGAGCTCAAGGAGCGCGGCGTGGGTGTCCGAACGCTGGCCGATCCGCTGCCCATCGACACCTCGGACCCAGACAGTCCGATGGCGCAGCTGGCCGTTGTCATGCTCGCGCTCTTCGCCGAGATGGAGCGAACATACGCGGCCGAAAGAGCTGCCCATGCCCGTGCTGTGGCTACCGCCAACGGTCGACGTACCGGAAGGCCCTCCGTAGTCGATCCCGACAAGCTCGAACATGCCACGATGCTTCGTGATAAGGGAGTCACTATCCGGGAGATCGTCACGAAAACAGGGCTGGCACGCACTACCCTGTACCGGCACCTACCGCCCCGTTCATCGACTGCGGACTAGGCAGTCCAAGCGGCTCGCGCCAGACATCGGCCACACAATGCGGCCACAAAACGACCAAATGGCTAGGTTTCTCGGATGGAGGCATCCCCCAGAATGTGCTTTGGTCTCAGGGTCCCGCAGGCACTGTCGAATCCCAGTTACGATACTGAACTAGATCGCCTCGTGAAGGCCATTGCTAAGGATCTCGGCGACCCCTCCGGTTGGAGCGCCCCGGTGGAGTTTCGCGGCTCTCTTGCGCTTTGCGCACTGAATTCCGCCTACTCCCTGCGCGCGAGCTCGGCCGCAGCGACCAATGTCCTTGCCGGGTACCGTGCGCTTCGCACAACGGCCGATACCGATAGTGGCGCAGACCTGATAGAGGCCATGGATGGCGCAGACGGAACCTCCTCAAACTCGCGGCCACGAAACTGTCTGTCGAACCGCGGGATTTGGACCGCGCGATATGGCTACACGAGAGTCCATCGAAGTAGACCCCAAATAACGGATCTCTGAGCGGCGCTCCGTGTGCACGTGTGACCATCGAGAACGTCAGGCTGACCTATACCGCAAAGCTCTCACAAGCTGCTGCCCGGAAGACGAAGACTGCAATGCCTAATGCGGTGATGGCCCTCTGAAAATAGTTTCGGAGGACAGGATGACCTCTCCCGTTCGGGGGTCGACGTCGAATCTGCGCAGCGTTCCACGCCCGAGTTCGGAACCGGCACGCTCGGCCAGGGTCAGGGCGTTGGTGGCGCAGACTGAGGCTCCGGAGGGATCTGGGAAGCAGGTGCTAATCGCCTGATCGGGAACGAACCTACCGCCCAAATCTTCGGATTGGCGATCATCCCACCACCGTTCCTTTGCCCGTTCGAGCACAATGGCCAGGGAGGCTTCTACATCCACGACATCGAGATCTTCGTACCCCGCATCGAAGAGCTCACCGATGTACTGCGTAACGAGGGGGTCCCAGAAGAGCGTGCCTTCAATGACGATGTTCTCCCCTGCTGCCAAAGCCAGGCCTCGAACGATGTCAACCGTCCGGGTCGACATCGAATGGATGTGGCTGGATACCTCGCGGACGCTTACAGGCTGACCGTCAGGCAGCACGTGTGAGTGCCGGTACGCCAGTAATCCCTGCCGCTCGGCTTCCATAAGCAGCAGGTCCTTTGCAATGTCGGCGTCGATAATCCGGTACCCGCCGAGGGACATAGTTTTACGGGCTGCAGTCTTGCCGGCTCCCGGTGGCCCCGCCGTCACTACGACCGCTTGTCCACCGGCCGAGACGTCGCTTTGCAGCTGCATGTACGCGTGCGCTGTTCGTACGATTGCCAGATCATCGAAGTATTTGGTCAACTCGTCCGGTCGCTGATTGAGGGCACCCCCGGGCGCGAAAAGGTCAGTGAGGGCGGAATGGATTTCTTCCCTTTCAGCGGCCAATGGCCGCCCTGACGCTGTTGAACTCTTCTTCACTGAGAAGACCCTGCGCTACTGCAGCCACGACCTGATCCCAACTGCCCGGGACGCGTCCTTCATGCGGATACGGCGCCTCTTCACCGAAAGTGTAGGCAAACGTCTTGAGTTTGTCCACGAGTTCTTCCCGCGGTGTGTCGTAGGCGAAGGCGCGGAGGATTATCTCCTCGGGATCCAGCTCGAGGTTTCCTCCCCTGCGCTCGATTGCCTTCAACATGCGGTGAACTTTGGCTTGGCTGGTTGCCAGAACCTCGGCGATCTCTCGCTGGCTGAAGTTCCGCTGGGCCACATTCTGAACCGCCCGAAGATCGTCAAGCAGATCGACGCGCTGCCGGGCCTGGCGCTGCAGCGCCTGACGATGCATTGCGGCAAGGCCGCTGTCCATGGTGAGCATCAGCTTTCCTTTCTTCGTGGGTTCTAGTCTAGCTCCTTGATTCACTATGAATCAAGGAGCTATGGATGTCATCAAGGAGTGAGTTGATCCGATCATCTCTCGAGCCGGGATGACTCCAACAACTCCTCCGTCTCGTATCCCTAGCCGGCCCAAAGTGCCTGCGCTCACCCCGAGACTGATTCCATGGAATGGCCCAGGGCGGGTTCGGTGAGTAGTTTCGGTGACACTCCTTGCGGCGTGTCGCCGCAGCCGATGGCAGACCTTTCGGTGACCTCAAAAACGACCAGTTTTGGTGTGTTCTAGCAATCTCACAAATGCCCCAAGGTAGCCTGCATCCATGCCACTCTCTGAACGCACCGAATCGATCATCAGCGAGCTCGCCGCAGGCTACGGACATGGTCGGCTGACGGCCCTGTTGAAGTACGCGAACCTCGGGAAGAACGACCCTGGCAAGGACAAGCCCGGTGGGAGCTGGTATAACTTGCCCACTCGCGTCAGCATGGCCCTCGGCAAAGACCCGAGCGAAGAATCCCTTATCGCTCTGGCAACCAAAATCCTCGATGACAGAGCGAACGGCAACAACGAACCCAAATGGGTAGATGAGCTGCGCTTGAGCTTCCTGGAAGACGGCTTCAGCCTCAGCTTCGACGGCGGAAAATGGTCGATCGGCCCGGTGGGCGCCGAAGAGATTCCCCTCCCCCCGCAGGTCTCGGACTTGGAAGCAGCCCTCAATGCAAAGGGATTCGCCGTATCGGCGAACCACTACCAACAAGCATTCTCAGCATTCAAACGGCAGGACTGGGAGGCCTGCAACTCGGCCACTCGCTCAACGATGGAGGGCTTCTTAGTCGATGTCGCTAAAGCGGAGGCAGGCTTCGTTCCCAGGCCCGGTCAGGGCGGAGGAGGCAATGCTATCCAGGAGTTAGACAACTCGGGATTGTTCGAACCCGGCGAGAATGACTACATCAAGGGTTTCTGGAAGATGAGCCATACCAACGGTTCGCACCCGGGGCTCAGCAGCGAGCAAGAGGCCCTGTTCAGATTCAGCGCCGCTACCTCGGCGCTGACTTTCTTCCTTCATCGCTGGACGTCTTAGTCCACGAAAACCACCCTTTCTGGGAGAGATGGGGAGCACTCGGCAGGGAATTGAGGCACTGAGGGTAGGAAGGACGAGTTTGTTACGCCAGCGACATCGTATGGACGCCTGAGGGGGTTCTCGCAAATGGCCCAGTGCGGGGGTTTATTCGGCTCAGCCTGCACGCCTCATCCGCCATGCTAGATATGTGACCAATGACTCCGCTGGGGATCCGCTCGGTTCCGAAGGCCTGCATCCCGTAACTGCTGCGACCACTTCAACGACGACTCCTCATCCATCGCCTCTGCGCCTGAACCGGCGCAACCTAACGCATGAGATAGCTGAGGCTCTGTACGCGGCCAGCGCTAATGAGCTTGAGCATGTCTGCGTTGGATTCGGGCTTGATCCGCTCGGCGAGAATGAGCCCCCGCCCTTCAGCAGTAAAAGGAACTATGTCCGGCGGCGCCTGAGTCAAAAGAGCCTGACCGAACTGCTTGATCTCGCATTGAGGGTCAACGAGGAGTATCAGACGCCGGCCCTTTCCCACCTCGTCGCCCTGAGCGGTACTCACGGGGTCAATGGGGAGCTCCGAAACATTGTCTTTGCTGCTAACGGGCCCAAGCCTCATATCGTCCTCACAGACGCGCTCAACATTACGATTGAGATCACCCGCAATGCGCAGTACTGCCTTGTTTACGACAGGCCACTCGAGGATGCTGGCCTCTCTTGGAGGCAGCTCATCGAATGGTGGCGGAGTAAAGGAACCTGGGAAGGCGTTGGAGAGCGGGATGTCGGTCTCGACCTCTACCGTCGCCTCCGCGCTTCGTTGCAGGGCAATTCGGTGGAGGAAATTGTCTTTGACACCTACGCCGGCCTTTACGGGACCAGGGGCTTCGAGATCCCCGCCCTGATTCCTCAGGTCTACCTGCACTACGACCCGTATACGCGCCGCACTGGCGCCACGCTTCCCCGCCAGCGAATGGACTTCCTTCTCCTAATGAGTGGGCGTCGCCGGGTAGTGCTCGAGGTTGACGGTGTCCAGCACTACTCAGAGAACAACGTGCCCCGGCCGGATCTGTACGCGAAGATGGTCGCAGAAGACCGCAAGCTTCGCCTCAACGGATATGAGGTCTACCGCTTTGGCGGCAAGGAGCTCATGGGCCAGGAGGCGAAGCCGATGCTGTTGGATTTCTTCTCGCAGCTGCTCGCATCAGAGGCTGCTGCGTGAAAGCTACCTAAAAAGGCCTCCTACAACCAGCCCGAATGCTGTCCAATCCATGTCTAGGCTCCTGTTCACGGTTGGCGACTCAAATTGGGCTGGCATTCC
Source organism: Paenarthrobacter sp. NPDC057355 (assembly GCF_042667405.1). Lineage (NCBI taxonomy): Bacteria > Bacillati > Actinomycetota > Actinomycetes > Micrococcales > Micrococcaceae > Paenarthrobacter > Paenarthrobacter sp. NPDC057355. The sequence goes on along the minus strand of NZ_JBHVAL010000024.1, from coordinate 14,948 downwards.
CTCGGGCGGTATTGCAATATTGCAATATTTCTAGAGCATTTCGTTCCTCTTCTTCTCCATGAAGTCGCGGACAGCTTCATCGAGTTGGGCGGCAATGGGAACGGCAGTGCGCTGCTTGTAAGCGTCCATCCAGTCAAGAAGGTCTGGGTCGAGCCTGTTGGTGAAGGTCACGGTCCTCTTCTTCGCCGGCGGTGTGCTGGCTTCTGGGGCTTTGGCTTTCGGGGCTGCTACTGCGTCCACAATGTCGGTTCGTGGGGCCCTGGCCAGCGGTGCCTGGCTTCCTGCGCCTGCCGGTACCTGTGGTTGCCTTTTGATGCTGGTCATTTGCTACTCAGTTCCTTCTTGATTGCGACTGCATGACGAGTGAAGGCTTCTCCGGCCTTTATGGCACCCCTCGATGAAATCTTGCTCAGGGGCACGCGGCCCGATTGCCCATCAGCAATAGCTGTCGTGCGTGGCACCGCCGGCACCAGGACGGCGGGGCCATAAGCATCCATCAGGGTCTTCTGCTGATACATGTGCTCAGCGGTACCCGCGTATTTATTGATGACGATTCGCGGTTCAGCAAGCCCAGGGTTGTACATGGCACTCCCCCGCACTTTGGTGGTCAATTCCATGAACTTGACGGCACCCTTGACGCTGAACGATTCTGAGTCAACGACAATCCGCGCCTCGTCAGCATAGATAAGGCCATTGATGGTGAGCCGCCCGAGCGCTGGCGGCATGTCCAAGAGAATAACGTCGTACTGCTCCAGATTTGCTCCGTCAGCGGCGTTCTTTAGCCGGACTTCAGGCGCCATGATGCTTTCGACTTCGATCCTCGCCAGTGCTTCGTCGCCTGGAAGAAGATCGATGCCAGAAAAGTCCGTTGTGACGACAATCTGACCGAGAGTCCCTGGGCGCTCGTCATACAAAGCATCGAACAGGGTCAGTTCAGGTTCCGCGTCGCCTCCGATCAAGACGTCGGTGAGGTTCCGCTGCGGGTCCAAGTCGGCACACAGAACCCTGAGGCCTTGCAGTTGCAGTGCATGCGCAAGGTTGAGCACGTAAGAGGTCTTTCCTGCACCTCCCTTGCGGTTTCCTACTGCGATCACGCGTGTCATGTGCGCCCTCTCTGGTATTGCAATATGTATTGCTTGCAATATTGCATGCAATCTTCAGCGCAAGTCTACATCATTCAGAGAACATTGCAATATTGCAATATGTATTGCTTGCATGATTGCAATATTGCAAGCAATTGCGTGAGTGTCGAGATTTTGCAGGTGCATCGGCGTTCCAGAACGGGACGCCGTCACCAGCGGCATATTGCATGCTTGCAATATAGACTCCCAGCGTCAGGATATCCTGACGTATTCAAGCTTTAGGGGAGTGGTCGGTTATGGAACGTTCAAACCACGAGGGTTCGCTGGTTGCGACAGTGTCGGACGGCCGCAACTCTGTAGATCTGCAGTGCGGGGTCGTCCTTGTCCGCGGTGTAACTGGCAAATATCAGCGGCATCCAGATCGTCGGGACCACGAGATAGTCCCGGACGACGACGTTACAGGCTGGCGCGCTCTCTGTTCCTGCGGATGGGAAGGTCCATTGTGGTGCCGCGTCTCCGCCCGAGGGGCAGCGAACCTTCCGCGACGTCAGGCTTTCGTGCCGCTTTTAGGGTTTGCCAATCCATCCGTCGACGTTGAGGCAGCAATACGCTCGGAGTGGATGGCTCATGCTGGACCCGCTGACGCAGTCGGACAACTTAAAGCAGCCGTGGAAGCCCTGGAACAGGCTCAGGAACGTCTCAACCAGAAGGTGCTTCAGGCCAGAACGGCCGGCGTCTCGTGGGCCAAGGTAGGGCTCGCGACCCGAATGACGAAACAGTCTGCACACGAACGCTGGGGGCATCAGTAGTCTCGCCCCCGCTGAACCTAGCTGGCTTAGGCGAAGGCCAGATGGGACAAGGTCCAATCCTCGGGCGGTCCTTCGTACAGGTGCCAGGGGTAGTCGTCTGCAGGGGAAAGCAGTTCGGCTACGGTGTGGGTTCGTTTGGATAGCCATTCGCGCCAAATGATGCGATCTTGGACGTATTTCCTGAGCTGGCGTGCCACGGCTTCGAGGACGCCGAGCTGTTCGGCAAGTTCTTTCAAGGACGTGGTGGCCATGATTGTCCATTGCAGAGTCTTTGACCTGCTAACCAGGTTCCATGCAGCAAGAATCTCCAGAGCTTCCGTGACGGCTGTCCTGGACAACCTGGTAGTCCTAACCAAGTCAACGCTGCGTAGGGCAGCGGAGGGGTGCTCCAGGGCCTCGAGGGGTGGGACTTTAGGGGCTAAACCTAATCTGCGTCTCGCCGCAGCGATCCCCGTATAAACATCGCCACTTGCTCAAGATTTCCTCAAGATCGGATAAGCACCCAGGGGCACCTCAGTCGATTTCACATTTCCAACGCCTTTTGCATGTGCAATACGTCTCCTAGGAACACATGGATATCGGAATTCAACGCATGCTGATAATTCGAATGAACATTCTTTTCTTTGTGAGTCTTTTCGTTGAGATCGTGTAGGCGGGGGGGCAAGCTCCGCAGCCCGCAGCCAGTTGCAGGCTTGGCCCGCGCGATGCTGCGGGGAGTTGGCTTCGGGTGGCGGTGAGGAGTGAGGTGGCGGCCCGGCGGAATGCGCTAGCCCTAGCGTCTGCAGCAAGGAGCGGCGTCATGCGGAAATGTGCTTTCCGATCGCGCCGATACCCTCTGGGCCAAGCCTGAAATTGTTTCTTTAGGATTCCTAAGTAGAACATTCTTTTGGGCTAATATTCCCGGTTTGTCATGTTGAATCGATGAATAGTAGGCTCGCCCTGAGAGCGTATGGAGATTGCAAGTATGCTGTCAAGTCCAGTCGTATCAGCAGATACTGCGAATCCTATTGAGGTCTTTTGTCCATGGAAAAGCTAGATGATCGTTCGTATTATGAACGATACGATCGACGTGCTCGTCGTCTGCGAATAGCGGCGTACTATTTTTTGGCCGTGCTGTCCGCGGTCACGGTCGTTGTGGTTTTTCTGGCCCTGACCAAATAGGACGCGGCCCGCTGGGTCCTGCCCCCCCGAGATGAAAGGGGAGTGGGCGATGGTGACCAAGCGAGGCTGGAAGGCATCGCTGGTGACTTGGGTGACGGCGAACAATCAGCCTTTGGAAACCGGAGGATGAATCTCAAAGCGGTCCACATTGGGTGTCAGTGCGTTGTGCCGTGTGCGGCGGCCTCCTGGAGGCCTTTCTGGTAGTCGTCCGCGTACCGGGTCCGCCAGGATTCGGCGGGGGCAGCTGGCCGGCGTGCGGCCGCTTCCTTTTCAAGCCGCTGGCGGCAGGCCTCGGCCTGTGCCCGGAGCTGCTGCGAACGCTGGATAAGGCGCTTGCTCCGCGGGTAGACAGGCTGACCGTTCAGACGCCAGTAGTTGAGCCGGTGTTGGAGCAACTGAGCTAAATTCTTCGCGCGGTGGAAGCCGTCATGGGGGTGCTCTGTGCCGTCTGGTTTCACGTCCAGGGCGTGGATGATGTCAGCGGGGGTGTAGTCGTCCCTGAAATACGGAGCCAGGATGCGTGCGAGAGGCTGGGCCTGATCCTGCCCTTGGCGCCGACCTTCAGTGCCGACTCAAAGTGAGGACTGGCGGCTGGCGGCAGCACCAAGCTAGAAGACATGCGCAAGCCGCATAGTCTAGGTCAACGGGGTTGGTTGCCGTGTCGGCGGATGCTCATTCAGTCGACACGGCAACTCGCCCTTAGCCTAGCGAAGACGGTGGGCGGCTGTTGTGCACACGGGGGAGCCGTAGAGCCGGGGGCGCCTTGGTCGGGGCTGTCCCTTTTAGGTTCTTTGCCATGGAAGTTGATGAGATGCGCCGGCCGATACGTTTCGCGGCTGCTTTCTGGGCCCGGCTTGAGCTGCTAGCCGGCTGCTGTGAAGGCTATGTCCGCGAGGGTCCATTCATCGGGTGGGCCTTCGAATTGGTCCCAGGGGTAGTCATCTGTGGGGGAGAGGAGCTCGGAGAACGTGTGGGCGCGTTTACCGAGCCATGCTTTCCATTGCTCCCGGTGGTTCTTGTGCTTTTTGTGCTGGTCCGCGACGGCTTCGAGGACGCCGAAGTACTCGGCGAGGTCCTTCAGTGATGTGCTCGCCACGATTGTCCATGCGCCGGTTCGGTCGCGGGTGATCATGTTCCATGCGACCATGACCTGCAGGGCGTCTTCCACTGCCGTGCGCGAGAGCCTGGTCTGGCGGATGATGTCCGCTTGACGTTGGGGTTCGTGGGCTTGCTCGAGAGCCTCGTACACGAACGCGGCCGGGATCCCGAGTTCTCGGAAGACCGGGCGCAGGGCATGGATTTTGCCTTTCTGCCAGGACAAGTCCTCGGCTGCTTCCCTGATGTCTTCAGGGATGGTGAGCAGGTACTGGTCCGCTTTGGTCCGTACAGCCGCATCAGTCTGTGTAATCAGCGCCCGTGATTCCTGCCGTAGCTCCCTCAAATGCGCAGCGACGGTGGTGTAGGAGAGCCCAGTCGCCTCTGCAATTGACCTGCACCCAAATTCGATAAACCGAGAGTCTGTCATGTGTGCAGCTTCGCCCAATGCCCGCAAGATCATTCTCTTTGCCTGCCCATCACGACTGTCCTGATACCGATGTTCGAGCAAGCGCAGCGCGTTACGCCAGACGCGGATGTACTGGTGCTCAGCGGCTCGGCTCACGCTGACTTGAATTCCTTGGATGCCGGTAGCGCCCCCCTGTGTTAAAGGCTGGCTTGTGTGCGATATATGGGCATTGTTCTTCCCGCCTGATTTGCCTTTGTTTTCTTTGACGTAACGGCATGCCTCGGTCCAGTCCCTCTGGATGCTTTTGGACCGGTTCTGCGAGCCGTAGCGGGCGTAGAGTGACGCCAGCCCAGGCCAGTGGCCCTGCCACAGCCGACGCTGGACATCCACCAGTGAAAGGCCGGCCGCGGCCGCGTTCACCAGAACCGCCTGGCGGGCCTCTGAATCGGTGGCGTAACGGTTGGCGTCATAGAGCCCTGATACCGCCAGCTGGGCCATGGCGCGGGACATCCGTCCCTGGGCGGCCGTAGCCTGCAGCTGTGCCTCCGGCGCCTCGACAGTGGCGGGGAAGCTCTGTTCCAGGCGAAGAGCGCGAGCAGCGGCGATTTCCTGCGCCAAGTCACCAGTCATCGCCCGCCATACCGTTGACGAGTTCGGCCGTCGGACGACGTCGTAGGCGGCGTTTAGGCTCATCGCCAACTGTTGGTGACCACCACGTTTATGCAGGGAGCCGGGAACACGCATGCACCCATGGTTCAAGTTTTGGTGCGGGGACTTGTCCAGGCTCCGGTACCGGGTGCCCAGGGCCTCGACAAGATCACGCGCCTGAGAGAACGTCACCCGCTCGGCCAACGGAATGTACACATGGCGGCCGCCGTTGGGGGAGAAGTCCTCAATCCACCTGGCGCCGCACCTGTAAAGCCATGACTGTACCGCCCTGACGTCGGCCTCAACCCAGTCAATACCAGCAACGGAAGAGTCAAAGTCGAGGAAGATCGCCCTGCAGGTACCGTCCTTCCCGAAAATCCGGACCGCTGCCGGGAATGTCGGCAGCCGCTCGGTCAGGTCGCGCTCGTGTTTCTGCGGATATGTCTTGCCACCATCGCGGGAAAGACGGACTCGGGGTTGGCCTGCGAGCAGAGGCGCTAGCGCGGCCCACGCACCCGCGGGGGAGGAGTCAGAAGCGACACGCGGCACGCTTGGGCGCGGGGTGTATGTTGACGGCGGCAAAACAGCCGGTACGATAGAACCCAACAGCAGCCTTTCTTTGGAAGGTACGCAGAAGTCCACCCACTGGGTGGGTGTTGAATAAAGTTCAGATCTCGACCCGCCAAGATCATGGATCTGAACAGCAAAATTCTCGAAGCTACGGCCCGCGCAAGCGGGCCTCTTCGTTTAACTGGCCTTCGCGATAGGCAAAGCCTCCTGGGTGCGCTCTTTTTCGAGGTCGATGGTGGCCAGCCAAGCCATGAAGCGCTCGGCAATTAGGGGGCCGGCGTCGTCACCATAGATCTTGGCCAAGGCCCTAGTCTTCATGCCTTCTTCGACAGGGAGCCGAACGTTGAAAGCGATGCGCTCTCCCTTGCTGGGGCGCCCAACTTTGGAAACCTTTGCACGTGTCATGTGCTCAACCTTGCCATTCCTGTGACAGAAAGCAGGTGATGGGTTGCGGTGTGTCGGAAGGTCGAGACTCCCTGTGTTCATTCGGTTCCTTCCCTCCGCACGGGTTGACAAGTGATCCCTCTGGCTTCCTTGGTACTCTTGCGCGTGTTGTCACCCTGGGTGAACAACTCGCGTTCTTGAACCAATATTAGAACATGTTTCGAACCATGTTTCACGAAGCCTGCGGAAGGATTGCGGTGCCCGATCACAAACTGCGATCAATGAACAATGAGGCGTATACGGCAGCAACCGCAGCCTTTGGCGAACTCAATCTGCCACGCAAACTGACTTTCGAGTCGTTGCTAGCAGTCATGGAGGAAAGACGCGGGAGGAAGATTCTCCTTATCGAAGCGCCGGAGTTGCTCGGGACAAGCGCCTGTGGGGTTTGGTTTCCGTGCAAGTCCGCCGATATGGTCTTTTACCCCCCTGTCGAATGGAAAGTCCTTCGAGAACAATATGTACTCCACGAGTTTGCTCACATGATCCTCGAACATGATTCGGTGCCAGGCGGCGGCAATTTTGTGGAGTCGGCTGTTCAACATATTCCACGCCACCTTGTACAAAGGGCTCTATTCCGTACTGACTTTCGGACCCTCCGAGAGGCGACGGCAGAGTACCTAGCCGACTTGCTAGCTACGGCCATCAGAGACAGCCCTACACAACCTGGTGGCTTTGAGGGGGTGTTTGGATAATGGAGATCGCCGCGGCAGGAATGATGCTTGCACTCACGACCATCATCGTCGGATCTTGGCGGGCAGGTAAAGATCCGAGCATGCTCTGGGCTTCATCTCTCATTTCGACTTCCATGCTTCTAAACATCGACTACTTGTATACACTCACTGACACCTCGCTGGGGGGACACAACTGGGTTGACCTTGCGGCCAACCTGCTCTTGCTCCTCGGCGTGTACTTTCTAGTCCGAGGAATTATTCGTGGAGCCTCCTCATTGGAGTACTCAAAGCAGACGTTTGAGTCTTGGGCCCGCTGTGCAATGCAGGCTGTCTGCCTGTGTGTGGTTCTGCTGTTTGTTTGCTTCATGGAAGTGCCGTTAACATCGGCCCAATTCATGAAGGACTACGGGGATCAAGGTGGCGTCGCGCTGTACTCTGCCGTTCAATACGCCTTCATAGGCGCGAGCATGGCTTCGGCTGCAGTGACCTGTTTCCGATTCCGGAAATTCTGGACTGCGACCCTATACCGGAGAGCGTTCACGGCAGTAGGCTCGGGCTGCTACCTCGCGCTCCTTCTGAGCCTCATCATAATCCTGATGGACTGGACGCACTATCTAGGGCATTTGGATGCAGTGGCCATGCTCTCCCTCGTCTACCCTTGGCTCCACAGTGCCTCCTTCTTCTTCCTCTGCACTGGTTTGTCCTTCCCTCCCGCGGTCCGAAGACTACGGGAATGGCTGGAACCAGTAGACACACAAAAGGTCACTGACCTTCTGTACCCAACTTGGAAATTGGCTGTCCAAGGAAACGCCCTTATTACTCTCAACACACAGGTGTTGACTAGAAAAAGAGGCTGGGAGCTGGCCCGGTTGCATCGAATGGTCATCGAGGTACACGACTGTATGGCTATGGACACCAGCATGCGCGCTCGGTTGGGCCCAGAGAGACTGAAATCGCTTACGCAAGCCGCCGAGTACCTCGACAAGCTCTCAAAGCGTCCTCGGTGAAGATCATTTCAAGCGCCCTCGGTGCCGCACTGATTGCTGCGCTCGCTGGGATTGTATACGCCTTAAGGCTGGCTTCAGCAAGCTCATATGAACGTAAGTTCGACATTTTTCCGGTTACCCTCACCGAGAAGTCCATCACTCTCCCATCAACCAAGCGGACGCTTTCGCAAGGCACGTTCGGTCTCCATCTGAAAGGAGGTGGAGACCCGGCGATAGTGGGGGCCGTTATCAGGACTGAAGGCGGGACGGTTTGCCGCGAACTCTTGCGCTCTCCCACCCGGTTCGAAGCGAATTCCGCAGGGAACTGGAGCGGCGTGTTGGACGCCACACCTGGCAAGCATTTGGGCCCGAGCGAGCAGGTCATCGTTCCTACTGCCTACGGGCCAGCCCCGGCGTGGCTTGTCAACCAAGGGACGAAGAATTGGGCCATTCATGTTCATGGACATGGAAGTACACGTGCCCAAACACTCCGCGGTGTGAACGTCGCTTCTCAGCTGGGACTAAGTTCGCTCGTTATTTCCTACAGAAATGATGCGGAAGGTCCTGCCGTGGGCACGGGGCGACACAGGTTTGGGGAGACAGAGTGGGAAGACCTTGAGGCCGCACTGGCATTCGCCAAAGACCTCGGCGCGGAAAGGTGCGTGATCTTCGGGTGGTCTATGGGCGCTGCCCTGACCCTTCGACTGATTCACAAGTCGCGAATGAAGGAGCTCATTATCGGCGTGGTGCTCGTGGCCCCTGTCCTATCGTGGCGCGAAGTCCTCAAGGCCAATGCCTCCCACCGCGGCTACCCCAGTGCCTTAGGAAGGATGGTCTACTCCTTGCTTCATACTCGCCTAGGTAGCCGTGTTGCCGGCTTGGGTTCCCCATTGGATATCCGTACATTCGAGACGGAGTTGGCAAGGACTCCCATGATTACACCAACTCTCATACTCCACAGCAGAAGTGATCCCTACGTCCCCTATGCCAGCTCTCTAAGATTCGCCGAAACCCATGTGGCCGCTAAACTAGTAACCTTTGATTGTCCCGGGCACACCCAAGAATGGAACGCTGAACCGATACGCTGGGAAGCGGAAGTCCGCGATTGGTACAAAAAATTGTGAATTTCATCCGACTCGAACGGGGGACGTAGATGGCGGAACGCGTTGACCCGCGCGAAAGGCTCAAGCAGGCTGAGGTGTTAGCCCGAAAGATTAACCTACTCTTAGATGTTGTTGTCGCCGAAGGCGGCCAACCCTACGAGTTCGCGGACGTTCAAGCCGGAGTTAGAGAGCACGGATTCGAGCTGTCACGCACGCGATGGTGGCGGTTGCGGTCAGGGGAGTCACCGGAACCTATTCCACCCGAAGCGCTTACAGCCCTGGCTAAATTCTTTGGAGTGAACGAAGCCTACCTGACGGGAGGGTCAGGCGAGCTGCCCCAGCGAATCGAGAGCGAACTCCTTCTGTTGAAGAAGATGCGCCGTAACAAGCTCAAATCGATTGCAGCGCGAACGCTGGGCGATATAGACACCAGCACTCTGAACGCCATCAACGAGCTACTTGACCGAGTGAACGCCGAAGATTTGGCCGCGGATAAAGAATTTTGAAACATGTTTCGAAACATGTTTCATTCATGTTATCGTTAGCTTATGCCCAAGTTCATTTCATTCGGCATCCAGCAAAACCGACCTCTAGTTGCCCGCGATATAGCGAATATACGCGTCGCTCAACTCTCTAATACGCCGCGAAGCTTGCGTGTATGTTGTGTCTCGACCTTGGCGAAGACCCGGCGCAGGGTCTCCAATAACGAGGCCCAGATCCTCAAGAGACTTGAGGTGTCGATTGAGGCTGGGTCTGGTCATCTCCAATTCAGCGCCCAACTTGCCGATGTTCGCTTCACCCATAACGGCCAGGTGGCGAAGTATGTCAGCTTGTGCGCGATTACCCATGAAGGCGATGGCTGCTTCCACCTCTGCGGGAAGGGTGGGTCTAATGAGGCGCGGCATGGAACCATCTTGCCTGACTCCTTGCTGGAGCAAGATACATTCAGCCAAACTCTATTACTAAACAATAGAATTCTGGATGACCGGCCCCGTCCAATCCAAGATCTCCACGGGGGTGGGCGATGACGCAGGACAATGAATCCGCCCGCCAAGCATTGGCAACACGGCAATCGAACTACGTGGCACATACCGCCCCGACAGGCTTGGACTGTGCTATCCCACGACCGGGCGAATTGCGGGAGCCGCTGCGTCAGTGGCCCTCGGGAAGAGCAGGTGTTGAAGAGGCAGCGGCCTTGTACTTGTCGCTCTATATGCCCTTTCGAAACTTGAAGCCACTGGCAGCACGCAAAGAAGCGTGGAAGACATACCTCGCTGCAGAGAAGCTACGGGTCAAAGATCTGGAGCCGCAGCCCGGGCACAAGGAGGTTCGCCGTTTGGCGGGCGCCTTGGTGGCGGCTCAGATGGATCAACTGGCGGTCAGCCTGGTACTCGGGGTCTCGCAGATGTCGGTCTCTCGATATGTGCAGGCATCCGCGCGGTCAGGGCAGCCCACAACGGCGCCCTTACCTTTGCCTTCCCGCAGCGTTGGGGCCGTGTCTCGGCGTGAAACCGCCGAACGTGTAGTCGGTGATTTGGTTCGGAAGGCCTCGGAGGCGCCGTTGGTTCCGACAGACGCTCTTACGTTGGTCGTCACCTCATCGGCGAACGTCAAAGAGTACGTTGGAGAGTTTGTATCCGGGCTTAGCGAGGGGACGCAACTGTCCGACCAGGGCGAGGCACTCCTGCTGCAGGCGGTGAGGGAACTGGAGGCTTTGGCCGGCGTCCTTAGGCGAACAAGCGGTGAGCGATGCGTGAAGGTATGAACAGCACCGATACGGCCGCCGTTCCTGGGGCAGCCGACACGGCCTTTCTGGCTCTGGTCGAATCAGCGCGCGAAAATTGCTGGGTTGGGCCGGAAGCGGAGCTTCTTCTCAATCACGTCCTGCCGGCGTTGGCTCGGCCTCTGGTAGGGGAGTTTCCGGATCTTCTACCCGATGAGGTGTTGTCGTGGGTGTGGGAGGTAACGAAGCGCCCTTCATTGGCGTCAACTCAGCACCCTCGCACGTGGGTGGTCAAGGGGGTTCGGAAGGAACTTATTTCCTTGGTCCGTGCGCAGCGCGACGGCGTCGCGCCCGAGAGAATCTCCGCGAAGGGGTGGTGGAAGGAGCGGGTAGCTTTTGTGGGCGACTCTGCGGGTCTGATGATCACTGGTCCCAAAGCTGATGAACATCTGAGCGCTATCGCAGCCACAGTGTCGCCGGCGGAGGCGTCTACAGACGAAGGCATGGCGTCGTCGGTGTGGGAGGACCTTCGGGATCTTTTGGTCCGTCTGCAGTGGCCTTTCGATGTGGCCTCACGTGCTGTGCTGGTTTTGGAAATGGAGCCCAATCACAATTCCGCGAAGCGGGGACTGGGCTTCCTTCCGTGGGGGTACGCCACGGCCTTAGTTCGCTTTGCCTTTGCCAAGCCAGGGTTTCTTTGGGCAAGGCTTCACGGGATAAACATCGATCGGGCAGTTCTTTTGGCGGCCACCGGTACTGATCTTCTGCAGGGGCTTGTGTGGACTTCCAAGCCCTCAGCTGTAGAGTCCGCATCGGGCTAGGAAGCGGAGCAACATAGATTGTTCAAAGAAGGGTGGGCCGCGCCGTTACTGGCGCGGTCCACCTTTCATCTTTTATGGCGTGCTGAGATCCTCGCCCAGAGCCCCGGGCGTCGGGGGCTCTGTCTGGTCTCAGGGTGTTCTGCATCTGCGGTGCAATCCGGGCAGGGCCCGTCGGGGAATTCGCCCATCTGTTTCCAGATCCATCCGTCGAGGCAGTAGTTGTTGGTGCAGTCTGGTGTTTTCAAGTTTTGTTCATTCCCCGGGCAGTTTTCCTCACACGCTCTGAGGTGCCTCGTTTGTTCGTGTCGTGGTCGTTTGGGTGTCAGCGGCTGAGCGCTGCCTTCAACAAGGGCAGGTACGATGCGGTGACCTTGTTATGGCCCGCTTGGGTGAGGTGGACATTGTCGTGAAAGTCGAGGTCGGCGCCTGCAGTTGAAGCCATGCCGGTCACGGAAATGGCTTGCAGGCCGCGGGCCTTGGCAGCGTTGACGATCAAGGCATCTACTTGGCGCCGTCGGGTGTGACTCGCGTCGTTCCTGGACATGACGCCATTGACGATGATTTTTGTGTGCGGATACTTTCGGGCCAGCTCATCCCAGGTGTTCTTGGCGGCCTCCAGAATGGCCACGTCACTGGCCCCGGTGGTTGCATCGTTGCCGCCCAAGGTAAGGATGATTGCGCCCGGGTTCCCCTGCGGGAGCAAAACCCGATCGTACATCAGGGCTTGTTCGGCATTTCCACCGGCGTAGATGTTGCCGCTGGTGTAGCCGAGACCGCCGAAGACGTGCTCGATCTGGTGGGTCAGTCCTAGTTTCTGGGCGGCTTGTTCTGCCCAGGAGTCGATGCCTGGTCCTGCCAGTTGTGAGTCTCCCAGGAAGACCACCGTCGAAGCGTCAACTGGTTCGGCCGAGTAGAGTTCGGCCGTGGCAAAGTCCCAGATGACTTCGCGGTGCTGAAATTGCACGCGCGCTCCGCGCCGGTCTTGCCATTCGTCCGTTAGAGCCCATCCGAACTGGCCCGGGTTGGCGGCCCATTTCTGGTAGATGCCGTGGCCGAGGACTCGTGCGCCCACGCCAGGTCCCCAGATGATCTCTCCCTTGGCGAAGGACTGCACATAGCCGCCGGCGAACGGTGTTTTGTTGCTGGTGGGGTAGCCCAGTTCACCTTCAGCGCCTCCTCCGTCTGCGACGAAGCGGTTCTCGATCTCGCCGCTCGTGGTCATGTAGGTACCGGTCGCGGGGGAGTGGAACACGGTACCATGCTCAAAACGTTGGAACACCCCTTCACCTGCGCGGGTTTCCTCCGAGATCGGGTAGCCCAGGGGACCGGCTTCGCGCCCCGCCTGCGCCCACAAAGCCCCAATGGCGCCCCAGACGCTGTGCGGTCCCGTTGCGGGTGAGAAATAGATCCAGCCGTGTTCGAAAACTTGGAAGATCCCACGGCCGCGCCAGCCTCCGATTTCATCCGAGATGGGGTTTCCGTGCGGGCTGTGTTTGCCGCCTGATTCGCGCCAACGGTCCCCGATGGCTCCTTGAGCCGGGTGGGCTCCTTGGCCCTTTGTCCAGGCCATGGAGCCGCGTTCGAAGTCTTGGACGGTCTTCCCGTCAGCGGTTTCGGTTTCGTCGTTCACGGCCCAGCCGAGCAGTCCGGGGGCTCTGGACCATTTCTGGTACGTGTCGTGACCAATGACTTTCGCGCCAATTCCTGGGCCCCAAATGACGTCAGCGTTCGCGAATCCCTGAACCCAGCCCCCGGCAAAAAGCCGTTTGCTCGTCGTGGGGAATCCCAGCTCGCCGGTTGCGCCTCCGCTGGAGAGGAATCTGGTTTGGATGTCGCCGGGGCTCGTGGGATGCGCTCCCCATGTAGGGGAGTTGTAGATCGTTCCGTGTTCGAACCGTTGGTACACGCCGTTGCCGATAGGGATTTCGGCGCTGGTCGCGGCACCTAGCACGTTACGGACTTCGGTGTTGCTGTAATACAGCTGCCCGATGGACCCGGACGGTCTGTAGTCCTTGGGCCCCGCTGCGGCCGAGGTCACTGTGGATCCGGTAAGGAGGACGGTCGCGAGGATGAGACTGGTCAGCTTGGCCGGTTTCATGGCGTTCTTTCTGCCGGGGTGGCGGTGATGACGATGTTGTGGGTGAAGGCTGGTTGGCCGTTGACGGTTTCGATGGGCCCTCCGCAGGTGACCAGGTGCAGGACTCGGTCACCGGTGGTGGTGAACAGTTCGTCGGGAAGGTTCTGTTGCGGGTAGAGCTGCAGGGACGTCACTGAGAAGCGGTGTTCTTGCCCGGCGCTGTTGGTGACGTTGATGAGGTCTCCGGCATGGAGGCGGGCTATGGCCGACATCGGCGCCCAGGAGGCGTCCGGGAAGTTCACGTGCCCGGCAATGACTGTTGCCCCGGCAGAAGCGTCCACGGGTGCGGAGTCCTGGTAGACCGCCGCCCGGTTCGGGTCCGGTAGCTCGACGGTTCCCTGTGTTCCCCGTGCCCCGTTGACCAAGGTCAAGTGGAGTCCCACGGCCGGTGCGGTGACTTGGTTCGGACCCAGCACCGCCTCAACGTGAGCGGGGGCAGGCGCGGGGCTGGTGCTTGCTGTGCTGGTCGTGAAAGGTTCCGGGTTGAGCATCTGCAGTTCAACTGCTGAGGGCGCTTGATGGCCTTCCGCTGGTAATGCTTGGACGCCCATAACGGCTGCGCCGCCGAGGAAGAGCAGGGACGATATCCCTAGTGCTGCCTTCTTTTTGTTATGCACTCTGGCTCCTGGTTTTGGGTGTGGCAAAGGCGGCCACCCAAGAGGGTTGGGCGACCGCCTTCCTATGGCTGGCTATTGTTCGGTGGATGAATCCGAGGCAGCGGCCAGCGGCTTACGGGACCGCCAGGCTTTGATTCCGAAGACCGCGCCAAGCAGAGCGAGGATGCCTGCCCCGAGGCCCAGTCCGGTCTGCAACGTGGTGTCGCCATCACCAGCCGGCGCGAATCCGGCGAGGATGGTTGCGGGCTTGTTCGGCGTGACCTGCTTGACCGAGGCCGGGGCTGAAGGCAGTTCAACGGCGTCTTCATCGGTCACATCAGGACCAGTACCCGGAGTGCCGGTGATGTCGGCGCTGTTCGTCACCAGCCCGGTCGCCGCTTCGGCTTCCGTGACCTTGTAGGTCCCGGACGCGTAGGTGACGGATTCACCCGGTGCCAGGGTGGCCGTGAAGTCAGCTGGGGCGTGGATCTGAACGCCGGCATCCGTGAGCTTCTGGTCGGAGAGCTTGATGTTGTGGAGCGTGACGTTGCCGGTGTTGGTGCCCACGAATTCATAGCTCACTTTTTCGCCGGCGTCAGCGTCCCCGTCACCGTTGCTGTCCTCGAGGTGTTGGAGTTTCTTCAGCTCGATGGCCGGTTTCTGGTCGGGGGCTACATCGGCGTCGTCGGTGTC
>NZ_JBHVAL010000023.1:0-61446 GCF_042667405.1 Paenarthrobacter sp. NPDC057355 | reverse complement strand
ATTTGAAGGGAGTCGGTCGCCATGATTCCGCATCAGCGGCGGCGACTCGAATAACTTTACACGCGCCCCACCCCCACACCAAATCCACCCAAACCACACCCAAAAACCCCGCAAACACAAGGAAAACCCCGCCAAAACAGCGGACGAAACACCCAAAACACCCACAAACCGCCCAAGTGAAGCCCATCACACACCAACCCAACCAACCAACCCAACCACCGCCGTCGAACAACCAACTGAGCGAGCGAACCCACCAAACCCCGGGAACATGAGCGAGCGAACCCACCAAACCCCGGGAACGTGAGAGAGCGACCACCCCAAACGGTTGGAACGTGAACGAGCGACCACACCAAACCCCGGGAACGTGAGAGAGGGTCCTGAAACACAAAAAGGGCCGGCAACCATAACGGTTGCCGGCCCTTTCAGAGCTTCGTGATTACCAGGAAGACTTGGTGATACCCGGGAGCTCACCACGGTGAGCCATGTCGCGGAAGCGAACACGGGAGATACCGAACTTCTGGAGCGTGCCGCGGGGACGGCCGTCGATCTGGTCGCGGTTGCGCAGACGGATCGGGGAGGCGTTGCGGGGCAGCTTCTGCAGGCCGAGGCGTGCAGCTTCGCGTGCTTCGTCAGTCGCGTTGGGGTCAACCAGGGTCTTCTTCAGTTCGAGACGCTTGGCAGCGTAACGCTCAACAATGACCTTGCGCTGCTCGTTGCGAGCAATCTTGGACTTCTTTGCCATGTGTTTAGCGCTCCTCTCGGAATTCGACGTGCTGGCGGATCTTGGGGTCGTACTTCTTCAGGACCAGGCGGTCCGGGTCGTTACGACGGTTCTTGCGGGTTACGTAGGTGTAACCGGTGCCCGCGGTGGACTTCAGCTTGATGATCGGACGTACGTCCTTGTCCTTTGCCATTAGAGCTTCACTCCTCGTGCCAGGATGTCGGCTACGACTGCGTCGATGCCACGTACGTCGATGGTCTTGATGCCACGAGCCGACAGGGTCAGCGTGACATTACGGCGCAGGGACGGAACCCAGTAGCGCTTCTTCTGAATGTTCGGGTCGAACCGACGCTTGTTGCGACGGTGCGAGTGCGAAATGCTGTGTCCAAAGCCCGGCTCGGCTCCGGTCACTTGGCAGTGTGCTGCCATGACTCTCCTCCAAAGATTGAATGTAACGGCGTGCAGATGTTCCTGCGTTGCCGTGCGACAGGCAGTGTCCGCATCCGGGTCCACACCATTTCGGTAGTTTCCGCATCAAGTGCGGCGAAGAAGGCTGGCCACAAGACCGCAATAACTCAGGTCCTGGGATACCGGGCGAATACAGGAATGCACGCAACTTGAGCCCCTAACTACCGGCCACCGGGATGTCAGTCAGACTGACCTCACCACCAACCGGAGCAATTGCACACGATCCGCACTACCTAGCGCCTAACTATTCTACGGGTCAGGCGAAATTAAGACCAATCCGGCATCATACGCTCCCACAGCCCGCCGCCATTACACCGACGGGACCGTGGCGGGTCGCTCCTTGTTTCCCCCTAGAGCGGCTTGATCAATTCGGGGTACTTCGGGCTGAGGCCATCGCCGGAAGAGACGCCACGGAGACGGCGGGACACCCACGGTGCGGCAGATTCCCGGATCCAGCGCGCGTTGGCTTTCAATGTCTCCACCCGGTTCAAAAGCCTGACGGGCGCGAGCTCGGCTACGTCCATCACATGCTCGTGTTCCAGGACATCCAGTACCCGCTTGGCCATGTTGAGGTGGCCGGCAGTGGACATGTGCATCCTGTCCTCACCCCACAAGCGCCAGTCGTCGTACTCATCGAACCGCCAGTAATCCACCAGCAAGGCTCCATGGTTCTCGGCGATCTCGCGAACCAGTTCGTTGTATATAGCGGTGCGGCCGCGCATTGCGCTGAAAACCTTGGAGCCTTTTGCGTCAAAACCCGTGAAGAGCAGCACGGTGGCGCCGGTCGCGCTTAACCTGGCGATACCGGCGTCGTACTCCTCCAAAAGCGAGTCGATATCGATCTTGGGCCGCAGGATGTCGTTCGCCCCGGCGTAGAGGGTCACCAAGGTGGGCTTCATGGCGACGGCGGCGTCCACCTGCTCCGCCATTATCTGGCGGAGTTTGCGCCCGCGGATGGCAAGGTTGGCGTAGCCGAACCCCGGATTGCCCAGGGCGAGTTGCGTGGCCACGACGTCAGCCCAGCCGCGAACCCCGTTGGGGCGCGTGGGATCGTCGTCGCCGACGCCCTCTGTGAACGAGTCTCCCAAGGCCACATAGCGGGCAGAAAAATCCATGCCGCCAGTTTGCCACTTCAGCGCCCACAGCCCCAAAGCCCGGTACAGCTGCTAGGAATCGCGGAGGATCCAGTGGTTGTTATCCAGCCGGGCAACAATCTTCTCGCCGATGCGCGCGAGGTCGGCAACGTCGTCGGGGCTCAGCGAATCAAGCATCAGGGTCCGTACCGATTCCACATGCGCAGGGGCCAGCGAAACGATGGTGGCCATGCCGGCGTCGGTCAGATGCGCAACTGTCACCCGGGCATCTCCGGGGTGCGCCTGCCGCTCCACCCAACCGCGCTTCTGCAGCTTGGTGACAACGTGCGAAAGCCGCGACAACGAGGCACTGGTGCGGGCCGCGAGCTCACTCATGGGAAGGTACCGACCCTCGGTTTCGGAGAGCATCGCCAGCACGTTGTAGTCGAAGAGGGACAGCTTGCCGGCAGACTGAAGCTGGGTATCCAACGCCGAGGGGAGCAACGTGTTGATGCTCAGGAGGGCCAGCCAGGCGCGGCGTTCGTCGGCGTTCAGCCAGCGGGGTTGATTCATGGGTCCATCTTATGAGAATCCGCTGACTTGGTAGCTCCCAGCACGCTGCCCTGGCGATAGGCTGACGGCATGTTCGTAGTCTCCCTGACCTACAAAGTTCCGGACGAAATCGTCGACTTTCACCGACCGGGCCATATGGCCTGGCTTAAAGCAGCGTTCGACGACGGCATCTTCCTTGCGTCCGGACGTCGCGTACCAGCCACGGGAGGCGTGCTGCTCTCCAAAGTGGACCGGGACGCCCTGGACGCCTCCCTGGCACAGGACCCGTTCTACAGCAACGGGGTGGCCGACTTCGAGATCATCGAGTTCACCGCCACCAGCGTCGCCGAGGGTTACGAGAACCTGCTGGACAGCTGAGCTTTCCGGGCTCCTGCCAGTTGCAAGCACGAAGGTACGTGTTAGTGGCTGACGAGTTGCTGGGCTCGCTGGTGCGAGACTCCCAGGACGGCCCCGATATCGCGGACGGTAACCCCTTGGCGTTTGAGCACCATCGCGGCCTCGTGACGTTCCCGCGCTGACGCTGCCTTCAGCTCGTCAGCCTTGGCAGCCAACTCCGCAGCAGCCCTGAGGTGCTCGGTGACTTCGGGTGCGTCAAAGGTGATGTGGACGTCAAAATCCGTTTCGGGGCGGCCTGTAAGCAGGGATGCCAAGTCACGCACCATCTCCGGGATTTCGGACACGGTTCGGGCCTGCGTGGTCAGACCTTCGATCTGGGTTGATTCCAGGAACCAAAGCCGGCCGTCGCGGCTGGCTGTTACTTCGAGCTTCACTTGGTGTCCTCTCCCTTGGCTTGCTTCATGATTTCCTTGGCCAACTTCTCACCAATTTCATTATGGCGAGGCACGAAAGTCGTATTACCGCCGATGGTAACGCGGGTATGCCTCCATGAGCTTCTTCAGGCCACCCTTGCGCGGGACTTTGACCGGTTGGGGCCAGCGCGGCTGCAGTGAATCCCCCAGCGTCACTCCGCGCAGCTTACGGCCGAACAACGGCACCACCCAGTCGTTGACCCAGCGGCGTTGCCGGCGCTCCCACTCGCGGAGGGTCAAACGGGTGGGCGGCTCCCATTCCTTGGGCGAAATCTTGTGCGGAATGTCCAGATGGTCCAGCACCTGGGCGGCCAGGTATTTGTGTCCGGCTTTGGACATGTGAAGCCGGTCCGGGGACCACATCCGCGAATCCTTGTAAGCATCGAAGCACCAGTAATCCACCAGCAAGGCACCATACTTGGAGGCGATCCCGCGGACTCGTTCGTTGTAGAGGGTGTTGCGCTTCTTGAAAGGCTCAAGGACGGCCGAGACCTTGACGTCGAAACCCGTAAACAGGACTACGGTTGCGCCAGTTTCACGCAGCCGCGCCACCAGGAGTTCGTAGTCATCCAGGAGTGCTTCCATGTCCGTGCCGAAGTCCAGGATGTCATTCCCACCGGCATAGAGGGTGATGAGCGTCGGCTCCATGTCGATGGCCGGCTGCAGTTGCTCATCGATGATGTGCCGTAACCTCTTGCTGCGTACGGCAAGGTTGGCGTACTCCCAACCCGGCTGGGCTTTCGCGAGCTTCTCGGCCACCCGGTCAGCCCAGCCGCGGACCCCGTTGGGCAGGACCTTGCTCGGGTCCCCCACGCCCTCGGTGAAGGAATCCCCGATGGCGACATACCGCCGTCGAGCGTTTTTCCCGCCCCCTGAATCCTCCCGCACCCCACCGAAACTACCCGACCCCGGTTAAGCCCTCGCCAACCTGAAGTGAACAGGTGATCGAGGGGTGCGCTCAAACGGTAGGAATGTGAGCGAGGGATGCGCTCAAACGGTAGGAATGTGAGAGAGGGATGCGCTCAGGCGGTTGGAATGTGCGAGAGGGTCAGCCTTCCGCTTTGCCTCGCCGCCAGTAACCCATGAACGCAACCTGCTTACGGTCGATGCCGACGTCGCGCACCAGGTACCGCCGCATCTCCTTGATCACGAACGCTTCGCCGGCGATCCAAGCGTAGAACGGAAGCGCGCCGGCGGGAAGGGTGGGGTTCTTGGTGGCCTCAATAGCTGCTGCATCCATGCGCTGCGGAGTTTCCCAGAGGATGTCCTGGTCCACGTTGACGTCTTCGGGCTCCGGGCCGGCAGCGCTGTCCGATCCCTTGAGGCCCACCCAGCCCGGAACGGGAACAGCTTTGGCAACGGCTTCCTTAAGGAGTTCGCCGTGCGGGCGCGAGCGTCCGATGGCCGCGCCGCGGGCAAGCCAGGTGATCTCGATGTCAGCTGCAGTGGTGATGTCCTGGAAATCTGCTGCCGACGGCACCTCGAGGAACGCATGGCCGGTCATGTCCGCGGGCAGGCTCTCCAGAATGGCGCTGATGGCCGGGACCGCAGTCTCATCGCCCGCGAGCAACACACGCTGGGCCAACCCCGGGCGCCATTCGATGCCGCCGTAAGCACCCGCGGTGGTGCACTGGGCGGCGCGGTTGTTGGGGCCAATGATGGTCAGGGCATCGCCGGGCTTCGCGGCCACGGCCCAGTTCGCGGCGGGACCACCGTTGCCGTGCTCATCAAAATGCATCACGAAGTCGATGTCGATCTCCGGGTACACGGCATCAAGCCGCTCCGACCGGACCGTGTAGGTGCGCATGTCGCCGCGGACAGACGGATCCATGGCAAGCCATTCCTTGTACCAGCCGGCTTCCTCCATGTTGAAGGGAGGCAGTGGAATGGCGTTGCCGTCGGCGTCGAAGGACGGGATCATCAGCTTCACGCGAAGGTCCAAAGTGTCGCCGGCAACCCCGAAACCACGCAGCGAATAGCCACCGAACGTGATGCGGCGGAAGTTCGGGCTGAGCTCCTGCACGGCCGTCACGGTGACATCGAAGGCGAGGGTCATGGGTTCCACGGCGGCACTTGCAGTGGCCTGGATCGGTTGTGCACTCATGAGGCGATCTCCAGTTCGTTGGTTCGTGCGGGCTCGGCGTGATGCCGTCCGATCGGGATGATCAGCGGGGTTCCTGAGATGGGGTCCGGAACCACGCGGGATTCCAGGCCGAAAACGTTGGACACCAATTCCTCGTTGACCACCTCGGTTGCGGGGCCCTCGGCGACGATGCAGCCGCCCTTCATGGCGATGACGTGATCGGCGTATCGTGCGGCCAGGTTGAGGTCGTGCAGCACGATGGCTACCGTGGTGCCGCGGCTGCGGTTGAGGTCCGTGACCAGGTCCAGGACCTCCACTTGGTGGGCAAGATCCAGGTATGTGGTGGGCTCGTCGAGCAGCAGGACGTCGGTTTCCTGTGCCAGGGCCATGGCAATCCACACCCGCTGGCGTTGCCCGCCGGACAGTTCATCGATGCTCCGCTCAGCGAGCCCCAGCGTGTCTGTGGCATCGAGCGCGCGCTGCACCGCGGCGTCGTCGTTGGCGCTCCAGCTCCGGAAGAAGCCCTGGTGCGGGTACCGCCCACGGCCAACGAGGTCGCGGACGGTGATGCCGTCGGGCGCGGTGGGGTGCTGCGGCAGCAGGCCCAGCGTACGGGCGAGTTCCCGGGCCGGGCGGGTGTGGATGTCCTTGCCGTCCAGCGTCACGGCGCCGCCGCTTGGCTTCAAAAGTCGGGACAATCCGCGCAGCAACGTGGACTTTCCGCAGGCGTTGGCACCGACGATCATGGTGACTTTGCCTTCGGGAATCTCCGTGGAGAGCCCCTCAACAACCTTGCGCTGCTCGTATTGCAGCGTCAGGTCCTTGGCATGCAGGAGGGCCATGTCAGGCTTCCTTTCGGTTCGACGTGAGGAGGAGCCAGAGCAGGAACGGTGCACCGAGGGCACCGGTGATGACACCGACCGGGAGGACGGTTCCGTCCAGGACGAGCGGTGCGATGTTGGAGGCAAAGAAATCCGCGGCCAACACGATCAACGCACCCGTAAGGGCCGCCGCCGGAAGGCTCGGCTTGCGCACGATGCGGCGGGCGATCGGCCCTGCGAGGAAGGCCACGAAGGCTACCGGACCGGCAGCGGCTGTTGCGACGGCGGCAAGTCCGACGGCGGTCAGCACCAATCCCAGCCGGGTCGCGTTGACCCTGATGCCCAGTCCGGCCGCTGCGTCGTCGCCGAGTTCGAGGATGCGCAACGGGCCGGCGAGGGCAATCACTGCGGGGATCAGGATGAGCATGGAAACCGTCAGGACGCCCGCACGGTCCCATGTCGCGGAGTTCAGCGAGCCATTAAGCCAGATGAGGGCGTCAGCTGCGGTGCGGATGTCGGCGCGGGTCATGAGGAAGTTGACCACCGCGTGGAGTGCTGCGGCGATGCCCACCCCCGCAAGGATGAGGCGGTTGCCCGCAGCGTTGCCGCGGCTGCCTCCACCCGTGCCGGAACCGGTACCGCGGGAAATCGCGTAGATGATGGCCGCGACACCGAGCGCGCCGCCCAGGGCTGCCCCGGACACCACGGCTCCGGAGGCACCGAAGATCACGATGGCCGTAACGGCGGCCGCGCTGGCACCGTAGCTGATACCGATGATGTCCGGGCTGGCCAATGGGTTGCGCAGCATGGTCTGGAAGAGCGCGCCGGCCAGGCCGAAGGCAATGCCGATCATGGTTCCCACCACGGCGCGCGGAAGTTTGTGCTCCATGACGATGAAGCTCGCGCCGGGGATCTTCTCCCCGCCGGTCAGGTGGTTGATGACGATCTTGAAGAAGTCCGGGATGGTCACGGTGTAGCTGCCGAGGAGCACGTACACGCCAAACATCACCAACAGGGCGAGGGCCAAGAAGACCGTGGGGCTTACTGCGCGCCGAGATGGCATTTGATGATGATGTTCGGGCCCGCGATTGTCATTAACTGCCAACTCGCGTACGGATTTAAGGGCACTCACAGTCCGGCCCCCTTCCCGCGACGGATGAGCCAGACAAACACGGGTGCGCCGACGATCGCGGTCATGATGCCGGCAGGGACTTCGCCCGGGAGCAGGATCACGCGGCCAATGATGTCGGCGGTGATGAGCAGGATCGGTGCGGAGACCAGGGAAAACGGGAGGATCCACCGGTAGTCCGGGCCTGTCAGCAGGCGAACGGCGTGCGGGATCACCAGGCCAAGGAAGCCAATGGGTCCAGCCAGCGCGGTTGCCGAGCCACACAGCAGCACGATGCCCAGCGCCGTGATCCCGCGGGCCAGCCCGACGTTCTGACCCAGGCCGCGGGCAATATCGTCACCCAGGGCCAGGCTGTTCAGGACGCGTCCGGCGCCCAACACAATAAGGGCGCCAACGGCCAGGAACGGCAGCGCGGGAAGCAGCACGGACCAGTCGCGCCCGCCGATGCTTCCCACCTGCCAGAAACGGAAGCGGTCCAAGGTGTCCTGGCTGGAAACAAGGATGACGTTCATGAGCGAAAACAAGCCCGCGCTCAGCGCCGCCCCCGCCAAGGCGAGTTTGACCGGCGTCGCACCGTCACGTCCGCGGGAGGCGATGGCGTAAACCACGACGGCGGCTGCTGCGGCGCCGATGAAGGCGAACCAGATGTAACCGGTCAGCGAGCCGATGCCGAACACATAAATGCCAATGACCACGGCCAGTGCTGCGCCGGCGTTGAGGCCCAGGATCCCGGGATCGGCCAGGGGGTTGCGGGCCACGCCCTGCATGGCGGCGCCGGCCAGGCCCAGTGCGGCTCCGGCCAGCAGGCCAAGGACAGTCCGGGGAATGCGGGCCACCACCACGGCGTGGTTGCCATCTGCAGGATTGAAGTGGGTGATGGCCTCCCACACGGTGTTCAGGGGAAGGCCGCGGGCGCCGATCGCCAAGGATGCGGCACTCACCGCGGCGAGTACGACGACGGCCACCAGCAGCCAGGCGGTCCGCTTGGCTGCGCTGCGCGGCCGGGTTCCCCTTCCGGCCACGTCGCTGCTGCCGGACGCAATGCCTCGCTGGTTACCCGGCACCGAAGTGCCACCAACCCGCTCCACGGTAGCGGCCGTCGTCGTACTCAGTTTCATTGCGGTTACTTGCCCGCCACGTCAGCGGCCTGGCCCAGCTGCGGCAGGAACTTGTCCAGCGCCCACGGCAGGCTTAGCGGCGAAGAAGCGGAGATGGAGAGCGTCAGGGTCTGGTCCGAGTCGGCAACCAGGGCGCCCTTCTTGATTGCCGGGATCTGGCCCAGCAGCGGATCTGCCTTGATGGCGTCGGCCGTTGCGGCTTCCGGAACCCAGGTGACGAAGATGTCGGATGCGAGCTCGTTGGCCTTCTCAGCGGACCACGGGATGAAGAATTCCGTGTTCGACTTGGTGTTTTCCGTAACGACCGGGGCCAGCTTCATGCCGATCTCGGAGAGGAAGCGGGGGCGGTTGTCGATGGCGGTGTAGACGTTGGCGCCGTCGCCCTTGGCGGGCTCAAGGTTGCCGTAGATGAAGGTCTTGTCCTTGATCTGCGGGTAGTTGGAAACCTTGTCCTTGATGGTGGCTTCGGTGTCTTCGATCAGCTTCTTGGCCTCGGCTTCCTTGCCCAATGCCTTGCCGATCAGGGTGGTGCTTTCCTGCCACGGGGTGCCGTAAGCCAGCTCCGGCTGCGCCACAACGGGGGCGATTTCGCTGAGCTTCTTGTAGTCAGCCTCTTCCAGGCCCGAGTAGGCGGCGAGGATGACGTCGGGGCTGAGCTTGGCGATCTCGGTGAAGTTGATGCCGTCCGCTTCGGAGAACTGGACCGGAGCCTTGTCGGTGCCGAAACCGGCGCCGAGCTTCTCGAGTGCTGCGTCCTTCCACGGCGTGGAGCCCTTGTCGTTGTTGCCCCACTCGTTCTTCGGAACGCCAACCGGTACAACGCCCAGGGCGAGGGCGACGTCGTCGTTGACCCAGGAGACGGTGACTACGCGCTTGGGCTGTTCCTTGATGGTGGTCTCCCCGAAGACGTTCTTGATGGTGACGGGGAAGGCGGCGGACTTAGCCTGCTCGGACGCCGGCGTCGTGGCGGCCGGGCCAGTGGAGCAGCCAGTAAGGGAAAGGGCGACGGCGGCCAGGGCGGCCGTCGCGGTACCTGCGGTCTTGAGCAGGGCGCGGCGTGGAAGAAGGGAAGCCACGGGACTCCTTAAGTAAGTGATGCGAACCTAAGTAAGGCTAGCCTACCCTCCGGATAATTAAGAAACGTTTGCGTCACGTAATCTCCTCCACCTGCAACGCGGGGTCACTTATGGCCCATGTTTAGGGCTCCAATGGGCCATAAGTGACCCCGCGTTGCTTTTTGGTGGGGTTAGGATGTTGAGGGCGGACTACCGCTTCTTTGAAAACGACGAGGGGATGAGCGTGCACACTTCAGTTGCTGCAGCCATGGTTGGCGAGGTGGCCGTTTCGGCCTGCTTGGCACACCCCGTCGCGTCGGAACCAGCCAAGTAGCACCCAAAAATCCAGCGCAAACGTTGGGCCTCTTTTGGCGTGCCCATCTTTGGTGACCGACGCCCCAGTGCCACCCGCAGCGCCAGGCGCGCTGCCGACGTCGACCATTTTTCGAAAGAAGCATTGCCATGCAGAAAATTACTGCCCAACAAATCCGCTCATCCTTCATCAACGTCAGCCGCTCCGAGGCTGCCAAGGCCAACCTTCCGCGCGATTTCGACGCCATCGACTGGGACAACCTCGAGTTCCTGGGATGGCGCGACGAGAAAATGCCCCAGCGCGGCTACCTCGTGGTTCCGTACCGGGGAAAGCTCACCGGGATCATGCTCCGTGCGCCTGAAGGAGGGTCCGGCAAGAAGCGCGTGGTGCTCTGCGAACTGTGCAGGGACGTTTTCTCCAAGGACGACGTTTATCTGTGGGTAGCCAGGAAGGCCGGGCAGTCCGGCAAGGACGGCAACACCGTGGGCACCCTGATCTGTGCCGAATTCGGATGCAGCGCCAACGTGCGCAAAGAACCGCCGGTCAACGAGATCAATCCTGACCCGGCAGCCGTGGTCCTGAAGCAGATCGCGGGGCTGGAGTCCCGGACCGCGCAGTTCCTGGACCGCGTCCGCAGCTAGACAGCAAAGCAACGCGGGGTCACTTATGGCCCATAAAGGGCCTCCCGAAGGGCCATAAGTGACCCCGCGTTGCTTCTAGCGGAGGACGATATCGACCGGGTTGGCTTCGGATCGCCAGGCGCCAGGCTCTCCCGGCCCGGCGATCACGGGAGCCGTGAGCACTCCCGATCGGTTGGTGCGCTTGTCCCGCAGGATCTCCGTCACGGAGCCAAGGTGCCTGGACAGGTCGATCACGTTCTCGGGAGCGGCCAGCAGCAACTGGAAGCCGAACTCGTGAAGCGCCTTGATGCCAGCACCGGCGAATTCCTCGGAAGCCAGCACAAAAGCCTCGTCCATCATGACGGTGCCGTACGTGGTGAAGCCTTGCTCGGCGATGCCCAGCTGGTAGCTCAGCGCGGCCGCCATGATGAACGCGGTAAACCGCTGGCGCTCACCGCCGGACATCGAACCCGTATCGGCATGCATGAAGACTTCGGTCTTTTTCTTGCCGGATTTGCCGGCTTTACCCGCTTTACCCGACGCGACCTCGCGGTGTTCCTTGCACTGGATGAAGACGTGCCCACGGACATCCAGAACCTCGGCGCGCCAGCGCCGGTCCTCGGGGGCCTGCGATCCGAGCCGCTTCACCAGCGTTTCCAGCGACTTGTAGCGGGCGGTGAGCTCGGCGTCGTCGTCGGTTTCTGCCGAACCCGCGACAGCACCCGAGGCCGCAGCGGAACGGGACGGCCGCGTGTGCTTGGTCTTCAAGGCGTTCTGGATGGCATCCTTGAACACCTTGGCCGTTGCGGGCAGTGTCTGCTTGATGTCCAGTTCCAGGAAGCTGCCCTCGTGGAAATTGACCTCCGACAGGATGCCGTTGAGGGGAAGGATGCGGCTGGTGATGCTGCGCCGCTCCTCATCCAGCAAATGCAGGAGCGTGCTGAAGGACTCGTGCGTGCGCTGGTTGAAGAAGAGCCGGAACTCGGCCTCCTGCGCGGGCAGGCCATCGCTGACGATTGCGTGGTAGCGGGCCTCGAAGTCCCCGGCTGCGGCGATTGAAGTGCCGTGGTCGGCGCTGATGGCGCTCCCCCAGTCGCGGACGAACGCCTCGAACATGCGCGTCAGCCGTTCGGCGGTGGCCTGCCCGCGGGATTCCGCGGCATGGAGTTCGTCAAGGAGCTTGTTGCGGACGCTGTTGGCCAGGTTGTCCAGCTCGTGCAGTTCGGAAACGTCCGCGACGCCGGCAAAGTACGGCTCCAGCGCGGTGACGGTGGAGGCCGACGGCGGTGACTGCTCAAGCTTGAGCCTCGCCGCGTCGAGGAGGCCGTCAGCCGTGGTCATCTGGTGGTCGAGCGCTTTGTATTCGCTCTGCAGCACAGCTGCGACGCCTGTTGAGGACTGGTGCTTTTCGCGGACCGTTTCGATGTTGTCGCGCAACGGTTCAAGGTCGGCCTGGGCGGCCAGGGCATCGACCAGGCGTTGCTCGATCCGGGCCAGCTCTTCGGCTGCAACATCGGCAGAGACCTGCTCCCACGGCCGCTCATCTTCAGCCACGCGACGCAGGGCCTCCAGCTGGCGTGCCATGCCCTGGTGCGAATCCTCACGGCTTTGCGCCAGCTCCGCGGCCTTCGCAAGCTCGTTTTCGAGTTCGCCGACGCGGGCCGCCACCAGCTCCAGCTTGGAGGCGTTGTCAAAGCCCAGAACGTAGTCCTGCCGGCTGGTGAAGCGATCGTCCTTCTCCACGGTGTGCCGGTTCCGCTTGACCACGCCACCCAGGCTCAGGCCCTTGTCCATCGCAGCGAGCTCATCCGGATTTTCCACACACGGATAGGCGAAGTCCAGGGCGATCCGCTCGCGGATCCATTCCCCGGCGTCGGCGTTGGCGCCCGAGGTGAGGATGCTCAGCTTGGTCAAGAGGTCGCCGTCGGACACGTCCTCCACAGCCAGCGCGCCACCGGCGAGCGGCTTGGAAACATCCACCGCGCGCAGCGCACCGCGGACAGTGTTGTCGTTCAAATACCGGGTCACCGCAGCGAAGTGCTCGCCCGGAACCAGCAATGTGGTGGCGAGGTTCCGCAGGGCGCGCTCGGCGGCGGGACGCCACTGGTCCTGCTCCTCGGCGAGGTCGATCAGCTCGCCGCCAAACGGCATCCGCTCTTCGGGAACGCCCGTGGCGGCCGCGATGGCGGCCCTGTTCTCAATGCTCGACGGCGGCAGCAGGGACTTGCGCGACCGCAGGGACACCAGCTCCTGCTGGGCTGCCGCAAGTTCGCGCTTCTTGGTTGCGTGGCCGTCGAAAGCTTCGAAGCGGAGTTCCTTCAAGGCCTCCGAGTCGTCCTTCAGCTCGATGGAGCGGGCTGCTGCCTGCTCGTGCGCCTGGTCCCAGCCCTCGGCCGACCATTCCAGGTTCAACCCGGCATCCGTCAGTGCCTTCTTGGCCGAATCCTCAACCTGCTTGCGCAGTTTCAGGCCCACCTTGGCGTTCTCCAAAG
This sequence comes from Paenarthrobacter sp. NPDC057355, assembly GCF_042667405.1. Lineage (NCBI taxonomy): Bacteria > Bacillati > Actinomycetota > Actinomycetes > Micrococcales > Micrococcaceae > Paenarthrobacter > Paenarthrobacter sp. NPDC057355. The sequence continues at coordinate 48,171 of NZ_JBHVAL010000023.1, read as the reverse complement.
CCTGCTCAATAGCCGAAATGGCGTTGCCGCCCCGGTTGTTGTAGTCCAGCTCAAGGTCGCGCAGCTCCTTGGCCAAGGCGTCACGCACCACGCGCTCTGCGGCGAGTTCCTGCGCCTTGGACTGCGCCAATTCCTTGAAGCGGGCCAACGTCTTGGCATGCACCGTGACGGCGAGCTGCTGTTTGTAGGCCTCGAACTCCTCGCCGGCCAGCTCGCGGAGGCGGTTGGCGTCCAGCAAAGCCTGCGCGTACTCCTTGTTCAGCGCAGGCACGGGAGCCAACTGGTCGCGCTGCAACCGAACATCCTCCAACCGCTGCCGGATGGACATCAGGTTGCTGAATTCCTCCACCACATCATCCGCAGCAGCCAAGGTGGCCGGGGCGTCCAGGACCTGGTCACGGAAGAACGTGTTGACGCTGCCGCCCAAGCCCTTGCCCGCCTGGATCACACGCAGCAACGGCAGGGCTTGGTCGGAGTTGATGCCCAGCAGGCGACGAAAGCGCTCGGCGAACGCCTTGTGGACGTCGAAAACCTGGCCCTCAGGGAAAATTCCTTCCAGCGCGCCCTTGGTGAACCGCTTCTGCGCGATCCCCTCGATCGCTTCGAGGTCCAACGGCTTGCTGTCGATCACATAGAAACGTCCGACACTCGACTCCGTGCCGTTCTTGGGCAGGTCGAACAGCGCCGAAATCGTCACCTTCGTGCCGGCGGCGTTATCAAACGTCAGGGCGACGGCGGACCACGTGGCACCGGGGCGCTGGAAGGCACTGGCCGAGCTGTCCCCTACCGCCTTGTCACCGACCTTGCCTCGCATGTACGTGAAGGTGGTCCTCTTGTCCTCCACAGCTCCGCCGGCACGCTGGGCAGCGGCCTCATTGGAGCGGGGACGGGCATCGAAAACGCGAAGCATCGCATCAAAGAGCGTCGACTTGCCCACGCCCGAGTTACCTGTCAGCAGCGTGCCCTTGCGGTCCACGTGCATGGTGTGGGCGCCATGGAACGTACCCCAGTTGACCACCTGGACCAGTGCCAGGCGCATCTGGCCGGGGTTCGTCAGTTCGCCGAGCGGGAGCATGCTTGCGATAGTCACTTGTGTGTCCCGTCAGTCGTGCTTGCGTCCGCCTCCGCGATGGTACCGGTGTCGCTGTCCGCGGCGGCACCGGACACATGCTCTGCATGCTCGGTCGTTCCTCCCTTAGACGCATGCTGCCGCATGTCTCCGGCATCGCCGCTCGCTTGGGCGTCGGCTCGCGCATCACCGTCACCGTCGTCGTCTGCGTCCGTGTCCTCGGTCGAATCGGAGAGCTCCAGCAGCGGTTCCGTGCCGGATTCGTCTGTTCCTACTGCCACCAGGGCTTCGATGTGGGCCGGGATGTCGCCGATGTTTTCGAAGGGGAGGGCCAGCGGGAGGGCGTTGCTGATGGTGTACGTATCGTCCAACGGGGTGGGGAGGAGCAGTTGGCGGGCCAGGAGTTTGGTGATGGTGCGGGTCACGACGTCGGAGTCGCGCAGGGCATCTTGTTGCCCGGCCGGGGTGTAGTTTGCCACGAGGTCGGAGATCTCTTCGCGGGTGATCGTGGGATCGGTCTGGGCGGTCACATGTCGGTCCAGCAGGAGGCGAAGGCGCAACAAAACAATGGTTTCCACGCGGCTGAGGGCACGCTGCTGGCGAAGGATGCTGGAGCGGGAGCTGGCCCCGACGATTTCCGGGTCCACCGGCCGCAGTACGGCGATCTTGCGGTCGTGGTCCAGTTGCAGGGTGAGGAAGAGCTCGGACAGTCGGCTGCGGAGGATCAACTGGTTATCCAGGAGCGTGGTCCACAGTTTCTCGTCGCGGCCGCCGTCGATGTAGGGGCCTTTCAGGAGCTTCACCAATGCATGGCGGACCTTCATGGGGAGCACCCCGGTGTCGCCCGGGAAGAGCGCGGCGCCGTCCACGAACGTGTCCCGCGGCGTCACGCGGAAGGGATCCGTGTGGCCGGCCGCGGTCCCGACTGCCTCTTCGGTGACCTCATCCGGGCCAGTGACTTCGTCAGTACCGGTAACCTCATCCGGGCCGGCGACGTCCTCCTCGAAGGTGACGTCCGTCGTCGTGATGTCCTCAGTCATTGGAATCCTCATTCAGCGTGACGACAGGCAGGTACGCCGTGCGAATGCTGCCGTCGATTTGTTCGAAGTCGATGTGTTCCCACGCGGCGCGGTCAAAGGCTGCGCCGCCCTGAAGCGCCATGGACAGCAGGGTCCGGACGCTGTTGATGTGCCGTTCTTCGGGGGGCAGGTTTTCCCACGCCTCGCCAAGGGTTGCCGAACCCGCCATGGCAGCACGCACGACGGCGGGCCGCGCCTTGCCGGTGCGGGCCGAACGGACCCGGTCCGAGTCGCTGAATGCGATGGGGTCGGCCAACCGCGGAGGGGTCGCGAACTCGTCCGGGTCAAAGAGCTTGACCATGGCCAGTGATTCAAAACCCGCGTTGAACAGCACCGGACCCGGAACCAGCCCCGGCCTGTCACGCTCATAGGGCAGGGAACGGATGGCTTGCTCGGCCTCGGCCAGGACCTTGCGGAGGCTGACCGACTGCCGGACGTCGTCGCTCTGGATGTAGGTGTTGAGGCTTTCCGATAGCTTGCCGTAGATCCGCTGGATCTGGCTGTGCTGGTAGCGGAGTTCAGCCACGAGGTTTTTCAACGTTTCGCGGTCCTCGTGGGAGAGGTCGTCCGCGAACTGCCGGCTGAGGACCTCCCCGATGGCCGAGCGGAAGCGGAGCTGCTGCTGCGGGTCCTCCAGGAAGGCGGTAAAGGAACGGAACGTGCGCCCTTCGGGACTCTGCCGCAACCGTTTGTCCGCTTCCAAAACCTGCGCCATGGTGGCACCCTTGCTAAGCGACTCTTCGATGATCTGGTTCCGGAGTTCACCCACCAGTTCCTCGATGCGGTCACGCATTTTCTTGTAGTCAGCGGGCAGGCTGGCGGCCAGGTCAAGGATGTTGCCGGCGGCTTCCACGGCTTCCTCGTCATCCAGCAGGCCATCGAACTCGCCGGAACTGATGTCTTCCACAAGCTGCTGGCGCTCCTGGATTTCCTCTTCCAGGGCTTCGAGGCGGGCGCTTTGGTCCGGGTTCGTTTCATTGGCGAGCTTCTCAACATCGCCAAGAAGGGTGCCCAGTCGTGACCCGTTGAGCGTGGACCTTTCGCTCGACAGGCTGTCGAGGAACGCGAGCACGCGGGCCGCCGGTTCCGTGACTTCGTAGACGATCTGGCCGGATTGGTTACGACGGGTCAGGAACTGCTTGCGCGTCCACTCATCGCCGAATGCCTTGCCGTTTTGCTGCCCGCCGAGCGCAGGATCCTGGCGACGGAGCTGCTCAAGGAAAGCGTCGACGTCGGCATGGAACTCTTCGAGCGGGAGCTGCGGTCGGGTGCGGGTGAAGGAAGCCTGGAGGACTGCGATGACCCACGGCGCCGAGCGGGTCAGGGCCCAGGCGGGGCCCTTCGTCAGCTGTTCGAGGTCGCGGAGCCTCGCGCCTATGGCATCGGCCGAGGACATGGCTGAACGGGACAACTACTCTCCTTCAGCTGCTGCGAAACCTGGCTGGCAGCGGAAACTGCCCCGTACAAGGTTAACGCAGAGCGTCGAGGCGGCGTCGAACGGCCCGGAAGTGCCGGCGTCGAGCGGGCCGGACGTGCCGCCGTCGGGCGTCTGCCCCACGCCGGCCGCAACCATTCCGTGACTTACCCTCCGGTACTGTTTCGATCGGATATCAACGCCGCGATGACACGCGTCAGCGCTGGCCGGAAAGCACCCCCGCCCCTAATGTCAGATCATCGACGCAACAACGCCGCGTCGACCCACGCAATGTCGCTCCGGGGGGGACCATGGATTTCGATGTCACTGCGCTTGAAACGGGCACGTACGTAGTTATTGGAACGCTGTTCTTCGCTGTCATTTTGGCTGCTTTCATTGCCGCCGCAGCGATGGCAACGATTGTTCTTATCGGCGCCATGGGCATGGTTTGGTACACCGTCAAGGGTGTCCTCGGCGGCCTCGTCCACGGCATTAACTTTGCGTGGGACCGCCTGGTTCACCACGCCGGACAAGTGGAAATTCCGGCAGAATTCCAGCCGCAGGTTTCCTCTGGCACGGGTAGCTACCCGCGGGTAGCATTGAGGGACAGCTGAAGGGTTCCCACCCACGGCGGACCCTGGCTCCACCACCGGCACAACCGGTTAAAGGAGTTGTCCCATGACGTCCGCTACTGACAGCAGCCTCACCGCCGCCAGCGTCAACGCCACAGCAGAAGAAGCCCGCGCCGTCGCCGAAGCCGCGCGCGAAACCGAATGGAACCGGCCCAGCTTTGCCAAAGGCTTGTACCTGGGCAGCTTCGACCTCAGCCTGATCCACCCCTGGCCTCAAGCCAAGGCGGAGGACGTGGAGCGCGGCGAAGAGTTCATGGCCCGATTGCTGGCGTACGCCAAGACACTGTCCGGCCGGGTGATTGAACGCGACGCCAGGATTCCGGACGAATACCTGGCAGGGCTGGCCGAACTTGGCGTGTTCGGCATGAAGATTCCACGTGAATACGGCGGCTTGGGCTTGTCGCTGGTCTACTACGGCCGGGCGCTTGCCCTCTTGGGTTCGGTCCATCCAAGCCTGGGTGCGTTGATTTCCGCCCACCAATCCATCGGCGTTCCCGAGCCGGTCAAGGAATTCGGCACGCCGGAGCAAAAGAAGGAATACCTCCCGCGCTGCGCCGCCGGCGCCATCACGGCATTCCTGCTGACAGAGCCCGACGTCGGCAGCGACCCCGCGCGCATGGGCGCCACTGCCGTACTGTCCGACGACGGCGGTTCTTACGTTTTGGACGGCGTGAAACTGTGGACCACCAACGGTGTCATTGCCGAACTCGTGGTGGTCATGGCCCGCGTTCCGGCGCACACCGACGCCGACGGAACCGAGCACAAGGGCGGCATCTCGGCGTTCGTCGTGGAGATGGACTCGCCCGGCATCACGGTGGAAAACCGCAACGCCTTCATGGGGCTGCGCGGCATCGAGAACGGCGTGACGCGGTTCCACCAGGTGCGGGTTCCTGCCGCCAACCGGTTGGGACGCGAAGGCCAAGGGCTCAAAATCGCCCTGACCACGCTCAACACCGGACGGCTGTCCATCCCGGGGCTCTGTGTAGCGGCCGGGAAGTGGAGCCTCAAGATCGCCCGTGAGTGGTCCAACGCCCGCACCCAGTGGGGCCGCCCGGTGGGCAAGCATGAGGCCGTGGGCAAGAAAATCGCCTTCATCGCTGCCACCACTTTTGCGCTGGAAGCGGTGTTCGAGCTGTCCGCAGAGATGGCCGACGCCGGCCAGAAGGACGTCCGCATCGAGGCCGCCTTGGCCAAGTTGTGGTCCACTGAACTGAGCTGCCGGATCGCCGATGAACTGGTCCAGATCCGTGGTGGCCGCGGCTTCGAAACAGCCGACTCCCTGGAAGCACGCGGCGAGCGGGCCGTACCGGCCGAGCAGCTGCTCCGCGATCTTCGCATCAACAGGATCTTCGAGGGTTCCAGCGAGATCATGAAGTTACTGATCGCCCGCGAGGCCGTGGACGCCCACCTTGCCGCCGCCGGCGACCTCGCCTCAGTGGACGCGAGCCTGCAGGACAAGGCAAGGGCCGCCGTCGGGGCTTCCGGGTTTTACGCGAGGTGGCTGCCCAAACTGGTTGCGGGCGCGGGCATGGACCCGCGCTCCTACGCCGAATTCGGGCGACTGGGGAAGCAGCTGCGGTTTGTTGAGCGGTCCTCCCGTCGGCTGGCCCGGCAAACCTTCTATGGGATGGGGCGGTGGCAGGCCAAGCTCGAATACAAGCAGGCGTTCCTGGGCAGGATCGTGGACATCGGGGCGGAGCTGTTCGCCATGGCGGCAAGTTGCTCACGAGCGGAGGCATTGCTGCGGACGCACCCCGATCAAGGCGCGGCCGCCTTCGAATTGGCCGAGGCCTTCTGCGAACAGGCCCGCGTGCGGGTTGACGAATACTTCGACCAGCTGTGGAGGAATACCGACGACGGCGACCACGACCTCTCGCGCAAGGTCCTGGCCGGCGACTACACCTGGATGGAAGCCGGAATCCTGGACCAATCTGAAGGAACGGGCCCTTGGATCGGGGATGCCTCACCAGGGGCATCAACCAAGGAGAACCTCCACCGCAAGTATCGGTAACCAGCTAGCGGACGTCCCCGTCCACGTAAAACCAACGCTTGCCTTCCCGCACGAAACGGCTGATTTCGCGCTGGACTCCGCGTTCGCCGTCGGACCTGTAGTGGGCCGCGAACTCAACGGTCCCGTCGGAATCCAGTGGTCCTCCGTTGCTTGTGCCAAGGATGTCGAGCCTGCGCCATTCAAGGTCCGGATCGAGGTCCATGGACGCCGGGCGGGTACTCGGATGCCATGTGCGGATCAGGTATCCGGGGTCGAGGACGACGAATGCCGAATACCGGGAGCGCATGAGCTGTTCCGCCGTAGGTGCTTCAGCCTCACCGCGATGAAACCGGCCGCAACAGTCGCTGTACTGTTCGCCGGAAAGGCAGGGGCATGCGCCGTTGCGGAGCCGGGTGGTATCAGGAGTCAAGACGCGCCAATCCGGGTTTGAAATGAGAGCTGGGCAACATATTTTCCCATGCGAGGTAACAGCTTCGAAACAACAATGCCGGAGACGGCTGCGGCGCGTGATTCCGTCGGTGCGGGACCTTACGCTGGATAAGCAAGTTGGTGGGCAATTCGCGCATCGCAAAACGACGGCCAGGGGAGGCTAAGTGGAGGATCCGACAACACTCGCCATCAACCTGACGTACTTGGGGACCCTGGGCCTGGCGGTGCTGATGTTCCTGGGCCTTGGGCTGATCGTCATCATAACCCTGGTGGTTGCAGGGGTGGGGCGGCTTATATCCGTCATTCTCCTGGCGTTGATCGGAATTTTCCCCAAAGAAGACAACACGCCCATCGTGCACCTTCCTCCGCGGCCGGGCTATGCCCCTGATCCGGTCCGTGATGAGGCCGGGGAAGCGATACCGGAGGCGGCTGTGGCGCCTCTGGCTGTACCTGCTGCACCGGCGCCCGCTGCTGTAGTGGGTGGCGCTGCGCCTGCCGCTCCCGCACCCGCTTCCGCGCCGGCCGCTGCTCCGGCGCCCGCCGCTGCCAAGCGGGACTTGCTCGGAGGGGCCCGCCGCAAGATCTCCGGTGCGTCGGCCGCCGTCAAGGACGGCGCGTGGAAGTCGAAAGTAGACCCGCGGAACCTGCCCAAGCCGGCGGAGGTCAAGTCCGCCGTCGAACATCAGACGGCACACCACCCGATCGTTGTGGCCGCCGCGAAGGAGCCACCCGTCCTGGCCAAGGATTGGGCCGACGCAGTTGCTGAAGCAGACCGCCGCGAGGCCGAGCGCGCCAAGGCCCATCAGCCGCCGCCCATCAAAGTGACGGTCCGCGACCTCGACGAGCCCGCGCCGTCGTCGAACGGCCAAAAGCCAGAGTCCGTCGCCAGTGCCGCGAACCCGGCCAGCCCAGCCAAACCTGCGAACCCGACCAAAAAACAGAACCCCGGCGCTTCCACTAAAGGAAAGCCCCGAGGTCCCGGGTCGCAAGGTCCTGGCCAAAAAGGTTCGCTGAGCGGCGTTGCCCGCAACTCCTAGCGCGAGCGGCCGGTTCTATGCGGCCAGCTGTCGGAACGCAGCACCGTGGTAGATCAGCGGCTTGGACTCGAGGTTGACGTTGATTGCTTTGACTTCCAGAACTACGATCGCATGATCGCCGGCGGGTGCTTCAGAGACGATTTCGCATTCGAAGCCCAGCACCGCACCATCGATCAGTACAGCTCCTGAGTCGCTGACGCTGGTATCGAGTCCGGCGAAACGGTCACGGGTTTTCGAGGCCAACTGGAGCGCGTGGGCCTCCTGTCCTTCAGCGAGGACCGACACGCCCAGTCGCTGGGCCTGGCGCAGCTTGGGCCAGGTGGTGGAGGAGTTCTGGACCGCGAACATGACCAGCGGCGGCTCGAGCGAAACACCCACGGTAAAGGACGACGCCACCAGGGCTTCCGGCGTGAAGTCAACCATCGCACTGAAGGCTGCCACTCCCGATGGGAACTGCGCAAATGCGGCCTTGATGGCCGCCGTTTCTTCCACTGTGGTCTGTGTCATCCCGCTGTCCCTTTCGTGCGTTTCGTAAGTTCCTTTCCCATAATTCACGGGCTTGGACGAACGGCAATATTTGTTGATTCGCAAGTCATTTGTGTTGCTGTGTGTCAAGAAATGTCGCGAAGTGTGGCCCCTTCCGTTACTCCGCAAGACGAAAAACGAAGAACTTCTACCATTTGCGTTTATGCCCAACCCGGCCGTGTGTAGCCTCGATTGAACATCCCGTCCACGGCCACCGCCCCAGGCCTGGACACCAGCACTATCCCTCCACAGGAAGCCGACATGAGCCTCAACGAGCTACGAACGCTTGGACGCACTGGCGCCCTGATCAGCCCGCTCACGCTGGGTACCCTGAACTTCGGCACAGGCGCCGCACCCACGGGTCCGGCAGAAAGCATCCGGATCATCAAGGCCGCCCTCGACGCAGGCATCACGAGCATTGACACCGCAGACATCTACTCCCAGGGCGAGGCAGAGACCGTGGTGGGCCAGGCCATCCACAGCCGCCGGGACGACGTCTTCCTCGCCACCAAGTTCCACGGCCAAATGGGCTCCAACCCCGCGCATGCGGGCAACTCCCGGCGCTGGATCGTGCAGGCTGTCGAGGACAGCCTGCGACGCCTGAACACCGACAGGATCGACCTCTACCAGGCACACCGGCCGGACTACAACACCGACCTCCTTGAGACCATCACAGCGCTGAACGACCTCATCCGCCAGGGCAAGATCCTCTACTACGGAACGTCCGTGTTCAGCCCCGCCCAGTTGGTCGAAGCCCAGTGGATCGCCAACACCAACCACCTGACCCCGCCGGTGGTGGACCAGGTTCCCTATTCACTCCTGGTGCGGGCCAACGAACGCGACGTCTTCCCGATCACCCAGCAGTACGGCGTCGGGGTTTTGAGTTACGGACCGCTCGACGGCGGCTGGCTCGCCGGCAGCTACCGCGTCGGGGCCGGGCAGCCCGAGAGTTCGCGCTTCTCCGCGCTTCCCGGCCGCTTCGACGTGACCGCGCCGTTCAACCAGGGAAAACTACATGCAGCAGATGCGCTGGCACAGCTCGCAGCACGCCACGGCCTGACCCTCATTCAGCTGGCTGTTGCTTTCGCGTTGAACCACCCCGCGGTGACCAGCGTGATTATCGGACCGCGGACGGAGGAGCACCTGACGGACTACCTGAAGGCGGCCGATGTGGTGCTCAGCGAAGCAATCCTCGATGAGATCGACGACATCGTTGCCCCCGCCGTCAACTTCCTGGAGCGCGACGCAGGCACGGTTGCACCGCACCTTGAGTACCCGGAATTACGACGCCGGTAGCCACCTTCCGTTGTGAGGCCCGCTTTACGCCCTATACCCATTCGTTGGCGCGCAAAGCAGGCCTCACAACGAGCTATTGACGGGCCTTGGCCACGGCGTGATCCTTGAGCTAAGTGCTGCGGCACTAACCGCAGCGTTTCGCTTCCAGTAGAACGCCGCCGTCCATGTCCAAGAACCACACCAAGCAAAAGGCTGCAAAGGCCGCCACTCCAGGGCAACCGACCGACGGTCCCCTGACCCACGAAGAACTGCAACTCTCGGGGCGGAACCATTCCATGCCCCTGGAAGCCCTGCACGACGACATCACTCCGGCCGGGCTCCATTATCTATTGATCCACTTCGATATCCCCCACGTGTCGGCCGAGTCCTGGCGGTTGAGGGTGGGCGGCGCCGTGGACCGCAACATGGAGCTAAGCCTCGAGGACATCAAATCCCGGCCTGCGGTCACCATGCCCGTCACCCTTGAATGCGCGGGCAACGGCCGGTCCCTCCTCCAGCCGCGGCCCCTGAGCCAGCCCTGGGTACTCGGTGCCGTGGGCACGGCCGAGTGGACGGGAACCCCCTTGGCACCCCTGTTGGAGGAGGCAGGTTTGGCGAGTGACGCCGTCGAACTCGTTTTCACAGATGCCGACAGCGGCATCCAGGGCGGGGTTGAAGAGCCGTATGCCCGCAGCCTCTCGGTCGAAGAGGCCATGCATCCCGAAGTCATGCTGGTCTACGCCATGAACGGCCATCCATTGCCCCCTCAGCACGGATTCCCCCTGAGGTTGCTGGTGCCGGGTTGGTACGGCATGGCAAGCGTGAAGTGGCTGGCTTCGATTGAGGCAGTGAGATCCCGGTTCATGGGGTGGCAGCAGTCCGTGGCCTACCACTATCTTCAAGGCCCCGATGGGCCGGGCCTCCCCGTCAGTCACATCCGCGTGCGTTCGCTGATGGTGCCGCCGGGAATACCCGATTTCTTTACGCGGCGGCGCGTCGTGGATGCCGGTCCGGTGATGCTGGAAGGGCGGGCATGGTCCGGCCACGGCGACGTGGAACGGGTAGAGGTGGGGATCGACGGCGAATGGATGCCCGCGCACCTCGAACCGCCACAGGGCGATTTTGCGTGGCGGCGGTGGTCCATGGTGTGGGTGGCCAGTTCGGGCGAGCATGTGCTGCGGTGCCGGGCGATGGACACCTCGGGCGCGCTGCAACCCATTGAGCAGGTGTGGAACTACCAGGGACTGGGGAACAACATGGCGCAGCGGGTGGAGGTGACGGTGCGGTAGCTTTTGCTGTTTGTGGTTGGGTGCGCTGGGTTCGCTTGGGTTCGCCGAGTTCGCTTGGGTTCGCCGAGTACGCTGGAACGCTGCGAGCACGCCGGGAAACTTCCAGCGAATTCGACGCTTTCCCGCGTCCTCGCAGTGCGCAGGCTGCCCGGTTAGACTCGTTCCAATCATGAGTATCCCGTCATCATCCCCAGCGAACGTCCGGGTTGACGCCTGGTTGTGGGCCATCCGTGCCTACAAGACCCGCTCCGCAGCCACAGCTGCCTGCCGCGCCGGACACATCCGGATCAATGGAAACCCTGTGAAGGCGTCGCAGAGTGTGATCATCGGCGACACCATCCGCATCCGCGAGTCCGGCTGGGAACGGATCCTTGAGGTCCGGCGACTCATCGCAAAGCGTGTTGGTGCCGAAGCCGCATCACACTGTTTCACCGACCACACTCCGCCACGCCCGGTGGCACCCAAGCTGGGCCTGCCCCAGCGCGACCGCGGCACCGGACGACCAACCAAGAAGGACCGCCGCGATATGGAGAAGCTGCGCGGCTGACTTTGCTGCGTGCCGCGCAAATTTGCTGGATCATCGGACTGGGCACGGACCCAAATCCGCAAAAACTCAGGGATTTCGAGACAGACCCATGCGGATCATCCAGCAAAATATTCCTCGGCACTTATCCACAGGACCATTTTTCTGACGTGAATCCCCCCGCGCACGCTGCTTAGACTGGCCGCCACACCGTCGAAACAGCTGTTGGGGAGCTTGTATGTCACGCTTTACGTTTGCCGCCTTGTTGTCTTTACGAACACGGGCCGTAGTGGTCTTGGCTGCTATCGCGGTGCTTCTCAGTGGGTGTCAGGGCTCACCTGCACCCGGCGGATCGCCTTCCGGGACAGGTTCGACGACGGCGTCGCCCACCTCGAGCGTTTCGGTTCCGACGGCTACGGCTACTCCTTCGATTTCCGGTGTCTACAAGCCCGCAGATGCAAAGGGAAAAGCCCAGAACGTGCCGGTGCCGGTAATGCCGGAGCTGGCAAAGGAGAACTCGAAGGCAGGGCTGGAGGCGTTCATTGGGTATTGGTACGCGACTTACTCGTACGCGACGGAGACAGGGGACCTGGGGCCGTGGAGCCAGTCAACGGATGTCACAACGGTTTCGGGAGCCGCATACAAGAAAGCAGTAGAGCTCAATTACACGAAGGGCCGTTGGGTAGTTGGTGGACGCATAACTACGCCGGTCGTAGAAGTTCTCTGGCAAGAGGGCGTAGATACACAGTCAGCTAAGGTGCAGGTTCTCCAAGAGCAAATACTCTACTTTGACGCCGACGGGAGCTCCGGTCAGCAGGGAACGCCCGAGTTCAACACGGCCGAAGCAGTTAAGGCCACCTACCGGGGCAACAGTTGGCAAGTCACCGACAACGGATTGATCGTGGGTTAACCGTGCGTTTGTTTCGGAGGGCACTCTTAGCAATTGCTGTCATGGCTGCGACAGCCGCCCTAGGTTGTTCCCCAGGGTTTGCTGATGATGAACCACGGGTCAGCATTGGCAAGCACGATACGGCCCTAGACATCAATGCAAAGTACATCATCGATCCAGTCACCGGCATTCCCTCTGCAAATCTAGGAACGACTCCCCCAGCGGAAGATCCCTACCAATACAAGCCGGACTTTCGCTGTACCCTCGGTGGCCCCGGGGCGCGCGAAATGGGCTGTCTTGCCCTTAGCTGCCCACCTACAACTCCCGATGGTGAAAAAGGTTCACCTGTCATCTGGTTGAAGGCACCGAAAGCCTTCACCAACCCGACATTCACCGATTGGCAGCCAGTCGACGGTAAGCCCGCGTGCCTCTATGACGCAGAGCCACAAAATGTCCTGGCCGACGTCGCAGCCCGGATCCTCAACGACTTCCGCCAACTACCCGTCAACCCCGGAACCCTCCAAGCACAACCCTTCCCCCACACCCTCAAAGGCGGACCCACCAACTTCTACACCACCACAACCGAGCAAAGCTTCGATGTCACGATCCTCGGCCAAGCAGTGCACCTGACTGCCACCCCGGCCAGCTACACCTACACCTTCGGCGACGGCACCACCCTCGGACCAACACCTGCCACCGGGTACTCCATCCCCCAGGCCGAATGGCTCACCACCGACACCCGCACCAGCCACGCCTACACAAACACCGGCAACTACCCAGCCACCGCGCCCACCATCTTCACCGGCACCTACTCCGTCAACAACGGCCCACCCCTGCCCATCAACGGAACCCTCAACCTCACCACCCCGGCCATCACCATCCAAGTCTGGAAAACAGAACGAGCCCTCGTCGCCGACACCTGCCAACAAAACCCCAACTCCTGGGGATGCCCCGGCACAGAACCCAAATAGAGGCCCGCGGCACCGCCGTCGGCACCCAGCCAAGTGCCGCCGTCGAACCTCCGTCCCCAGTCCGCGCCGCCAAGACCAACTTTGAACACACCACCCCCGCGACACACCCCACAAACGGCGCGTCACAGCAGTCACAGGTTCAAAGCGGGTGTTGGCGGCACGAAGGGGCAGAAGGCCAAGGCGTCTTAAAGAAGATAAGCACCAGTTCCGAAGAACCGGTGCTTCCACAGTCGAAGCCCTAAGAGAACCAAGTCCCCGGAGGGCCCATGAACAGCAGGAAGCTGAACACAACCCCCACGGCAACCAAGGTCACCACAACGGCAAGGATCGGATTCCGCAGCACCCAAGCCTGGGCCTTTTCAAACCCTCCCCGAGGCTTTTCACCTCCAGCAGCCAACCGCCATCCGCCGGCAAGGAGGCCTCGGCGGTCAAGCGACTTCTCCATGGGAATGGTGGCATAAGGAATCACGGCGGATCCGATGGCAAGGAGGCCCGTGCGCACTGTCCATTTCTGGTTGATCCAGGTGAACGCAGCAGTAGCGGCGTAGCAAAGGAAGACGAATCCGTGGATGCCTCCGGCGATGCTCACGCCAACGTCCGTGGTCCGGGTGACGTATTTAAGGAACAATCCAATCAACAGGAACGTCCATGTCACGGCCTCAGCAAAAGCGACGGTACGGAACAAGGCGCGGGGTTGCATGGGAGTCCTCGGATCGGCAACAGGAGACCCTTCCAACTTACCGCGACTGGCACACGCCTAAGAATCAGCAGCAGGCAGCGTCTCACGGTGACGGATGCGCGAATCGCCGAATTCGATGGCCACCGGAGAAATTTCCATTGGCGGTTCGTGACGGGACCGGGCCCTCCCCACGGCAATATGTGGCAGCCACCGCGGCGACCTGTATCCCAGAGCGGGTGAGCTCAGAATAAAGTCGTCGATGTTGTCGAGGCCAAGTTCGTCAAAGAGCACATGCAGGCCCTGCACCAAGAGGGCCTGGTAATCGTGTACCTCTTGCGGGACGTCCACTTCGAGCCCCATCAACCGCCCACCACCCAAGGGGACCAGCTTGTCCGACTTCCCCAGAAAGCCCTGCAACACCGGCAGTTCGGTCAGCCAACTGGTGATCTCAGCCAGCACCTCCCCAGGCTCCGCCCTGCCTTTGGTCCACGCGGCGATGTCCTCGACGAGTTCATCCAGGATTCCCACGTGCAGCAAGGTCATGTGCAATCCCTGCGGTTTACGCAAGGAGTCAACGAATCGGTTGAGACCTTCGTAGTCGCCAAGCCCTGCGCCCACCCGGAGTACCGGAACCTCTACGGTGATGCGCGGCATGGCTGCTGTGGCCGTCATGAACGCCATTATGCGCCGATCACGCGCCTAAAGGAGGCCGACAGCGGAACCCGCCTGCCGCCGTCGGGCGCTGTTAGCTATTTCTTGGGGCGGGCCTGGACGAGGTTCGCGAACGGAAGCTGCCCGTGTTCAGCAACGAAAGCGGCGTGGTAGGCGGCTTCGGCGGGATTGACCTCGGAAGCTGGGAGCTCCTTCCAGGCGATGATCAGGTCCAGGGCGTCGCGCAACTGCCAGATGAGGCGCGCGTCCCAAACAACGGTCGGCCGGCCACGACCGTAGTCCACAAACTCCTGGATCTGTTTGCGCAGGCCCCGGTTCCCTTGGCTGCCGGCACTTGCCTTGCCGATGTACAGCACGGAGGCGTCGGGAACCCATTCGGCTTCCAACGCTTCACGCTTCAGCGACGGGTCCCTCTTTTTGAAGGTCCCGGCCGCGCTTTTGCTGAGGAAGGCAGGCTCAAAGTCGCCCTTCCGCAGGATCACGAACACGCCCGGCCCTTGAGGGATGCGCATGGGATCGAGGTCATCCAAAGCGCGGAACCCCGTGAACCCGTCGAGCGTGAGGGACTTTCTGGTGAAGAGCATGATCCATTGTGTCAACGTCCGGTGTTCCAGCCGAAAACAAAGCATACTGTCGCCGTACGGCAACAAATATTAAAGTCGCCGTACGGCAACAATTCGTGAAGTTTGAGTACGGCGACAGGAGTTGGAATGCGCACCGTCCGGGAAGCAGGCCCTCTCGTGCGCGAACTGAGGGAAACCCGCGGCTGGTCCCAGGCGGAGCTGGCGCGGCGGGCGAATGTCTCGCGCACTTTTGTCATCGACCTTGAATCCGGCAAGGCAACGGTGGAGACCTCAAAATTCATGGACGTTTTCCAAGCATTGGGCTTCGAGCTTGCAATACGCGACAGCGACACAGGTGATGTGCGGTGGTGACAACGCGAACCCTTGACGTCTTCATGGACGGCATCTCCTGCGGCCGACTGGAGCAAGCACCGTCTGGAAATCTGGCCTTCCGTTATGCACCCGGCTCCCAAACAACCAACGACGCCACACCCCTGTCACTTTCCAGAGAGCCGCGGACGACGTTGCTACCAATGTTCGCAAGTTGCCCATGGTCCAGTCTTCATGATGTTGTGCTGACGCCTTTACCAGTCCCCAAACCGTGAAGCAAGCCTTTCAGCGTTGACAGCATCTTGTGACCCGTGCCATATTCGAAGCGTGAACCTGTCAGACAGCCGGACAGCCGGACAGCCCGAGTCCCAGAGTGGCCATTCAGCGCATATGCCCATTTCGCGCATTTCCGCAGCTGAGGCCGTCTTTGCCGCACTCCGCCGGGCCATCGAAGGCGGCCAGTTCGACATCGGCACCAAGCTGAGTTCCGAAGCGACGCTCGCTGCCCAGTACGGCGTCAGCCGCTCGGTAATCAGGGAAGCTCTGAGATCGTGTAACACCCTGGGGCTCACAGTCACCAAAACCGGCAAGGGCACGTTCATTGTGGCCAACAAGGTTGCTAATGACCTTACCTTGGGCCAGTACAGCGCGCGTGATCTTAACGAAGCACGTCCTCACATCGAGATCCCGGCTGCCGGACTGGCGGCTGAGAGAAGGACAGATGAAGAACTTGAGCACCTGAAGGACATCATCCAGGAGATGCTCAACGAGAACGACCCCGAAGCCTGGGTAAACCTGGATGCCAGCTTCCACTCGGCCGTGGCCCGCGCCAGTGGAAACCGTGTGTTTGCGAGCGTGGTGTCGGACATCCGCGAAGCGCTGGCCCACCAGTCCGAAACCCTGAACCTCGTCGCTGACCGGCAACACCGCTCGGACGAGGAACACGTCGCCATTCTCGACGCCATTGAGGCGGGCGACTCCCAAGCCGCAAGCATGGCGATGGCTGCCCACCTGCAGGCCGTCAGCGTGGCACTGGACACAATCCTCAGCAAATGACACACCCAAAGGAAACTGCCACCATGCCCGCCCCCAACGCACAGGCAAACGCCACCCAGGCACCCGCGCATCAGGCAGACCAAGCGCCTGCCCCGAACCACGTCCCCCTCGTCGAAGTAACCCGCGACGGACTGGTGGAAAGCATCCATTACGGTTCGCTGATCGCGATTGCCGCAGATGGCAGCACCCTCCTCGAAGCCGGTCAGCCGGACGCCCCCATGTACCCGCGTTCAAGCTTGAAGCCAATGCAGGCCGTCGCCCTGCTCAAGGCCGGCTTGGACCTTCCCGAAAACCTCCTCGCACTCACGGCAGCCAGCCACTCCGGTGCGAAGATGCATCGTGATGGCGCCACCGAAATCCTGAAGCTCCACGGCCTCACTGCCGAAGCCTTGGCGAACAGCACGGATCTGCCGTATGGCGTCGCGGAACGCGAGGAGTGGCTGCGCGCTGGCAATGGTCCCACCCAGATCGCCCAGAACTGCTCCGGGAAGCACGCCTCCATGACCGCCGTCTGCGTCATCAACGGCTGGCCTGTGGAGGGATACTTGCACCCCGAGCACCCGTTGCAGGTGCTGGTCCGCGACACCGTCACCGAGCTGACCGGCGAGGAAGCCGCCGCCGTCAGCACGGACGGCTGCGGCACTCCGCTGTTCGCCCACTCGCTGCACGGCATGGCCCGCGCGTATGGCCGGCTGGCCGCCGCGGACGAGGACACCCTCGAGGGCAAGGTGGCCCACGCGATGCGCCGCTTCCCGGAGATGGTGGCCGGCGAAGGAAGGGACGTCACCGCCCTCATGCGCGCCGTCCCCGGCCTGCTCGCGAAGGACGGTTTCGAAGGGCTGCAACTCGTCGGCCTCCCGGACGGCACCGGGCTGGCAGTCAAGATTTCCGACGGCGGCGACCGCGCGCGCATGCCCGTCACCCTTGAGGTCCTCCGCCGTCTGGGTGTCGACGGCGGCAGCCTGGACACGCTTCAAAGCCCACCTGTGTTGGGCGGCGGCCTTCCGGTCGGCGAACTCCGCGCAGCAGAATTTTCAGTAACTAACCAAGGACAGCTATGACCACCGTCGATCAGGCGATCCCCCTCCGCTCCGAACATGACCTCCTGGGCGACCGCGATGTACCCGCGGACGCCTACTGGGGCGTCCACACACTGCGAGCCATCGAGAACTTCCCCATCACCGGGCAGCCGCTCTCCACCAACAAGCACCTGGTCCGGGGGCTGGCCGCAGTGAAGCAGGCAGCCGCCCGGACCAACCACGAGCTTGGGCTCCTGGACGCCGAGCGCGCCAACGCCATCGAACAGGCCTGCCAGGACATCATGGATGGCAAGCTGCAGGAACAGTTCATGGTGGACGTGATCCAGGGCGGAGCGGGCACCAGCTCCAACATGAACGCCAACGAGGTCATCGCCAACCGTGCGCTGGAGATCCTGGGACACCCCAAGGGCGATTACTCCAAGCTGCACCCGAACGACCACGTGAACCTGAGCCAGTCCACCAACGACGTCTACCCGACGGCGGTCAACCTCGCCACGATCTTCTCCGTGAAGGAACTCCTGGCGGCGCTTGAGGAACTCGAAGTGGCTTTCGCAGAGAAGGGCCGCGAGTTCCGGACCGTGGTGAAGATGGGCCGCACGCAGTTGCAGGACGCAGTTCCCATGACCTTGGGCCAGGAGTTCGGGGGCTACGCCGTCACCATTGGCGAAGACCGCGCACGCCTGGACGAGTCCCACATGCTCATTCACGAGATCAACCTCGGAGCCACGGCCATCGGCACGGGCTTGAACGCCCCGGTGGGCTATGCGGAAGCCGCCTGCCGGCACTTGGCCGAAATCACCGGCCTCCCCCTGCTTACGGCCGCCGATCTTATCGAGGCCACCCAGGATGTGGGAGCGTTCGTCCACCTCTCCGGGGTCCTGAAGCGCGTGGCAGTGAAGCTTTCCAAGATTTGCAACGACCTCCGCCTGCTGTCCTCCGGACCGCGCGCGGGATTGGGCGAGATCAACCTTCCGGCTGTGCAGTCCGGTTCGTCGATCATGCCCGGCAAGATCAACCCGGTGATCCCGGAAGTGGTCAGCCAAGTGGCATATGAAGTCATCGGCAACGATGTCACCGTCACCATGGCCGCAGAGGCAGGCCAGCTTCAGCTGAATGCCTTCGAACCGATCATTGTGCACAGCCTGCACAAGAGCATCTCCCACCTGGAAGCAGCGTGCCGCACCCTTACGGCACGCTGCGTCCGGGGCATCACCGCAAACACCGAACGGCTACGGCTTACCGTGGAGCAGTCGATCGGTCTCGTCACGGCATTGAACCCCCACATCGGTTACGCCTCCGCCACCGCCATTGCCCAGGAGGCGCTGGCAACGGGCAAGGGTGTGGCAGAACTTGTTTTGGAGCACGGCCTCTTGACCGCTGCCCAGCTCGAAGAATTGCTCAGTCCAGAACGTCTGGCCAACCTGAGCAAATAGGCCCACAACGGCCAAAAAGCCCAGCGGCTTCATACAGCCGTCCCGCCCGATGAGGCATACCCCAATCGAGGCGCTGTCTTGTGTGCCCGGAACCCCGACCGGCTGCGCACAAGACACCCCCAACAGGACACTCCTAAGGATTCCAATGACCAATCCCATCACTGACCACACGGTTCCGGCCCAAGCGCACGCCAGTGAGAAAGCCCTCCACAAAGAGGACACTGGCTACCACAAGGACCTCAAGCCCCGTCAGATCCAGATGATCGCTATCGGTGGCGCCATCGGCACCGGCCTGTTCCTTGGCGCAGGTGGCCGCCTCAACGCAGCCGGCCCTTCCCTGGTGATCGCATACGCCGTCTGTGGCTTCTTCGCTTTCCTGATCCTCCGCGCACTGGGCGAACTGGTGCTGCACCGCCCCTCGTCCGGATCGTTCGTCTCCTACGCCCGCGAGTTCTACGGCGAGAAGGCAGCCTTCGTTTCGGGCTGGTTCTACTGGATCAACTGGGCCACAACCACCATCGTGGACATTACGGCCGCAGCCCTTTACATGAACTTCTTCGGCAAATACGTGCCATGGATGGGAGCGGTCCCGCAGTGGGCGTGGGCCCTCATCGCCCTGGTAGTGGTGCTGAGCCTGAACCTGGTCTCCGTCAAGGTCTTCGGCGAGATGGAGTTCTGGTTCGCGCTGATCAAGGTTGCTGCCCTGGTGGCGTTCTTGCTGGTGGGCACCTACTTCGTCATCTTCGGCACCCCGGTTGATGGCCAAACAGTCGGCTTCAGCCTGATCTCGGACAATGGCGGCATCTTCCCGAACGGCATTCTCCCCATGATCATCCTCATGCAGGGTGTTCTGTTCGCGTACGCCTCCATCGAGCTCGTGGGCACCGCTGCGGGCGAGACCAAGGAACCCGAGAAGATCATGCCCAAGGCCATCAACTCCGTGGTCTTCCGTATCGCAGTCTTCTACGTCGGCTCGGTCATCCTGCTGGCCCTGCTGCTCCCGTACACCTCCTACGAGAAGGGTGTCAGCCCGTTCGTGACGTTCTTCGGATCCATCGGTGTCCAGGGCGTTGACGTGATCATGAACCTCGTTGTCCTCACCGCTGCATTGTCCTCCTTGAACGCCGGTCTGTACTCCACGGGCCGTATCCTCCGCTCCATGTCCGTGGCCGGTTCTGCTCCGAAGTTCGCACAGCGCATGAACAAGGCCGGTGTCCCCTACGGCGGCATCGCGATCACTGCCGGTGTTTCCCTGCTCGGCGTTCCGCTGAACTACCTGGTTCCGGCCGACGCTTTCGAGATCGTCCTGAACGTCGCCTCCGTTGGCATCATTGTCACGTGGGCCACCATCGTCCTGTGCCAGATGCAGCTCAAGCGCTGGGCGGACAAGGGCTGGGTCAAGCGCCCGTCCTTCCGCCTCTTCGGTGCCCCGTACACCGGCTGGTTGTCGCTGCTCTTCCTTGCCGGTGTCCTGGTGATGGTGTTCATCGAATCTCCGCTCACCATGCTGGTCACGGCGATCGCCTGCGCCCTGATGGTTTGGGGCTGGTTCCTGTGCCGTAAGCAGATCCACGAGCTTGCTGCCACCCGCGATGGCTACACCGGCAGTGCCCCGGTGATCGCCAACCGCCCGCTGCCCGGCGGCGGCGACAAGTAAAGCAACGCCTGACTCACGACGGCGGCACCCGGGTTCCGTAACAGCGGAACTTGGGGTGCCGCCGTCGTCCGTTAACGCCCCCAACTGGGTAACAGCACCTGTTCCAATGACCACTCAGTAGAGCATGTGCTGTTACTTAGTTGGGCGGGGACGCGGCGGAGGCAGACATCCGATCATTCGTGGCTACTATTGGTCCATGGCTGTCACAGACGAGGCGATCAGCAAGATCAAGGACATGCTGATCCGGGGCGAACTCAAGGCCGGCGATCGGCTTCCGCCGGAGAAGGAACTGAGCGAACGGCTTGGCCTGTCCAGAAGCTCGCTGCGCGAAGCGGTGAAGGCCTTGGAGCTGATCCGGGTGCTGGATGTCCGGCGCGGCGACGGAACATATGTGACCAGCCTCGACGCAAAACTGCTCAACGAAGCCGTAGCGTTCGTGGTGGACCTGCACCAGGACCGCTCCATACTGCAGCTCTTCGAGGTCCGACGAATCCTTGAACCCGCCACGGCCCACCTCGCGGCGGCGAAAATCACTCCGGAACAGCTCGTCGCCCTCCGCGGAACGATGGACGGAATCGACGAGACCACTGACGTTGAGGAACTGGTTGCCCATGACCTCGAATTCCACAGCATCATTACCGAAGCCGCCGGAAACGACTACTTGGGCAGTCTTCTGGAAGCCCTGTCCAGCAGCACAGTACGCGCCCGGATCTGGCGTGGGCTGACCCAGGAGAAGGCCGTGTCGCATACTTTGGCCGAGCATCGCGCGATCGCGGAAGCATTGGAACGTGGTGACGCGGAACTGGTCCGGGCACTGGTGACAGTGCACATCAGCGGAGTGGAGAACTGGCTGCGCCAAGCGCTCTGAGCATCCAAGCGCTCTAAGCATCCGAGCGGCATCCAAGCCCTTTAGGCATCCACCATCGGGTTGGCTGCCAGCCCATAGGTACGGATCGCGGTCCCTTCCAGGATCGCGTCCTGCTCCTCAGGGTCCAGCGTGGAAACGAGTTCCAGCAGCACGTCGAGGGTCCGGCCATACGGCGCCCCGAGGGTGCTCACCGGCCAGTCCCCGCCGATCATCAAGCGTCCGGCACCGAAAGCCTCCACGGCAGTCTCGAACAGGGGCCGCAGCGCATCGCTGGTGTAAGGCAGTCCCGCAACATGAAGCCCTGAGAGCTTCGCCACGGTGTTCGGCTCACGGCCAAGGGCGAGGAAATCCTTCCGCCACGAGTCCATGAGCGCCGGGTCAGCCAAGGGCGGCTTGCCCAGGTGATCAAGGACCACGGTCAGTTCAGGAAGCTCCCGTGCCAGCCGGACAGTCCCCTCGAGATGTCGCGGGAATGCGTCCGGAACATCGAAGGCCAAGCCACGGCCCGCCACCAAAGCCAGCGATTCCCGCACGGAGGGAACGTCCAGGAAATCCGGCCGGGGATCGTCATGCACCAGGTGCCGCACGCCGCGGAACACCGGGTTCGCCGCGAATCGGTCCAGCTGGGATGCCGCCTCGGCCGGCGTATCCAACCGCAGCCAACCCACCACCCCCAGGACCCACGGATTCCGCGACGCCACGGCCAGCATGTTCTCCGTGTCGGCAACAGTGTCGTCTGCCTGGACCAGCACCGCACCCCTGACGCCGGCGGCATCCAGCGTCTCCCACGCCTCGTCTTCGCCAAAGCTGCGGTACAGCGCGCCATGCTGCGGGCCGAGCCAGGAATAGGGTCGCTCCCCTCCAGTGACGAACGTGTCCAAGGTCCACAGATGCAGGTGCGAATCAATCACCGTTCCAGTCCCTCCAACGCCACCCACAGCTCCTCAGGAACAGGCTGGTACATCCGTTCCGCATTGGTGGCCATCTGTTCAGGGGATGTCGCCCCGGCGGTCACGTTCACAACAGCCGGGTGCCGCAGCGGAAACTGGAGTGCCGCCGTCGGAAGTTCCACACCGAACTCGCGGCAGATGGCCGCGAGCGCCCGCGCCCGCTCCAACACGGCGGCAGGTGCCTGCCCGTAGTTGTAATGCGCATCGTCCGGGACCTCGGGACGGGCCAGCAGGCCCGAGTTATAGGCGCCAACGCTTACGACGCCGGTGCGGCGCGCCACACAGCGTTCAAGGAGGGGAACGTCGGGCTGCTCCAGCAGGGTGTAGCGTCCGGCGAGCATCACGAGGTCAAGGTCGGCGGCTTCGATACACTCCAGGGCGGCTTCGGCGGAGTTGGTGCCAACACCAATGGCCGACACCAGGCCCTCGGACCGTAGCTTTTCCAGCGCGGGCAACCCTTGGGTGATTCCGGCCTGAAGGTCATGGACGTCGGGATCATGCAGGTAAACGATGTCCACGTGGCTAAGCCCAAGCCGCTCCAACGACTCCTCGATGCTGCGTCGGATGCCGGCCTCGCTGAAGTCCCAGACTCGCCGCGTGGTGGCAGGTACGTCGAAGCCCTCGGAGTCGCGCCCTCCGGCTGGGTTGGGTTCCAGCAAACGGCCAACCTTGGTGGAGATGACGAATTCGTCGCGCGGTTTGTCCCTCAGTACGGCGCCGAGTCTCTGTTCCGACAGGCCCAGGCCGTAGTGTGGCGCGGTGTCGAAGTAGCGGACTCCGGCATCCCAGGCGGCCAGCACCGTGGCAAGGGCTTCGCCGTCCGGGATGGCCCGGTAGAGGTTTCCGATCCCGGCGCCGCCAAAGCCGAGCCTGCCCAGCCTGTGGAGGTCCAGTGGGTTCATGGCAGTTCCCATACCTTCCCGATACCCGTATCCGCACCGGAGTAATCGTCCTGGACGTCCAAAAGTTCAGCCATCCTGGCCTGCCACGGCACGTTGGCGGGATGGTCGGCGAGCGCACGCCGCATCGCTTGGTAGTCGTCCACATCCACCACGTGAAAGAGGTCGAGCCCGCTGCGCCAGATGCGCCAGTTCCGGACCCCGGCTTCCTTCAAGGCCGAGACGAGCTCCGGAGGGATGTGCGCGTGGGCGTCGGCGTACTCATCTTCCGTGCCCGGTTTGAGCCGCGTGTGCAAGGCGATGCTCTCAACCATTGCTCGCGGGCGCTTCCACAGTGGAGGGCCTAAGGAACAGCTCCAGCACCGGAACTGCAGCATCCGGCCTCTGCACCGGCAACTTGATGGTCAAGGTTCCCGGGGGCTGGCCGCCGGGGGTCATGTTCACGGCTTGCTGGTCCGGGTCCACCTCGCGAAGGAACACTTCCGAGGCATCATTGAGCAACTGGGCGTATTCCACCTTGTCGGCCAAACCAGGCAAGTGTACGTATTCGAACGGCCAGGCGAACAAGTGCACATAGAGCCGGTCCCCGCGCTGGGTGTAGCGGACGTCCGAGGGAGCGGTGAACGGGGAAACCCCCGCACCGTAGATGGAGCGGGAATGCAGTTTCATCCACTCCCCGATTCCCGCCAGCGACTCCAGCGCCCGCGGATCCAGAGCGCCCCTCCCCGTTGGGCCCACGTTGAGCAGCAGGTTTCCGCCCTTGGACACCCCGTCAATCAGCATCCGAATAAGCAGGTCCACGGACTTGTAGTCCTGGTTGTCCCGGTCGTACCCCCAGCTGCCGTTCAACGTCTGGCAAGCCTCCCAGGTGACCGGTTCGCCGTCGAGCATCATGGGGCCGGCCGGCTGGTACTGCTCCGGCGTGACGAAGTCTCCCGGGATGTCCAGGCGGTCGTTGACCACGATGCCCGGCTGCAGCTCCCGGACCATCGCGAGCAGCGCCTCGGAGTCCCAGTCCTTGCGCCCCTTGCCACCCCAGAACTGCCCGTGACCGTCGCCGGCATAGGAGAAGTCGAAAAACAGGTAGTCGATGGTGCCGTAGTTGCTCAGGAGTTCGCGGACCTGGCCGTGGAGGTACTCACGGTAGCGGTCCATGTCCCGCCCGCTGTTCAAACGTTCGACGTCGGCCGCGTTGCGTTGCGGATGTACCCCGTCGATGGTGAAGTCGGGGTGGTGCCAGTCGACGAGCGAGTGGTAAAAACCGACCTTCAGCCCCTCGGCCCGGAGTGCTTCCACATAAGGCTGGATGAGGTCCCTGCCGGCGGGGGTGTTGGTGGCCTTGTAGTCGGTCAGGGCCGAATCCCACAGGCAGAAGCCATCGTGGTGCTTTGTGGTGAGGACCACGTACTTCATTCCGGCGGCGCGGGCGGCCCTGGCCCATTCGCGGGGGTCGTACAGGTCAGGATCGAAGCGCCGGAAGTACTTCGAGTACTCCTCGACGGTGACCTCTTCCCTGTTCATGACCCATTCGTGCCGTGCGGGCAGGGCGTAGATACCCCAATGCACGAACATCCCGAAACGTGCCTCTTCGAACCAGGGGGCGTGCTGGATCACTGGTCTTCCTTCCATACCGGGCCGTCAGGAAAGCTGTACGCGGCCAGTGTTTCACGGAGCATTTCGTTTCCGGCACCAGGACTCGACGGCGGCCAGTACGCGCCGCTGTGGACCTCCACCGGTGTGACGAAGTGTTCGTGCAGGTGGTCAACGAACTCGATGGTCCGTTCCTCCTTGGTCCCGGACACGGCGACGTAGTCGAACATGGACAGGTGCTGCACGGCTTCGCACAGCCCCACCCCGCCGGCGTGCGGGCAGACACGGACACCGAACTTCGCGGCCAACAGCAGGATGGCGATGTTCTCGTTGACGCCGGCCACGCGGGCCGCATCGATCTGGAGCACCTGCAGGGAACCTGCCTGCAGCATCTGTTTGAACACCACCCGGTTCTGCACGTGCTCCCCTGTTGCCACAGGAATGGGTGCCACAGCCCGGGCGATCGCGGCGTGGCCCAGGATGTCGTCCGGGCTGGTGGGTTCCTCGATCCAGGCGATGTCGTACGGGGCAAGGTGGGCCATCCAGTCGATGGCCTCCTGCACGTCCCAGCGCTGGTTGGCGTCCACGGCGATCCTGATGTCGGGACCAACGGCAGCCCGCGCAGCACGCACGCGCCGGATATCGTCCTCCAAGGACGCCCCCACCTTCAACTTGATCTGCTCGAATCCGTCAGCCACGGCTTCCTTGGCCAGTCGCGTCAGTTTCCCGTCGCTGTAACCGAGCCAGCCCGGCGTCGTGGTGTAGGCCGGGTACCCTTCGGCGCGCAGTGCCACCTTCCGCTGTTCCCGTCCGGGTTCAGCGGCGCGAAGGATGGCCAGTGCTTCATCGGGGGTGAGGGCGTCTGTGAGGTAGCGGAAGTCGACCAACGCCACGATTTCCTCAGGTGCCATGCCTGCGAGCAGTTCCCATAGCGGCAGCCCGGCGCGCTTGGCCTTCAGGTCCCAGAGGGCATTGACGACGGCGCCGATCGCCATGTGCATGACGCCCTTCTCGGGTCCCAGCCAGCGGAGTTGGGAATCGTGGGCCAGGAGTTTCCAGGTGGCGCCCATGTCGTCGAGGAGTTCTTCAGCAGATCGCCCAACGATGTGTCCGCGAAGCGCTTCGATGGCCGCGGTTTCCACCTCATTGCCGCGGCCGATGGTGAACACGAAGCCGTGACCCTCGTGTCCGTCACCGGCGTCCGTGCGGATGATCAGGTAGGCGGCTGAGTAGTCCGGGTCCGGATTCATGGCGTCGGAGCCGTCGAGGTCCAGGGATGTGGGGAAGCGGATATCGAACGTTTCGACGTCGGTAATGAGGCTCATGGGGCTCCTGGCTGGGTAGCTGTTCTCCGTTGAAGCTAAACATCCGATGTATGCCTTGTCAATGGGTCACATTTCCGTATTATGGGACAAAACGCCACACTAGAGCTCGGATGTTAGTCCCGAACGCACGGAGGAAGACATGACCTTGAAATTCGCCAGGCTGGGTACGGCCGGAAACGAACAACCGGCAGTCATCGCCGAGGACGCAAACGGCAACGAGAAGTACTACAGCCTGACGCCCCTGACCAAGGACATCGACGGCGGCTTCCTCGCCTCGGACGGCATACAACGCACCCGCGAGGCCCTGAATAACGGGGAACTGCCGGAAATTGCTGCAGAAGGCCTGCGCCTCGGCGCACCCGTTGCCCGGCCTGGATCCGTCATCGCGATCGGCCTGAACTACACCGCACACGCAGCCGAGTCCGGCGCGAACCCGCCCGAAGTTCCCGTCGTGTTTTTGAAGCCAAGCAACACCATCGCCGGACCGTTCGACGCCGCTCCCATCCCGCCGTCGTCGGAAAAGTACGACTGGGAAGTGGAACTGGCCATCATCATCGGCAGGGAAGCGTCATACCTTTCGACCTTGGAAGAGGCCGAAGACAGCATCGCCGGCTACGCGGTGGCCAACGACCTTTCCGAGCGCGAGTACCAGATCCCCGGGGCTGCCGGACAGTGGACCAAGGGCAAGTCACTCCCGGGATCCACCCCCCTGGGCCCGTGGCTGGTCCCCGCTTCCGACGTGGATCCGGGCGCCCTTCGCCTCCGGACCCTGGTCAACGGCGAAGCCCGCCAGGACTCCAATACCTCGGACATGATCTTCGACCCCGCAACGATCGTCCACCATCTCAGCCAGTACATGGTCCTGGAACCCGGCGACGTGATCATCACCGGCACCCCCGAGGGCGTGGCCTTGTCCGGCCGCTTCCCGTTCATCCAACCCGGCGACGTGGTGGAGCTGGAAATTGACGGCCTGGGTCGTCAGCGCCAGGAGTACTTCCGGGCGCAGGCCGGAGCAGCACGGACCGTTGCCGTCGCCGGCACCAACGCCTGAGGCCGCGCGATGACCGCCAAGGAATTTGATGGCCTCGCGGCAATTGTCACTGGTGGTGCTTCCGGGATCGGGGCGGCCATCGCGGACCGCCTCGCCGCAGGTGGCGCCGAGGTAGCGGTCCTGGACCTCACACCGGATGCCAGCCCGCACTTCGGCGTGAAGTGCAACGTGGCCGACGACGCCTCGGTGCGTGCCGCCGTCGAGCATGTAGCTCAGCGGTTCGGCCGCCTCGACATCGTCATCAACAACGCCGGCATCGGGGCGCAAGGCGACATCGCCGCGAACGATGACGATGAGTGGCTCCGCGTCCTCAACATCAACGTGGTGGGGATCGCGCGCGTCAGCCGGGCGGCACTGCCCTACCTGCGCGAGTCGCCGGCGGCCGCCATTGTGAACACGTGCTCGATCGCCGCAACGGCGGGCCTGCCGCAGCGCGCGCTGTACTCGGCGTCGAAGGGCGCGGTCCTGTCCCTCACGTTGGCGATGGCCGCAGACCACGTCCGTGAAGGCATCCGCGTGAACTGCGTCAATCCCGGCACCGTGGACACCCCGTGGGTGGGGCGCCTGCTGGACTCGGCGTCCGATCCCGCCGGCGAGCGCGCTGCCCTCAACGCCCGCCAGCCACACGGGCGGATGGTGGATCCCGCAGAAGTGGCCGGCGCGGTGGCTTACCTGGCAAGTCCGTTGTCGGGCTCGACGTCGGGAACCTCGCTGGCGGTCGACGGCGGCATGCAGGGCCTGCGGCTTCGTCCGGTTGGTTGATCGGCCCGTAGCGCGGCGGGGTTGCCATAAGGAAGCGCCAGGTCAGTAGAGCCCGTTGAAGATGTTCCAACCCCAGCCGACGGTTTCCACACCCTTCCAACCGCCGCGTCCGTCGCCGTAGTACATCAGCAATTCACCGGCGCTGTTGACCCCGTGGACATCGGCAAAGCCGTCACGGTTGAAGTCCCCCACGCTGCCCACCTTGCTCAGGACGTTCCACCCCTGGCCGACTTGGCGCGGCGCCAACCATCCACCGTCTCCGTTGCCCCCATAGAGGAACAACCTGCCGGCCTTGTCTTTGGCGAGGATGTCCGCGGTGCCGTCGCCGTTGAAATCACCGGGAGTGATGAGGAGGTCCATAACATCCCATCCTTGGCCAACCTGCACGCGCGGTGTCCACCCCCGGGCGGCTTTGGGGTAGAGGTAGAGGTTGCCGTTGGGCTCGGTGGCCAGGAGGTCGTTGTACCCGTCGCCGTCGAAATCGCCGGGACCCACCACTTTGTCCATGGCGTTCCACCCCCAGCCGATCTCCGAGGGATACGCCTCTGCGGGGAAGGTCCCATCTCCCCTGCCCCAGAACATCCAGAGCCTGCCCACCGCATCCGTGGCGAGGAGTTCGGTCTTGCCGTCGCTGGTGAGGTCGCCGGCTCCGATGATCCTGGTATAGGCACCCCAGTTGGAGCCGATCAGCCGCGGTGGCTTCCAGCCTTGCGCGCCATCCAGGCCCGGATAGAGCATCAGTGCACCATCGTGCCGACGTCCCAGAAGTTCAAACACTCCCCGGCCCGTGAACCCTTCAGCACGCATGGGCTGGGCTTTGACCACCTCGGATTCCTTCACCACCACCTGCGACGGGTTGCAGGCCTGCGAACCCGTGACAACAGCCGAGATCCGGGTGCCGACATCCTCCATGCGCAGCTCGTAGAAAGAGGTGAAGGTCGATTGCGATGTCACCGGCTCTCCATCACGAAGCCACTGGATGGAATAGCCGTGCTGTGGATCGGGATCGCAGGCGGAGAAGTACTCGTAGGCACCGCTGACCGACAACCCGGTTCCCACGTAGGTGGGGCCGCTGATGCTGAACTCGTCCGGCGACACGGCGTTGGCTGCGGGAACCGGCAGGGCGGCCAGAAGGACAACCGCTAAAATCGCAGCCTTAACGGACCCAGCCGCTCGCCGTGCAGAACCGTTGCCCACCGCTTCCCCCTTGAACGAGCCGACTCTCATCTGTGCTCATCATAAGCGCGGGTCCGTTCACCGTAACGCAACGGGCCCGCAACGTTCGGCGGCAGTGATTCGCTTATGCTCAACTCCAAGGAATCAATGGCGACTCACTTACAGCCCAGGAGTAGAACTCATGACCAATTGGCGCATCCGGGACTTCCACTCGTCTGATCTCGACGGGATACTGCACCTCTGGGAATCCCTCAAGGCCGACGGCGTGGAGCCTGTCTACGCGTTGTCCGAAGTCCTGGCCTCCTGCGAGAAGGACCACGCCGTGGTCGCGGTTCAGGGCGAGCAAGTGGTGGGTGCCGCCGTCGGACGTGCCGCGCATGACCAAGGCTGGATCGTCTTCCTGGCGACGCTTCCCGAGTTCCGGGGCCGGGGTATCGGCACCTCGCTGCTGGCCGCCGTCGAGAACCGGATGGCTCCGCACGGCCTCAACAAACTCTCGGCGCTGATGCCGGAGACCGAAACGCGGGTCGAGGCGTTCCTGGGCCGCGGGTTCGTGGTGAAGAAGAACCTGCGCTATTTCGAGCGGACCATTCCGGTGCAGCGCCAGGAACTCGGTGCGCTGGGACTGCTCGGTGGGCGCGTCCTGGCGCGCGACCTGTGGGAAAACGTGGCCGGTATGCGTCGCGAAAAGGAACTGCTGGAGCGGCGGCTGGTGCTTCCCCTGGCCGAAGCCGACCTCGCCGATGAATACGGCGTTGTTCCACCGCGGGCCGTGGTGCTGTTCGGTCCGCCTGGCACTGGCAAGACCACGTTCGCCAAAGCTATTGCCTCACGACTGGAGTGGCCGTTCGTGGAGGTGTTCCCCTCGCGTTTGGCCTCCGATCCCAAGGGTTTGGCGGGCGCCTTGCGGGAGACCTTCCTGGAGATCGCCGAGCTGGAGCATGCCGTGGTGTTCATCGACGAGGTGGAAGAGATCGCCTCCCAGCGTGCCGGGGATCCGCCGTCGCCGCTCCAGGGCGTCACCAACGAGCTCCTCAAAATCATTCCGGCTTTCCGCGAACAGCCCGGCCGCTTGCTGGTGTGCGCCACCAACTTCATCCGTGCGCTGGATACTGCGTTCCTCCGGCACGGCCGCTTCGACTACGTCATCCCCATTGGGCTTCCGGACGTCCATGCCCGGGAGGCCATGTGGCAGCGGTTCATCCCGGCGTCGGTGGTCGACTCAGTGGACATCGCGCAGCTGGTCGAGCGGACCGAGGGCTTCTCACCGGCGGATATTGAGTTCGCGGCCCGCAGTGCCTCCCAGCGGGCCCTGGAAAAAGCCGTGTACGACGACGGTGCTGCCGCCGGCTCCGCCTCGGACGGAACCAACGGGCGGAAAGGCCCGGTCACCCAGGACTACCTCGACGCGATCGCGGACACCCGCACCACCGTCAGTCCCGAAGTGCACCAGGACTTCCTGGAAGACATCGACGTCCTGGGCCGCGTTTAGGGGTCCGTGCAACGAGTTCGCCAGGCAACGGTAATCTTTGAGCCATGTCCACGAACCCCCTTCGCCATGCCCTCTCCCGGATGGGCGGGCGCGATCCCCATGAGAAGCACCGCACCGCCACCCCGCTTGAGCTGTTCTTCGACCTGACTTTCGTCATTGCCTTCGGAGTGGCAGGAAACCAGTTCGCCCACGCCGTGGCGGAGGCGCACTTCTGGCCAGGACTCCTTGCCTTCTCCTTTGCGATGTTCGCGGTGATCTGGGCCTGGATCAACTTCACCTGGTTCGCCAGCGCGTACGACACCGATGACTGGGTTTTCCGCGTAGTCACGATGGTGCAGATGGTGGGCGTCCTCATCCTGGCCATGGGCATCGAGCCGGTGTTCCACTCCATCATTGAAGGCAAGCACGTGGACAACTTCACCATGGTGCTCGGCTACATTGTCATGCGCGTAGCCCTGATCTTTCAGTGGCTGCGCGCTGCCCGCCAAGACCCCGAACGCCGGGAAACCTGTTTGCACTACGCAAAGTACCTCTCGATGGTTCAAATTGGATGGATCGCTGTCCTGTTGATCGACGCCGGCGTACTCACCACGTTTCTCATGGCAGCGCCGCTGTTCGTCCTGGAGATGTCCGTTCCCGGACTTGCCGAACGCAAAGCCCGCACACCATGGCATGCACACCACATAGCCGAACGATACGGACTGCTTGCCATCATTGCCTTAGGCGAATGCCTTATCGGAGCCATCGAGACACTGCGGGCGATCGTTGCCCTGCACGGCTGGACGCTGGACGCCGCGTTGGTTGGCTTCAGCGGCACAGGGCTGGCCTTCGCCATGTGGTGGATCTACTTCATTCTGCCTGCGGGCCCGGCGCTCCATCTCCAACGGCACCGCTCCTGGGTGTTCGGCTACGCGCACATGCCGGTCTTTGCGGGCATTGCAGCCACAGGCGCCGGGCTCCATGTCGCTGCCTACTACATCGACCATGAGACCAGCATCAGTGCAGCGGCCGCCGTCGCATCCAGTGCCATCCCCATCATTGTTTTCAAGGTGTCCCTCACAACGCTTTACGGCAGCATGCTCAACGCGGACCGCGAATTGCTGTGGAGCACCGCTCTTGTGGTGATTGGCTTGGCCGCAAGTATCGCCATGGCGGCCGCGGGCGCATCCGTTCCCCTGTGCATGCTGGAAATGATGCTGGTCCTGGGCCTGTCCATCGCCTACGACGAACGGCGCGGACACAAGGGCAGGGCTGCCGCACTGCGCCGCTTGGAAGCTGCGGCCGGCTGACCGCGGGGCGGCGGGCTATTCAGGAACGATCTCGTCCAGTTCTTCAAGCAGGTGCGGGTTGATCCGTTGCAGGATCAGCCGGACCTCCTCTTTGGGAACGGCCGCGTAGAGCACCGGACGGGCATCGGCGTACCGCGTTACCGGCGGCTTGTCCGGCCACTTCTCGGCGAGCGCCCGGACGCGTTCCGGCAAGGAATTGTGGGCATTGTCCGCTATCTTGACCAACGTGGCGTCGTGGTCCTCCGCGACGTAACGGATGCCGGCGTCGTAATCATCGGGGTCGTCGTGGAAGCGGCGGGTGACGCGCTCGATAATGGCGAGGGCACGCTCCGAAACGCCCATGTCCAGCAATGCTTGCCGGGTGATGGGGGTGTCCTCGGCGATGTCGTGAAGGTAGCCCGCAATTTGGATGTCCTCGTCAAAGTCGGCCAGGGCATCACCTACTGCCAGGACGTGCTCCCGATACGGCCGCTTGAGTTTGTCCTTCTGGCGGTTGTGGGCCACCTCCGCCAGGACCTGGGCTGTCTCTACGGTGAAGCGTGGTTCAGTCATGCTGGCCTCCGGATTGGCAAAGGATCTTCAGGGACGGTTCCTCATAATCAGGCTATCCGTTGTCAGAGGCGTGGAAATACCGCCTACCAATCCTGGACGGCGCGGGCAGCGATCGCCACGGTAACGGCCCTGGGCAGTCGCTGGGCGAAACCCGCAGCCACCCGATTCATCCACCCGGAGACCACGCTGCCGGGGGTCACCTTGCGGTCCAAAGCCTTGAGGGCCGTCTCCACCACCTGGGCCGAAGTCTGCATGGCTCCTACTGCCGCCGACTGGCTACCGAGCACATCGAAGAACTCCGTCTTTGTGGCTCCCGGGCAGAGTGCCAGGACGTTGAGCCCTGAGTCCTTGGTTTCGTGGGCTACGGCCTCAGTGAAGCTCAGGACGAAGGCCTTGGTTGCGCCGTAGACAGCCATACCGGGAATCGGCTGGAAAGCCGCCGTACTGGCCACATTCACCAGAGCGCCCTTGCCGGAAGTGAGCATTGAAGGCAGGAAAGCCCGGGTGATATCAACCAGGGCAGCAACATTGAGCGAGATCTCGGAGGCTATGACCGCTGGATCTTCCTCCACCAAGGGCCCATGGGTACCGAAGCCTGCGTTGTTGATCAGGGTGTCCACGGCGATGCCGCGTAGGGACAGTTCATTGAAAAGCTCCGCCCCCACACCGGCCCGGCCGAGGTCCATCGGGAGCACCGTCACCGTGACGCCATGTTCGCTTCGCAGTTGCCGTGCCAGGTCTTCCAGGCGATCCACCCGCCTGGCAACCAGGACAAGGTTGGAGCCACGGGCGGCGAAGCGCTGCGCGAATTCGGCGCCCAGCCCGGAACTGGCTCCCGTGATGAGCGCGGTGGTGCCGGAATAGGTCATGGTCATGATGGTTCCCGTTCGTTGAGTGGACGCTGATGTAGTCGCTGTCTACATGGTAGGCAGCGCCTACATTGTTGTCAACGCCTACATTGACCTAGACTTGTAGCATGACCGAGCAGCCCTACCACCATGGAAAACTTCGCGAAGCACTTCTGGAGCGTGCCATGGAGACCATCGAAGAGGTTGGCGTCGACGGGCTTTCCCTCAGGCAGCTCGCGCGGGATGTAAACGTAAGTCACGGAGCACCGGCCAAGCATTTCCGGGACAAGCAGGCTTTGATCGACGCCCTGGCCATGGCTGGCTTCGAGTTGATGAACAGCCGCATCCAGACCGCTTCGGAGGCCGGTGGCAGCCTGCGGGAGCGGTTCGTCGGCGTCGCGAAGGCGTACGTGGGATTCGCGGTAGCGCACCCGGCCCTGCTGACCGTTATGTACTCCACAAAGCACCACCCGGATTCAAGTACCGAGCTGCGGAACACCGGCGGTCAAGGAATCGAAATAGCGCAGGCAATGATCGTCGAGGCACAGGATGCCGGCGAACTGGCCCCCGGCGACCCGGCCACATTGGCCATGGTCTGCTTCGTCAGCCTCCACGGCGCTGCGCTCCTCGCTGCCGGCAAGCACTTGGAAGGGATTCCGGTGAGCGACGCCATTGCGGCAACCACGGATACGTTGTGGGCAGGAATGGCCGCGGGTGTGCAGGCGGCCCAGGGAAACTAGTTGCGTGGACCGTTCAGGCACGTGGAGTTATCCACACCCAAGGCTCCCTGGGGAGCCGCTGCGGCTCGAACCACCGAAGCGCGTCCTGCAGGGTCCCGGCGGGCAGGCCGAGGGACTCAAGGATCAGGGCCCGCACCCGTTCGGCAGGGATTCCGACGGCGGCGAGGTCGTCCAGCGTGACGGCACCGTCGCGCTTTGCCAGCCTCACGCCGTCGTGGTTTACCACCAACGGAACGTGCGCGTATTCGGGGACGGGAAGGCCCAACAGCGTGGCGAGGCAGGCCTGTCGCGGGGTGGACGGAAGGAGGTCGTCGCCGCGTACCACCTGGTCGATTCCCTGAGCGGCGTCGTCGACCACCACGGCCAGGTTGTAGGCGGTCACGCCGTCATTCCGACGCAGCACGAAGTCGTCCACCATCCCCACAAATGTGCCGTGCAACTGGTCCTCAACAGCCCACTCCGTGGCCTCGGACCGCAGGCGGATCGACGCCGGACGGGACGCCCGCCGAATCTCGCGCTCGGCCGCCGACAGCCGCCGGCACGTCCCCGGATAGGCGCCTTGCGGCGCATGCGGGGCCGATGGCGCTTCCTGGATTTCCTTGCGGGTGCAAAAGCACTCATAGGTGAGCCCCTGCGACGCCAGTCTCTGGATTGCCTCGTCGTAGAGGCCCGCGCGCTCGGTCTGGCGAACGACGTCGGCGTCCCACGTAACGCCGATGGCTTGCAGGTCCCGGAGCTGTTGCGCCTCAGCGCCGGAGCGGGCCCGGTCAAGATCTTCCACCCGCAGCAGGAAATCGCGGCCGCTGGACTTCGCGAACAGCCAGGCCAGAACGGCCGTGCGGAGGTTGCCAACGTGGAGTTCACCCGAAGGGCTCGGGGCAAATCGCCCGGCGGAAGTCATGGTCCAAGCCTATGCGTGCAAGCCGCTGGGTGCGGGCGGGGATGGATCGGGGGGCACGGCTGGCTCGGAGGGCCGGCCGCCCCGCCGGGCAACACAAGAGCCCCTCAGCTACCGCAACGATCCGGTGGCTCAGGGGCTCTTGCTGTGCTGCCCGTCCAGCGGGCGAGTGCAGGATGACAATGCTGTGAACAAGAGTCAATCAGCGGCTGCTTCCTTGCGGGAAACCTATGCAGAACCCCGGGTGGTGTTCCGGGGACCTGGTGCCGGCGGGTTTCGGCGGTGGCCTCGACCTGCTTCGTTGTCACAATTTCAGCAGGAGCCATACAGTAGGAGCAACAGTCGTCTTGATTGTTGGTCGATCTGACTATTCATCCATCAGAAACCGGGCAGGAAGTGGTCATTTTGCAGGAACTGGACGTTACGGACCGCCGGATCCTGGCCGCGCTCGACGACGATCCGCGTGTCCCCATCATGGTCCTGGCGCAGAAGTTGCATCTCGCGCGCGGTACGGTGCAGTCGCGACTGGAACGGATGACGGCGTCCGGTGCGTTGCGGGCCAACAGCAGCCGGGTCCTGCCATCGGCCCTCGGGCGGGGAGTGGCTGCCGCCGTCAGCGCGGAGCTCGACCAGAGCCACCTGAACCAGGCCATCGCAGCTCTCCGCAAGATCCCGGAAGTCCTCGAATGCCACGCCCCCGCCGGCGACACCGACCTCATCATCCGGGTGGTGGCCAAGAGCCCCGACGATCTCTACCGGGTGTCCGAGGAAATCCGCTTGTGCCCGGGTATTGTCCGGACGTCCACCAGCATGTTCCTCCGGGAAGTCATTCCCTACAGGACCACCGGGCTGCTCAGCGAGTAGCCACTTATACACATAGGGAAGTTGTCCCCATGTGCCCGGTTGCGGCGCCAGCCTAGGATGGGGTCAGGCAACGGCACACTACATTGGGGGCAACGTGGCGGGTAACTTCTACGGCGCGGACGTCGCACAGTTGCGGCAGTTGGCCAAGGAGCTTGCCCGCAACGCGGACAATCTCACGAATCTGGGGCAACAGCTGTCCGGCACCATCACCAGCAGTCAGTGGCGGGGGAACGACGGCGACCGCTTCCGTCACGAATGGAACAGCTCGCACCTGCGCGCCCTCCAAAGCGCGGCTTCCGGCATTAAGGCAGCCTCCCGGAATCTGTTGCAGAACGCCGGGGAACAGGAAACCGCGAGTACCCAGGGCGGGGCGGGCGGTGCCGGCTCCGGAGGCCCTGGTTCCGGTGGAAACGGTTCCGGCGGAAACGACCAGGAGCTCACGGATCTGTTGAACGGGATGACTCCCGAAGAACGCGCGGATTACCTGCGCAGCGAAGAGTTCAAGAAGTGGGCGCTCGAGCACCCCCAGGAAGCCAAAGCGGCCATGGACGCGGCGGCCGACTCGGGACTCATAGAGAAAAAGTCTCCCGAGTACTCCCAATTCCTCAGCGACTATTGGAACCAGCAGGCCATGCGGGAGATGGGTATAGACCCCTCCACCTGGGACACCAGCAAGGGCACTGAGTACAACTGGGAGACCATCAAGAAGGTCTACGACTTCTACGGTCAGGCGTTTCTGGCCAATCCGGACCTCCAGTGGGCCGGCATGGCCAACATGATCGGCCCATCCTTCGCTGGCGGCTTCAAGGACATGGCCATGCTGCGCGATCTGGCACGGCAGATCGCAGACAATCCCGCATCGGATATCCCCATCCCGGTACTCGACCAAATCGAGCAGCTCGCCGGCATGACGGATGCCGAGATCAAGTTCTACGAGACCTCCATGCTGGACATGAACAAAGAGATCTTCCTGGACCAGGCCCGGCAGCACCAGGCCTACATGAATGGCGGCATTGACGAGATCAACCGCCTCCGTGACTCCGGCGCCATCGACCCAGCTACCGCAAAGGCAT
Organism: Paenarthrobacter sp. NPDC057355; assembly: GCF_042667405.1. Lineage (NCBI taxonomy): Bacteria > Bacillati > Actinomycetota > Actinomycetes > Micrococcales > Micrococcaceae > Paenarthrobacter > Paenarthrobacter sp. NPDC057355. The sequence continues at coordinate 11,221 of NZ_JBHVAL010000023.1, read as the reverse complement.
GGGCGCAGATTGATTCGGGCGATCCTGCACAGGTCAAGGAGGGCAACACGGCGCTGCTGTACCGGGAGCAGAACGAGATCATCGCCGACGATTACGACAACATGCGCAACCATCCAGGAGGGGAAGCCGTGACCTACATGGTGACCCTGGCAGGTGAACCCTCCATTCCCGGAGCAAAGAGCTACCCCGAAGTGTTCCCGTACGAGTTCAGTGTGGAAAGCCCGGGGCCACAAAACCTCCCGTTCACCAACTGGGACAACCCAACGCAGTTCCGTACGGACTTCACCACAGGATTCCCGGACGGCAACATTGCCGACGCCGATCAACGCTGGGCCCTGATCAAGCAGGACACCCTCCCGGCGTACCAGGACCTGCTGGCAAACAATCCCCAACAAGCGCGGGACATCGTCGGTTCAGATTTCAATGACCGAGTTGAGCAGTACAGGCCCACCAACAACATTCCGGGCATCATGGACCGGTTCCTGGATGGCTTTGACGCAGAGGTCCACCAATGACCCGCACCATGAGAGTCCTGGGACTGGCCGCCGTGTGCGTGGGACTCCTCACCACCACAGCCTGCCAGATCCCCGTCCCCGCTTCACCAACAACGTCCCAAGGGAGCACAGTGATTACCTCGGAATATTCCACTCTTGATGCTGCAGGTGTTGACCGGATCAGGACCGACAAACGGGCCAAGCTGGACATGAGCAGCGGCACCCTGCAGAAATCGGCGGTGCGGGTATCCGAGGACAGCTACGGCCCGGAGATCAATACCCAGAACTCCGGAAAGATCGACCTGACCATTGTGGGACCCAGCGGAGAAATCCGTGCCCAGACAGACCGCATCAGGTTCAAGACCACCGATGCCCGTCCTGATTTCACCGAAGTAACCTACTTCCTCACCGCGGATTCCGCAGAGGGTTTTGCTGCTTTGATCCGCGACGGAGTGGAGAAGTACGGTATCGACGCCGACGACGCCGAGCGATGGATCTCGGCCAACGGCAAGGACTCATCGGCAAAAAGCGAATACTCCTTGACCTCGGGTAAGAGCACCGGGCTGGAGGTCAACTACGACCTCCGTTTCGATGGCTCCAAGGAAACCCAGGTCATCATCGTCCACGTAACCCCAGCCAGCTGAGTGCCCCGCCGGGTCGCTGACCCGGCTAAACCGGTGGCCCGATGTTGGTCTTCAGGTTCTTCATGACCAACGTCGAGGTGAGTCGCTCCACCGCGGGCAGCGCAGCAAGCTCGTCGTCGTAGAAGCGCTGATACGCGGGCAGGTCTGCGGCTATGACTTTCAACAGATAATCAGGAGAACCAAAAAGTCGCTGGGCTTCCACGATGTTGGGGTTGGCAGTAACCCTGGCTTCGAAAGCGGCCATGGTTCCCCTATCAACCTGCCGCAGAGTGACAAACACGATCGCTTCGAACCCAAGCCCGACAGCCGCGGGGTCGATGTCCGCACGGTATCCGCGAATCACCCCTGTCGACTCCAAATCGCGGAGCCGTCGATGGCAGGGGGCCACCGTCAATCCGACCTTGGATGCCAAGGCCGTGGCAGTCATTCGACCATCCTCTTTGAGGTGGCGCAAAATACTTCTGTCAATACCGTCAATCACGCAATAATCTTACGCGATGAGCGCTCCTGAGAGCTAAAAAAGGGAACACTTATGGGCTGAATTTCCCTAGAGTTTTCCTACCAACAAGCTCTGGAGAGATCGTGAATCCGCAACTGTTCTTCGCCTTCATCATCGTGGCAGTCACCCTGGCCTGCACGCCCGGCGTCGACTGGGCGTATTCGATTTCGGCGGGGCTGCGCCAACGCAGTTTCGTGCCCGCAGTTGCCGGCCTCTGCAGCGGTTACGTCATCCACACCCTCCTGATGGCGGCTGGACTGGCCGCACTCCTCGCCGGAGTCCCCGGGCTTCTGGGATGGCTGACAATCGCCGGCGCGGCCTACCTGCTGTGGCTCGGCATCGGCACCATCCGCTCGTGGCGGGGCGCAAGCTTCAGTGCGGAAGACGGCGTCGTGCATTCCGGAAACCAGCTCCGCACGTTCTTCCAGGGCATGGGCACCAGCGGCATCAACCCCAAAGGGCTTCTGTTCTTCGTCGCCCTGGTGCCCCAATTCGTCAGCCCCGAGGCCGCACTGCCTGTCCCGGTCCAGTCCGGCCTGTTGGGACTGACCTTCGTGATCCTTGCCGGTTTGGTCTACACCGCTGTTGCCCTGACATCGAGGAAGCTGCTTGCGTCCCGGCCGGGTGCCGCGCGGGCTGTGACGCTGACCAGCGGGATCATCATGATCGGGTTGGGAACTGTGCTGTTGTCGGAGCAGATCCTGCCGCTGCTGCTGCACGTCTAGCCGGCAAGGAGCTCGTCCAGGCGCTCATACCCTTCAACTACGCCATAGTTCATGCCTGTAGCCAGCGCCATGTCGCGTGCTTCCACGGTCGGATAAACCTCGTGGGCGACAATCCGGGTGCGGCCGTCGACTTCCTCGAAAGTGGTGGTGCTGATGCCCACTTGGTTGGGGGCGCCGTCGAATTCGAACGTCATGATGATCAGCGCGTCTGTTTCGACCGTGTGGAAGATGCCGCGGAAGCCGAACATGGCGTCTTCGTGCCCGCTCTCGTAGTGCCAGCTGCCGCCCGTGGTTGCGTCGTACTGGGTGACGTTCAGCGTGGCGTTGCGCGGCCCCAGCCATTTGGCCAGGAGGTCGGGGTCAACGTGGGCTTTGAAGACCGCGCTGACGGGCGCATCGAATTCCCGGACGGTGTCGACGAAGGGGACGCCGTCGTCTGCGGTGATGGTGGTTGGATTGCTCATTTCGGTTCTTCCTTTGTTTCTTGTTCCTGTTGGGAGGTGGCGAGCAGTTGGTCCAGCCTCCTGTAGCTGGACTCGGCGATCAGGCGGTACTGGTCAATCCACGCCGTCAGGCGTTCAAGGGCGGCGGCGTCCAGATGGACGGGCCTGCGCTGGGCGTCGCGGGAACGGGTCACCAGCCCTGCATGTTCGAGGACCTGTATGTGTTTGGACACTGCCTGCTTGGTAATGGCGAAAGGTTCTGCGAGTTCGTTGACGGTCGCGTCTCCCCTGGAGAGCCGGGCAACGATCGCGCGCCGGACCGGATCCGCCAGTGCCATGAAGGCCCTGTCCAAGGTGTCGTGACCTGGTGCATCGTGCATCATCTACCCGCAAACCCTTCTTAATCAACCAAATCATTTATCAATGAGTTGGTTGATTAAGAGAATACGCCCCTGCTGCAGCAAGCACAATGGTCTTTTATTCGCCGCCCAGTTGCCGGAAGTCGTTCTCCCAAAGACGCCGCATTTCTGCGTCTTTGCGGATGACATCCATGGATTCCAGCTCGGCCGGCGGAGCCTGCCGCATCGATCGTGGCGTCAACGTCCTGCGCCCCTGGTCCAGCGCCAGAAGGGCCCGGTCCGTCAGGGCATCATTCTTCAAGGCCAGGTTGGTCTTCCTGCGGCGAAGGACCTCCTTCAAGGCGGATTGGGCTGATTCAAAGTCACCCCTGGCTCGCAGCGATCGCGCCCTGATCAACAACAGAGCGGCCGAGAGGTCATCGGTATTCAGCAGGCCCTCGGTCCAGACCACCACATCCCGGTGGCGCTCCAGCGAGAACGCCGCTGTGCAGCGGGCCAACGCGGAAGGCAACGACGGCGGCAAACCCACCACAGCTTCAAGGGCGGCTTCGGTCATCCCCATTTCCCGGAGACAGTGGGCAAGTGCCAGGAAGACGGATTCCTCGCTGAACAGCACGGGAACCTCGATGCGTTCGGCGACCTCAACCCGGGTGACCACCTGCCCAAGGTACATGGCCGAGAACTGGGTGGCGTCGTCGTCGATCCTGGTAGTCAACCCGCGCTGCAGGAGTTCGGATGCGCGCAAGTACCCGCCGTGCTTGTAGACAAGCAGCCCTGCCATGATGTGGCACAACCCCGCCCAGCCGGGGTTCATCCGCGCAAACGCGAGGAGGCGCTCTGGTTCCGTTGAGGAGAAAACGGCCTCATGCATGGCCTTCGCCGGTTTCGAGGACAGCATCTTCAGCCTCGGGACGCTGCCCACAACGGACAAACGCGCATGGTCGCGACCGGCGAGGACTCCCGAAAAGACATCACTCACGCCATCAGCCAGTCCACGCACAGGCGTCCGGACGTAGCCCTCACGGAAGGGCGTCAAATCCCGGACATCATGAAAAATGGTGTGCACGCGACCGTTCGGCACTTGGCTCATGAATCCATGCTAACCGGCTCCTGAACCGGGCCAATCCCCTGCTATCCGGAGCATTTCAGGAGTATTATGGCGGCGTCGGCAAGGTTTTGCCACACCCCTTGCCGCAGGTCGGCTCTCCAGGAGAAGAGCCGCATAACCGCGTGAAAGGGAGGACTGATGACCACCGCTTCGCACCCTGCCGAACACCACCACATGATGGGGTTGACACTTCGCAACACCGCCATGGGCGTTGGCATTGTATTTCTGCTGGTAGGCGTCCTGGGCTTCATCCCGGGAATCACCACCAATTACGGCGCCATGACCTTCGCGGGACATGAATCCGGCGCCATGCTGCTTGGAGTCTTCCAAGTGTCCATACTCCACAACATCGTTCACCTGCTGTTCGGCGCGGCCGGCTTGGCCATGGCAAGGAACGACCGCATGGCCCGCCTGTTCCTGCTGGGCGGCGGCGCCGTGTACATCGTCCTTTGGATCTACGGCCTGGTCATCAACCAGGAAACGGGCGCCAACTTCGTCCCGTTCAACACGGCCGATAACTGGCTCCACCTGATCCTTGGCGTAGCCATGATCGGCCTCGGCGCCTGGCTCGGCAGGGATGTCATGGACGAAACAGCCGCGACCCGGAGGAAGATGTAAACCCTCGGTATCTGCGGGAACAACGACGGCGACCGCCCCTGTGAGGGGACGGCCGCCGTTTTCCTGCCGCGAGTTGGCATTAGATGACAATGTTTGCGCCTGCGATTGTCATTAACTGCCATCTCGGCCTCGCTGCGGCCTACTTCCCGACTGGCGCAGGGCTCACATTGGTGAACATGTTGCCCGTGGAGTACTGGTCCAGACGCCAGGGGTTGGCGTTGTTCCGCACGCTCTGGAAGGTCACGTTGTTAAAGGAGGAACCCGTCAGGCCCTTGATGTTGGCCGGGTTGACGTTACGGAACACCACATCCTCGAATGTGAAGGCACTCAGGGTCGCCGTTCCTTCGCCGAGCGCGGGACCGGCCTGCATGTCGATGACCGGCTTGCTGTCGGACACGGCCATGCCACATGTCGGCGAATTGTTGCCATCAACCGAGACGTTGCGAACCACCACGTCCTTGAACGTCGCCGAATCCGCAGCTATGTACCCCGACGGCGACTGGTTGTAGCTCAGCGTCATGATGAACGCGCTGCTTCCCATGCAGGCCATGGCAGTATCCCGGAAGAGGAAGTCGCGGCCACCCCCGGCCATGTCCGAGGTACTCTTCATGCGGAGGCCCCCGGTTTCAACCTTGTACATGACGTTGTCTTCAGCGAGGACGCGCTGCACCCAAGCTGCAGTGTTCGAACCGACAGCCACTCCCCCGTGGCCCATTCGCATGTAGTTGTTGAAGATCCACACGTCCTCACTCGGCCTGCCCGAAGCTCCATATTTGCCCTGGCCTGCCGCGAAGTTGACCTGGTCGTCCCCGGTGTCGAAGAAGTTGTTCAGCACGACGCCGTTGCTCGCTCCGCCGAACTCCAGACCGTCACCGTTGTTGGCGTTGTAAGTGGTGTGCCGCATAGCGTTGACAGTGCTGTTTTCGGTGTCCAGGATCATCACGCCGTGGAACGCAGGATTGTCTGCCGTAACTCCCTCGATGTAGAGGTTCTTCACTCCCATGAAGGTCATCAGGCTGGAGCGGTACTGCCCATAGAGTACGGAGTCATCCAGTGTTTCAGGCTTGTTGATGACGCCGGTGAGGGCATCCGGATTTTCCCTGGCCTTGCGGAACTGATCGGCGGCAAGCACGCCATCGTCCAGGACTTTGCTTGCGGAACTGGCCACGTATTGGGGTATTTCGTTCCCGGCCTCATCCACTATCGAACCTTCGGCAGTCCGCTTCCAGCCGTTTCCATCCACCACGCCCTTGCCGACAATGCGCACGTTGCTTGCAACCGCGCCTGGCTCGCGGTTTCCGGCGGACCTGCCGTTGTCGTCCGGAAGTACGTTAATGAGCGACGGCGGCCTCCGGTAGTTTCGGTATTCAGCCTCGGTCGGGAGGGGATCGGGTACCGGATAGAGGTAGTAGCCCTTGTCCAGGGGATAGTCCTCCGCCTGGTCCGAACCGAGCAAACGTGCTCCCTCCTGGAGCTCGAGCGTCATGTCCGAGTGCAGGAAGAGCGCGCCGGTTTTGAAGGTTCCGGAAGGGACAACAACGGTGCAGCCCGGCGTCCGGCAGGTGTCAATGGCCTTCTGGATTGCCCTGGTGTTCAGGGTCTTTCCATCCCCAACGGCCTTGTAGGCGGGATCGGTGATGCTGACTTCATGACGTACCGGCGTGGTGGTGACGGTGACCGGCCCGCTCGCCGCGGACTCGCTGCCGTCGGCCCTGATGGCGGTGACAGTGAACTGGTAGCTGGTGCGGGGAGACAAGCCCGTCACAGTGTAATTGTGGGCAACGGTCCGAACATGGAATCCGTCCTTGTCGGCGGCGCGGAATGCCTCTACATATTCCTGGGCAGGCGAGAAGGTCCGCGCGTTTTCCTCGGCGGTTCCCACAGCGCGTCCGTTCAGGTAGACGCGGTAGTCCACGACGTCGTCGTAAATGTCCGGCTTGTTCCACACCAGCAGCGTCTTGGTACTGTCCGTCGCCTGCGCTGGAACGCACAGGTTTTGCGGCGCAGTGCTGCTTCCGCTGGTCAGGAGAACGCTGGTTTGGGAGCACGCAGAGCTGTCGCCCTTGCCTGCAGGCGCCGCGGTTGCCGGCGATGCCACGGCGGCTAGGGACGTCACCCCCATCACGGCCGCCAGCACTGCGCCTGGCAGACCATGCCGGAATTGGTGTTTTCTTCGGGTCGATCTCATGAAAAATCCTTCCCGGGGCACAACGGTGTACCCCAGTTCTCGGAGGCGCGAAGCTCTCCGGTGGGTGCTTGAGACGGCTAAGAAAACGTTTTCTGAAGACACCCTAGGAAGGATCGGCTGCGGGGTCAAGAACCGCACCCGCCGACTTGGCAATTAACGACAATGTTGGCGCCTGCGATTGTCGTTAACTGCCACCTCGGCGTCGACTCGCCCCGCCTACTTCGGGCTGCGGCCACCCAGGCGCGTGGTGACCTTGGCCGCTGCTTCAGCGCAGGCCTCACCCAGGCCGGCCAGGACTTCCTGCGAAACCCGGAACTTGGGGGCAGGGATCAGGACCGACGCCACGACATCGCCCCTGTGGTCATAGACCGGCGAGGCAACACCGACCTCCTCGATGGACGTTTCACCGAAATTGACTGCCCACCCACGGGCCGCGCTTTCCTTCAGCCGGGCAAGGTACGACTCCACGGAAGCATCATCGAGCCCAGGCAACGCGATGGATCCGCCACGGAGCAGGTTACGGACCCGGTCAGGGTCTTCGGCGGCAAGAAACACCTGCACCGAGGAACTCAAGGCTTCGTTGTATCGGGCCCCGAGCGGAGCAAGATGCTTGACCTGGTGTCGGCTGGGGATCTGCTCGACGCACATGGATTCGACGCCGTTCCACACCATGAGCGCGCTGGTCTCGCCCGTGCGCTCGGTCAACTCCCGAAGTACGGGATAGGCGACCCGCCGCTCTTCGAGTTCCGCCAGGAGGGGGCCCGACATTGCGATCATGCCCAGCCCCAAGCGGAACCTGCGCGAATCGACGTCGCGCTCCACCAAACCCTCTTGCTCCAAAGTGGCCAGAATCCGCGAAATGGTGCTCTTGTGCAGGCCAATACGGCTTGCGATTTCAGTGACTCCAAGGAGGGGTTCGTCGGCAGAGAAGCTTCGCAGCACTGCGATGGCGTTGACGATGACCGAGGTGCTCTTGCTGTCGCCGTTATTTGGAGCGTCGCTGGTTTCGGAGGGAGTCATGGGTTCACTATATTTCGCTGCGGGCTGCTCGCGTTGCGGCGCTGGAACCGGTGGACGCCGTGCACTGCGCCCACCGGCCGCATCACTTACGCTCCGATGATGTTGTACTCAGGGCCGAACGGGAACTTGGTGATGTTCTCCGCGCCGTCTTCGCCCACCACCAGGATGTCGTGCTCGCGGTAGCCGCCAGCACCCGGCTGGCCGTCCAGAACAGTGATCATCGGTTCCATGGACACCACCATGCCCGGCTCAAGGACGGTATCGATGTCTTCGCGCAGTTCCAGGCCGGCTTCGCGGCCGTAGTAGTGGCTGAGCACTCCGAACGAGTGGCCGTAGCCGAAGGTCCGGTTGGCCAGCAGTCCATGGCTGATGTAGATCTCATTGAGCTCGGCCGCGATGTCCTTGCAGACGGCGCCGGGCTTGATGAGTTCCAGTCCGCGCTTGTGCACCTCCACGTTGATGTTCCAGAGCTCAAGAGAGCGGGCATCCGGTTCGCCATAGAACAGGGTCCGCTCCAATGCCGTGTAGTATCCGCTGGTCATGGGGAAGCAGTTCAAGGACAGGATGTCGTGTTCCTGGATCTTGCGGGTGGTGGCCCAGTTGTGGGCGCCATCGGTGTTGATGCCCGATTGGAACCACACCCAAGTGTCGCGGATCTCCGAGTCCGGGAACGTCCGGGCAATCTCGTGAACCATGGCCTCGGTGCCGATCAGGGCAACCTCGTATTCGGTGATGCCGGCGGTGATGGCGTTACGGATGGCTTCGCCACCAAGATCGCCGATACGGGCGCCGTGCTTGATGACCGCGATCTCTTCATCCGACTTGATCATGCGCTGGCGCATTGCTGCCTGGGCGACGTCCACCAGCGTTGCTCCGGAGAAAGCGGCCTGGATCTTGTTGCGGTTATCCAACGGCAGGGAGTCATCTTCGACGCCGATGCGGCGCGGGTTGATGCCGCGGGTGCGGAGGACTTCCTGGATGGCGTGGATGTAGTTGTCACGACGCCAGTCCGTGTACACGAGGTTCTCACCGTAGCTGCGGCGCCAAGGCATACCGGCGTCGATATTTGCCGTAATGGTGACCGTGTCATCCTTGGTGACCACCATCCCGTAGGACCGGCCGAAGTAGGTGAAGAGGAAGTCGGAGTAGTACTTGATGGAGTGGTAGCTGGTGAGGACGACGGCGTCGAGGTCCTTTTCGGCCATGATGGCGCGAAGGCCGCTGAGGCGGCGCTGGAATTCGGCGTCGGAGAAAGTCAGTGAGACTTTTTCGCCGTTGTTGAGGACCTTGGTGCGCTCGAGTTTCGCGACGTCGTTGACGGACTCGTTCTGGGTAATGGTCATGGTGATTCCTTTCAATGGGTGGTTGATTTAGTCCCGCTGCAGCGGCTTCTTTGACGTTTCTGCTGCGAAAAGGACTGCGATGAGGGAAACCAAGGAGGCGACCACGAGGTACCAGCCGGGAGCCAGCTGGTTGTGGGTCATGCCAATGAGGAGTGTTGCCATGAATGGTGCAGTGCCACCGAACAGGGCGTTGGAGAGGTTGAAGCTCACGGCAAAGCCGGTGTAGCGGACCTTGGTGGGGAAGAGTTCCGCGAGGAAGCTTGGCAGGGTGCCGTCATTGAGCGTGAGCATCCCGCCAAGAAGGATTTGCACCAGCACGATCACCAGGAAGTTGCGGGTGTCCAGGAGCATGAAGGCTGGCACCGTCAAGAGGATGAACAGGACGGATGCGGTCAGGAGCATGCGCTTGCGGCCGAATTTGTCCGATGCGATACCCGTCAGGAAGATGAACCCGATATAGCTGGCCAGTGCAATGGTGGTGGCCAGGAATGACTCCGCGGCTCCGAAGCCCAGCTCCTCCGACAGGTACGTCGGCATGTAGCTCAGGATGACGTAGAACCCGACGGCGTTGAGCAGCACGGCGCCCGTGGCGATGATGAGCTGCTTTCGATAAGTCCTGAACATGGCGAAGGCAGGCGCTTTGACTGCGGTGTCCTTCTCCGCCAGTTCGCGAAAAGCTGGCGTGTCCTCCAGCTTGGTCCTTATGTACCGCCCGATCAGGCCCATGGGTGCCGCGAGCAGGAAGGGCAGGCGCCAGCCCCATTCGTTCAACTGCTCCGCAGTGAGGACTGAACTCAGCAGGGCGGCCAGGAGCGAACCCAGCAACAGTCCCGCCGCGGTACTGGCAGGAACGACGGCGGCATAGAGTCCGCGCCTGTGCGCGGGTGCGTACTCCACCAGGAACGCGGAGGCACCTGCATATTCGCCTGCCGCCGAGAAGCCTTGGACCACACGGACCAGGAGGAGAAGGACGGGCGCCATAACGCCGATGGTGGCGTATCCCGGGATCAGGGCTATGCAGAACGTAGCAACTGACATCAGCAGGATGGACAGGGACAATGCTTGCTTGCGTCCGATCCTGTCGCCGATGTGGCCCCAGATGAAACCACCGAGGGGCCTCACGAAGAAGCTGATGGCGAAGACGCCGAATGTTGCGAGGAGTGCGGTCTGGCGGTCCGACTCCGGGAAGAAGACCGTGGAGATGATGCCGGCCAAGTAACCGTAAACGGCGTAGTCGAACCATTCGACGAAATTGCCGATAAAGCTGGCAGTGACGACTCGCCTTCGAGTGTCCTTGCTGACCGTGTTCTTAGGGCTGTGGGTGTGATCGTGGCCGGAGGCGGGTGAGATGCCTTGCTCGGCTGCCACAGAGAATTCATTGCTCATGTGTCCACCAAAATCATTGGGGTTGCATTCAACGCAACGCTGTTGCACCAGAGTATGTGTGTAGTGGATCACGGTCAAGGTTTGACAGCAAATGAATGATCCATTGTTTTTGGTAAGAGTTGGCTAAGCAGGCCAAGTAGCGCGAAGTTGCCTATTGTTGCAGTGAACGATCCCCGGTTGCATTGATTGTCACACTCAGACCAACCCTCCCTCACATCCCCCGCCCTTCAACCCAGCCCTCCCTCACATCCCCCGCCCTTCAACCCAGCCCTCAGTCGACCAAAGGAAAAGCCCGACGTGGGGACCCCCGCGGGGTGGCGACCGCGGGCGTTTAGGGCCCCCCGACGCGAGCGAGCAAACGGGGCAAAAGCACGGGAACAGGTAGATGGGGGCG
>NZ_JBHVAL010000022.1:23887-75368 GCF_042667405.1 Paenarthrobacter sp. NPDC057355 | reverse complement strand
GACGGCGGCCCGTCACCTTTCGTTTTAATGGTGACGGGCCGCCGTGGTACTTGGTTTGGTGAGTGAGCGGCAAGGCATCAGCGACGCCATAGCCCGCAGAGGCGACCTGCTGTTACGGCGCTACGGGAATCCGAATTTCAGGCCGAAGACCGATCGACTCGAAGACCGGGTCCATTTGCCGTGCATGGGGGAGGGACGAGATGACCACGCGGTCCAGCTCGCGGTAGAAGGCCTCCCGGGCGCGGGTCATGGCGTGGCGAAGTCCGCACTCGGTGATGAGTGGGCAGTTTTTGGTGGGCGACTGGCACTCCGCTGGGTCTTGGCGGCTGTCCAGGTGTCGCAAGACCTCTCCGACTGTGGCTTTTCGCCCGGCCTCATTCAGCCGGGACCCACCAAGGCGACCCCGTTCGACATCGATCAATCCCAGCGCGCGCAGGCGGACCATTGCCTTGCTGACGTGGTTGTACGGAGTCCCCACGGCATCTGCCACCGCCTGCGTGGTCAGTAACGCACCTTCAGGAGCCGCAGCCAACACCATGATGGCCCGGAGGCTTACATCTGCAAAGGCGTTGATTTTCATGGGATCAGTCCGTCGGTCTAGTCCACCCAGATGGATGGCTCGTGGGTGTCCGGTTCCATCGGGGCGAAATCGAATCCGTCCGTGCCGGGCACGTAGGGGATGATGGCGGCCAGGACGGCCCCATCACGGTGTTCGGCCGCGCCATGAATGCCGTCGGAGCCGTGTTCGGGCAAGCTGACATCGCTGACGATCGCTACCGCGCGGTATTCGTCCCGGCCTTGGCGAAGCAGCTCGTGGAGATCGGACAGCATCCGTCCCGCATCCACCTGTCCATCTTCGTCAGGTTCTCCCGGCGTGACCATGACAATCCGTAGTTCGCCATCGTGGGCCAGGGTGATGCCGAAGGGAAAGAAGCCGCCATTTTGCTGAAGATGCTCTTGCGCGGTCCCAAGCCCTGTGCCCAGGGTCTCCCGCAGTTCGCGGTCCTTGGCAGACTCGTCGGGGACGGCGCTGGAAATTTGGTCACTCATGCTGACCACACGCGTGCCTCGGTGGGAAGCACTGCGGAATCTCCGAAGACGACAGCGTTGGATTGCCCGTCAAGTTCGTAGGGCTTCAGGATGAGCATCGAAAGCCCTTCGGCGTGTTCAATGTGCAACCTGACCGCGTCGACAGAACCGCCGTCTTCAGCCCGGAGGCGAACATCGGCCAGAATGCAGGTTCCCCGCAGAGTGTCTTTCTTGCTGCGGAATCCCTCGGTCATCATCTGGACGGATTCAGCGGAGTCTACTTCGCCGTCCTCGTCGGCCTCCTGGTAGGCAAGGTGATGCCCAAGTTCGCCAGTGAGATCCGTGGTGATGCCGTACGGGGCGAGTACGCCGTTCTTGCCCAGCTGATCCTGGGCGAAAGGAACAGCCGCTCCCACAAGCTTGAAGACGTCCTGAATTGCCTCCTCGGAGAGGCCCTCGTGCCACCATTCTTCCGCCGTGGCCGGTGCTTCCCCGGTCCAAACGTGGGCATCCTGGTCCTCCGTCCGGGGTTCGCCGAAGGTTGGGTGCTTCAGGAACTTCTTCCTGGTGAAGTCCACGCGGATGAGCTGGCTGATCCCACTGCGGTGTTCCGCCCACAGATGGAGTGTGTCCTCAGTTTTGCCGGACTGCGGATCCAGGGCAGCGACAATCGCGAGGAGGTTTTCGGCGTAGCCGGAAAAGAGATCGATTGTCAGCTTCACCGCCAGCACAGGGTCCGGTGGCATGGTCCCCCGGATTTCCTGGGGGACCTCGCCACGGTGGATAGTGCCCTCGTCGTCGAGCATGAAGACGAACGGAGTGAAGCTCTTGTTAAGGACTAACTGAGCGTCAGCCAATTCAAGGGCCTCGGCCACGACAGCCGCCAATTCGGATTCGGGGGAGGTCCGTGCCTCGAGCGGAAGCTGCGTCATGGCTGTAAGCCTAACCCCGTACCAACGCCAGAACGCGGTCGCGGATCTTTTCCATGGTGGGCTGATCCTTGGCCTCGGCGTTCAACCGCAGGAAGGGCTCGGTGTTGGAAGGCCGCAGGTTGAACCACCAGCTGCCGTCCTTGGCCGTGAACGTGCTGCCGTCCATGTGGTCGATCTCGATGTCTTCGGTTTCAAAGTCCACGCGCACACGCTCCACAGCGGCCGCCTTGTCCTCGATTTCGGAGTTGATCTCGCCGGAAGAGACGTACGGTTCATACTGGCGACCGAGTTCTGAAAGCGGTCCGTCCTGCTCGCCCAGCGCGGCAAGTACGTGCATTGCTGCGAGCATTCCGGTGTCAGCGTTCCAGAAGTCGCGGAAGTAGAAGTGCGCTGAGTGCTCCCCGCCGAAAACTGCTCCTTCCTCTGCCATGACTGCCTTGATGAAGGAGTGGCCCACGCGGGTCCGGACTGCGCGGCCGCCGTCTTTGGCCACAAGTTCCGGGACAGCCTTGGAGGTCAGGAGGTTGTGGATGATGACGGGTGTTTCTTCGCCGGACTGCCGGGCGCGGGCGATCTCGCGTCGGGCAACCATTCCTGTGATGGCCGACGGCGAGACAGGCTGACCCTTATCGTCAATGACGAAGCAACGGTCAGCGTCGCCGTCGAACGCGAGGCCGATGTCCGCGCCATGCTTGACGACGGCTGCCTGGAGGTCGCGAAGGTTTTCCGGTTCCAGAGGGTTTGCCGGGTGGTTCGGGAAGGAACCGTCCAATTCAAAGTAGAGCGGGATGATCTCGAAGGGCAGCGCCGGGAGCAGCTTGTCGCCCAAGACGGCCGGAGTGGTCAGCCCAGCCATGCCGTTGCCGGCGTCGACGACGATCTTCAGCGGGCGCGAACCGGAGAGGTCCACCAGTTTGCGCAAGTACTCGGAGTAGTCCTTCAGGACATCGTGGACTCCGATTTCACCGCGGGTGGCTGCGGAGGGAATGGATCCGGCATTCAGGTACTGCTCGGCAAGCGCCTGGATTTCCTTGAGACCGCTTTCGGAGGAGATCGGCTGTGCACCCGCTTTGGCCATCTTGATGCCGTTGTATTCGGCCGGGTTGTGGCTCGCGGTAAACGTGGCGCCGGCAGCGTTCAGGGCACCGCAGGCGTAGTAGAGCTCGTCCGTGGAGATCAGGTCCAGGAGCTGAACGTTGGCGCCCCGGGTCGCCGCGCCGTTGGCGAATGCCTGGCTGAACTCCGGTGACGAGGGACGCATGTCGCCGCCCACGAGGACAGTTTCCCCCTCAAGGCCCAGGACGTCGATGAAGGCAGCACCGACGGCCTCGACGATTTCAGCCGTGATGGATTCACCGACGATGCCCCGGACGTCGTACGCCTTGAAGGATGCCGAGAGGTCGAATGTCTTGTTCTGCTCGCTAGTCACGCGCTCAATCCTACTGTGGCTACCCATCAGGGCAGGAACCCGTGGGTGCGCTATGTGGATACCCGTTATCCACATAGCGCAGTCCGCCCGTTTTTGCTGTCAGGGGCGGCTGGAATACTGGGGTTATGGCCAACAACTCCCCAAACACTGCCGTTCCCGTGCAATCAGCAACCCAGCAGGAAGCGCTGGCATGCCTTCGTGAACTCGTTGGCCACCCGGAAGCCCAGTTCCACGATGGCCAGTTTGAAGCCATCGAAGCGCTGGTGGATGCAGGACGCAGGGCGTTGGTGGTCCAACGTACCGGTTGGGGCAAATCAGCGGTTTACTTCGTTTCCTCGCTGCTCTTGCGGCGGAGGGGAGCCGGGCCCACGCTGATCGTTTCACCCCTGCTGGCGCTCATGCGTGACCAAGTTGCCGCGGCTGCACGTGCGGGCGTCCGGGCGGTGGCGATCAATTCCGCCAACGCCCTCGAATGGGACACGGTCCTGGCGCAACTGGCCGCGGACGACGTCGATGTCCTGCTCGTGTCGCCGGAGCGGCTGACCAACCCCTCCTTCAGGGAGAACCAGCTGCCCGAGCTCATTCGGCGGACAGGACTGCTGGTGATCGATGAAGCCCACTGTATTTCCGACTGGGGGCACGATTTCCGCCCCGATTACCGGCGCATCTCGGACCTCATCTCACAGTTGCCGGAGACAGTCCCCGTCTTGGCAACAACTGCCACGGCCAACTCCCGGGTGGTCCACGACATTGAAGAGCAGCTAGGTGCCGGAGTGCTGACCATCCGCGGCGGCTTGGGGAGGGAGTCCCTGCGTCTGGGGGTGCTCAACCTTCCCGACTCCAGGGACCGTCTCGGATGGCTGCTGACCCACCTGGCTGACATGCCGGGCAGCGGCATCATTTACACGCTGACCGTATCTGCGGCCGAAGACACCGCCCGCCTCCTCGCCGAGGCCGGACATAACGTCCTGTCCTACACAGGCAGGACGGACCCCGCGGACCGGGAGCGGGCAGAACAATTGCTCAAGGACAACCAGGTGAAGGCACTTGTGGCCACTTCGGCCCTGGGCATGGGGTTCGACAAGCCGGACCTGGGCTTCGTGATCCACCTCGGCGCTCCGTCGTCGCCGGTCGCCTACTACCAACAGGTCGGCAGGGCAGGCCGTGGTGCAGCCAACGCAGACGTCCTCCTGCTGCCGGGTTCAGAGGACCGCGAGATCTGGCAGTACTTCGCTACTGCATCGATGCCTTCTGAGGAAAAGGCGGCCGCCGTACTTGCCGTGCTCGGCGATGCCGGCTCTGCCATGTCCACTGTGGCGCTGGAGGCCCGGGTAGACCTTCGCCGCACGCCCTTGGAGCTCCTCCTGAAGGTTTTGGCAGTGGACGGCGCCGTTGAACGCGTTGGAGGAGGGTGGCGATCAACCGGACGGCCGTGGAATTACGACGCCGAACGCTACGCCCGCATTGCCGAGGCCCGGGTAGACGAGCAGGACTCCATGGTGGTCTACCAGGACACAGCCGGATGCCGGATGGAGTACATCACGTCAGTCCTCGACGACGAGACGGCTGCCCCTTGCGGGCGCTGTGATAACTGCGCGGGCCGATGGTTCCCCGTTGACGTGGCGGACTCGGCTGCTGATGCGGCGGGACAGACACTCCGCAGGGCAGGAATCGCGGTGGAACCACGGCTTCAGTGGCCCAGCGGCATGGACCGGCTAGGTGTTGCGGTCAAGGGGAAAATCAAACCGGACGAAAGCATCTCCGAAGGACGCGTTCTCGCCCGCCTGACGGACCTGGGCTGGGGTGGTGCCTTGCGTGAACTGTTCGCAGCGGGCGCACCGGACCGCGTTGTCGATCCGGCGATGCTGCAGGCCTGCGTCCAGGTGCTGCGGGAATGGTCCGGAGCCGAGGGCGGAACCGCGTGGAGCGGGGCGGGACGGCCCGCTGCCGTGGTCAGTGTTCCCTCCCGCGGCAAACCACAATTGGTTGAGTCGCTGGCGCAAGGAATTGCCGGGATTGGCAGGATGCCGTACTTGGGCCAGCTGCAGTTGGCCCACGGTGGCCCCACGGGTTCGCGCGGAGGCAACAGTGCGTACAGGCTCGCTGGTGTGTGGGAACGGCTGATTGTTGGACCGGAACTTGCCCAGGCGTTGTCGGAGATCGGGAGCCAGCCAGTGCTTTTGGTGGACGATCTGGTCGACAGCCGGTGGACCATGACAGTGTCCGCGCGCGCGTTGCGTCAGGCGGGTGTTGCAGCAGTACTTCCCCTTGCGCTGGCACAGGCGGGGTAGCCGGCAGTAGGAAAGCGTCATGTTGTGATCGCTCCCACATCAGGTCTATAGGATCGAGGAAACGCCCATTCTGCTCAAACGCTGAGCCCAGCCGCAGACCGCAGCCCGAACCTGGACCGGAGCCATGACCACAAGACCCAGCGCAGACGTCACCGATGCCAGCCAAACCAGCTGGCGGCCGCGTTTGGCCTTGCTGGTCGCGGCAACGTTCTTCATGGAGTTCCTTGACGGGACGATCCTGACTACGGCCATTCCAAGCATCGCCTCCGACTTCCGGGTTGCTCCAGCGGACATCAACATCACCATGACGGCATACCTGGTCACAGTCGCGATGGGGATCCCGCTGAGCAGTTGGCTGGCTGAACGGTTCGGTGCCCGCAGGATCTTCTGCCTGGCGATCTCTGTCTTCACCATCGCATCCCTGCTCTGCGCGGTGAGCCCCGATCTGACCATGCTCACACTCAGCCGCGTGGCCCAGGGGATGGGCGGGGCCATGATGGTACCCGTGGGAACCTTGGTGGTCCTGCGGGGTACGCCCAAGTCCGAGCTCCTCCGGGCAACCGCTTATCTGGTCTGGCCGGGGCTCCTGGCCCCCGTCCTGGCTCCGATGGTGGGCGGGGCCCTCACTACATTCCTTTCGTGGCACTGGATCTTCATCATCAACGTTCCTTTGGGCCTGGCGGCATTCATCGCCGCGCTCAGGTTGGTTCCGCGCACACAGTTTGACGGCGGCCGCCGCCTCGACTGGTTTGGCCTCCTGCTCACTACTTTGGGCGTGGGAGCCTTGGTGGTCGGTCTTGAAACCCTGGGCGGCCACGCCTCCAACCTCCTTGCAGTCTTGGTGGTCGTAGCCGGCGTGCTTTCCCTGGCAGGGGCAGTTTTCTGGATGAGGAAGGCCAAAGTGCCGCTGTTCAATCTCAGCGTCTTTGGCACCAGGACTTTCCGGGCCACGTCCACGGGCGGGTTTATCTATCGGCTGACCATCAGTTCAGTGCCGTTCCTGCTGCCCCTGATGTTCCAGGACGGCTTCGGATGGGATCCCCTCAAAGCCGGCGTCATGGTCGCGGCGGTGTTCGTGGGCAACATCGGCATCAAGCCAGCCACGACGCCGCTCATCAGGCGCTTCGGT
Source organism: Paenarthrobacter sp. NPDC057355 (assembly GCF_042667405.1). Taxonomy (NCBI): domain Bacteria; kingdom Bacillati; phylum Actinomycetota; class Actinomycetes; order Micrococcales; family Micrococcaceae; genus Paenarthrobacter; species Paenarthrobacter sp. NPDC057355. The sequence goes on along the minus strand of NZ_JBHVAL010000022.1, from coordinate 68,558 downwards.
TTCAAAGCCGTCCTGGTATTCGCTTCGTTGGCCTCGGCCGTGACGTTCGCCCTGTGTGCATTCCTCAACGCGCAGACGCCCGAACCCCTGATTTTTGCTTTGCTGCTGTTCAGCGGCGCTTTCCGCTCCATCGGATTTTCCGCGTACGCCTCAGTGCAGTACGCGGACATCGTTCCCGGTCAGCTGCCTTCCGCCAACGCGATCTCGGCCACGCTGGTTCAGCTGGCGGCTGCGGCCGGAATCGCGGTCGGGGCCTTGTTCCTGCGCCTCTTTGACGCGACACGCCTGTTCGGCCCTGACCACTCGGGAGCCTACAAGGGGGCGTTCATGGCCATGGCTGTCCTGATGCTGATCAGTACCGTCGACAGCCTGACGTTGCACCGTCACGCGGGAGCGGAAGTCAGCGGAGTGGCAGCCGGCACCAATCGCACTTAGAGCACACCCGGGCCTGGGGCGCCCCAAACACGGAGCGCCGAAAACCTGGGGCGCCGAAAACTCGGGGCGCCGAAAACCTGAGCCCAAGCCACTTAAACGCAAAAGGTCCCGGTTCGAAAACCGGGACCAATTCGCGGAGACGGGGGGATTTGAACCCCCGGTCGAGTTTAACCCCGACCCTTCATTAGCAGTGAAGTCCATTCGGCCGCTCTGGCACGTCTCCATCCGCTATAGCTAGCCCACCAAGGATACGCAGAACGTGCCGTCCAGTGCAAAACAGCTGCGCACTTTAGTGTCAGCGTCCTGGAACGAGGTCAGTGGCTCCCGGCAAGCGCGAGCCACAGGAAGTGATTGCTCCGGGCCTGGAGGGCTGCAGCCTGCCTGTTGTCGGATGCCCCGGCGTGCCCGCCCTCCAATGCCTCGTGGAACCAGACGTTCGGGATGCCCATGGCCTGCATCCGTGCCGCCATCTTCCGGGCTTGGACAGGTCCTACCCGGTCGTCGGAGGTCGCGGTCCAGATGAACGTTTCGGGGTACTCGATGCCATCGCGCAGCAGGTGGTACGGCGAGAAGGTCCGGATGAATTCCCATTGCTCAGGGACATCCGGGTCACCGTATTCGGCGATCCAGGAGTAGCCAGCCGAAAGCTTGGTGTACCGCCGCATGTCCAGGAGGGGTACGCCGCAGGAGACCGCGCCGAAGAGTTCCGGGTATTGGGTCAGCATGTTGCCCACCAGGAGGCCTCCGTTGGAGCCACCGACGCAGCCAAGCCGGCGCCGGCTGGTGACGCCTCGGGAGATCAGGTCCTTGGCGACGGCGGCGAAGTCCTCGTAAGCGCGGTGCCGGTTCTCCTGGAGCGCGGCGCGGTGCCATGAAGGACCGTACTCGCCGCCGCCGCGGATGTTGGCCACCACGTAGACGCCACCGCGGGAGTGGGCGGCAGCCCCGACGTCGGACGTGGTGCGGCGCTCAAGCCAGGCCCGACCAATGGTTCCGCTATAGGCCGGGGTCCGGGAGACCTCGAATCCGCCATAGCCGGAGAGCTGGGTGGGGTTTTGCCCGTCGAGCACCAGATCCTTGGAGGCCACCTGGAAGTAGGGGACCTTGGTCCCGTCCAAGGACACGGCGAAGTGCTGCTGGACTTCGTAGTCGGCTTCGTTGAAGAACGACGGCGACCGCTTGACTACTGCGTGCTCGCTCGCCACGCCGCCGGCTTCGGCGCCGGACGATGGAGGTCCGAGGGTGCCCCGGGTCAAGGTGGTGGGCGTCGTGAAGCCGGTGGCCACCAACCAGAAGTCATTCCCGGCGCCGGAATCCGAGGTGTCTTCATCGTCCACTGCGTAGGCGTTGACATCATGCAAGGGAGGGCAGGCATCCAGGATGGTGGAAGCCCACGCCCCCTCGCTGTCCACGGTTGCAGGGTCCAGCACGCGGATCTCCGAGGAGACATCCCGCAAAAGGTTCAGCAGCAGGTAGTCCTTGGTCCAGCTCCAGGACTGCAGGGACGTGTGCGCATCCGGGGTGAACAGAACCAGCAGGGCACGCGAACCGGCAATGTAGCGTTCGAAGTCGGCGGCCAGCAGGGAGCCCGCGGGGTACACCACGCCATCCACCTCCCAGTCGCCCTGGGGCCGGAGGAGCAGCCAATCGCGGTGGGCGCTGAGGTTCACATCGGTGGGAACGTCGATGGGCACCCACGAGTCGTCCCGGAGCAACCACGTACTGCGGTTGTAGAAGTCGATGTAGTCCACGGCGAAGGTCCGCTCGTAGCCGGGAGTGGAGTCGTGCGCCACCATGGCAAGCATGTGGTTTTCGGGGATTTCGAAGAGGCGTTCAGCGTCCGCAAGCGATTGACCGCGGCGAAGCTTGACGCCGGTCCGTGCGTAGGAGGAGGACGTTGCGGGCAGGCCTTCGGCGGTGCTGGACACCAGGAGGGTGTCGGTATCAAGCCAGCTCACGTTTCCCTTGGCCGTGGGGATGTCGAAGCCACCTGCCGCAGGGTCCACGAAGGTGCGGGATTCGACGTCGAACTCCCGGTGCCGGTCGGCGTCGCCACCGTCGGGGGAGAGCGAAACCATGGCCAGGCGGTACTCGGAGCCGTCGGCAGGGCGAAGGAAACCGGCGCCGTGGAAGACCCATTCGACGCCTTCCGCGGCTGCCAGGGCATCGATGTCGAGCAGCACATCCCAGTCAGGTTCATCACTGAGATAGCTCTCCCACGTGGTGCGGCGCCACAGCCCCTTGGGGTGCTCCTGGTCCTTCCAGAAGTTGTAGTAGAAATTGCCGCGTTTGTTCACCATGGCGATCCGGTCGGTGGAGTCCATGACTTCCAAAATGCCGGACTGGAGCACCGCATAATCGGCGTCTTCCAGCAGTTCCTCGGTGCGTGCGTTCTGTTCCCTGACCCATGCGAGCTGCTCTTCGCCGTGGCTGTCTTCCAGCCAGGCGTTCTCATCCGTGGGTTCGGGCGCGGCGGCATTCTCTGACAAGGGCGAGGGATCAGCTGCTGTGGTGGTCATCGCCCCATCCAAGCAACACTGTTCGACGGTGGGCAAGTCACGCAGAGTTAGGCTTGAGCGTGGCTAAATCCCAAACCAACCGTGTTGCCCTGCTGGGGGCCGGCCCTCGGGGCACCAGTGTCCTTGAGCGGTTGCTCGCGAACTGGGCTGCCGGCGACACTCGTGGGGCCACCCTCCACATCCATGTTGTGGATCCGTTTCCTGCCGGTTCAGGGCACGTGTGGCAGCCAAGCCAGTCCCGCCTTTACTTGATGAACACCCAGGCCTTCTATCCCACGTTGATCCCCGAGGATCCGCGGCTCGCAACCCCGCTGGCTGGTGGCTCTTTCGACCAGTGGCGGGAGGCCCGGCGTCGTGATGGCGCGGGCCTGGACGAGGCCGAAAAAGCTGAGCTGGCCACCTTGGAATCCCACGATTTCCCCAGCCGTGCCCTGTATGGGCGCTATCTCCGCCAGACACTTGAGGAGATTCTGGACCGGCTGCCCGACGGCGTCGAGGTCACCTTCCACGAAACGCTCGCCGTTGCTGCGCGTCCGGTTGACGGGAAGTTCGACGTCGAACTTGCCAACGGCTCGAGCCTCACCGTCGGTTCCGTGGTGCTGGCGTTGGGACACATCGAATCGCGGCTGAACCCGGAGCAGAAGTCGTTCAAGCGCGCAGCCGACGAATTGGGCCTGCTGTACTTCCCGCCAGCGCCGCCGGCAGATGTCGACTGGCAGGCCGTTCCGGACAGCGAGCCCGTGCTGGTCCGCGGCATGGGCCTGAACTTCTTCGACGTGATGGGCCAGCTGACGGAGGGCCGCGGCGGCAAGTTTGTCGAGGCGGGAGTACCCGGGGCAGGGGTGCTGGAGTACCGGCCATCGGGTCGGGAGCCCAGGATTTTCGCAGCCTCCCGCAGGGGTACGCCGTACCGGGCCAAGGCCGGGCTGGACGGCTACTACCCACGCAGCATCACCATGCGGTACCTGACCGAAGCCGCAGTGGACCGTTTCCGGGCAGCAGGGATCCAGCCCGGTTTCGATCACGACCTTTGGCCGTTGCTGCACCGGGACGCGCTGTGGGCCTACTACTCAACACTGGCCCGGTCCCAGCCCGCCGCCATCAAGGATCCGGCGCAGTTCCTGGCCGACCTGCAGGACGCGCTCCAGCCGCATGCCCACACCACGGCGCACTGGGAAAACGACGTGGAAGCCCTGGTTGAAAAGCATGTTGTTGCTTCGCGCCGTTTGAATCTTCGTGGGCTCGCGGCGCCATTGGCGGGACGGACGTTCACATCCCGGCGTGACCTGGATGCCGCGATCACTGCCTACCTGGACGACGACGCCCGGCGCTCGGCTTTGGGTGAAGCGGACCCGGTGAAAATGGCCATCGGCGCACTCCACACCGGCCGGGCGATCCTTAAGACCGTCGTCGCGGACGGCGGGATCACCGACGAGTCGTGGTTGGCCGGGTTGCGCGGCTGGTTCGAATCGTTTGTCGAAGGACTGGCCAGCGGACCTCCCGCGCTCCGCTCGGAGCAGCTGGCCGCCTTGGCGCGTGCCGGCGTCGTAAGCTTTGTGGGACCGGACCCCAAGTTCAGCGTTGATCGGAGCGCAAAGGTGTTCCGGGCGGCTTCGCCATGGGTTCACGACGGTCCCGTGGAGGCACAGACCCTTATCGAGGCGATGTCGCCGGCGAACAGGGTGGGCATTAATATTTCCCCGCTGCTTGAGCAACTCATGTCAGACGGCCTGGTGCGGACCAAGATCATGATGAGCGTTGAGGGCACCCCCATGCAGACCACCGGCCTTGACGTCGAACCGCACCCGTACCGCCCGATAGCCGCCAACGGGTCCGTAACCGAAAACATGTACGTGCTCGGGCTGCAGCTGTCCGCGTCCCAGTGGGGCAATGCCATCGCTGCGGAGGCGCGTCCCCGCACCGGCCCCGCCTATGCCAGTGGCCAGCGGACCCTGCGCGACGCCGATGAAATCGCCCGTAGCATTCTGGGACTGTAGCGCCCCGGGGTTGCGCCGCCAGCCCACCTTCGTTACTGTGTGAGCTGCATCACCCGCAAGGGTGTGCGCGCTTTTGATCTGCGGCGGGAGAGCCCTGCCGGTACATTTCGTCAGGCGCCGTAGGAGCAAACCCTCCCCAGGAATCTCTCAGGCCCATGTACCGCCGCGGCGAGGCAACTCTGGAAAGCAGTCCGGCCACCGGACTCACCGAAGGTGCAAGCAGGCCCATGCCTGCGGAAACTCTCAGGTCTACCTACAGAGCGGGGAGGAACCCGAATCAATGCGGCACCCCTGTGCCGCCTGAACGACGGAGTTCCTTTGACGATTCATCCCACCACCGGCAACGATTCACCCCATCTCGAGCGCCAACTCAGCAACCGCCACATCCAGCTCATCGCCATCGGCGGAGCCATTGGAACCGGCCTGTTCATGGGCTCGGGCAAGACCATTTCCGCGGCCGGTCCGTCCGTCATTTTCGTGTACATGATCATCGGCTTCATGCTCTTCTTCGTCATGCGTGCCATGGGCGAACTGCTCCTGAGCAACCTGAATTACAAGTCCTTCAGCGATTTCGCCGCCGACCTCCTGGGTCCCTGGGCCGGCTTCTTCACCGGTTGGACCTACTGGTTCTGCTGGGTCATCACGGGCATCGCCGATGTCATTGCGATTGCCGGGTACTCGGAGGAGTTGTGGCCCGGACTGCCGTTGTGGATCCCGGGGCTCATCACCATCGGCATCCTGCTGCTCCTGAACCTGGCCACGGTCAAGGCCTTCGGCGAGACCGAATTCTGGTTCGCGCTCATCAAAATCGTGGCCATCGCGGCGCTCATTATTGTTGGCCTCTTCATGATCTTCAGCGGCTTCCAGTCCGACGCCGGACCGGCCAGCTTCAGCAACCTCTGGAGTCATGGCGGCTTCTTCCCGAACGAGTTCATGGGATTTGTTGCAGGATTCCAGATCGCCGTGTTCGCGTTCGTGGGCATTGAGCTGGTGGGCACCACCGCGGCTGAAGCCAAGGACCCGGAGAAGAACCTTCCCAAGGCCATCAACTCCATCCCCATCCGCGTGCTGCTCTTCTACGTAGGCGCGCTCATCATCCTCATGTCCGTCACTCCCTGGACCCAGTTCGCCGCGGGCCACAGCCCCTTCATTGCCATGTTCTCCCTGGCAGGCCTCGGCGCCGCCGCCACGATCGTGAACCTGGTGGTGCTGACCTCCGCCATGTCCTCGGCCAACTCCGGCATCTACTCCACGTCCCGCATGGTGTACGGCCTGGCCCAGGAAGGCGACGCGCCGGCCGTCTTCAGTGCCCTCTCCGGACGCAAAGTACCCCGCAACGCCCTGTTCCTTTCCTGCGTCCTGTTGCTGTCCGGCGTCGTGCTCATGTACGCCGGGCAGGACGTGGGCAAGGCGTTCGACATGGTCACCACAGTTTCGGCTGTCTGCTTCGTGTTCGTGTGGTCGATCATCCTGGCCAGCTACCTGGCCTTCAGGAAGCGCCGCCCCCACCTGCATGATTCTTCGGCCTTCAAGATGCCGGGCGGGGTGGTGATGGTGTGGGTGGTGTTTGCTTTCTTCGCATTCATCCTCTGGGCGCTGACCACCCAGCCGGACACGCTCATGGCGCTGCTGGTTACTCCGGTGTGGTTCCTGGCCCTTGGCGTGGCTTGGGCGGTCCTTCGCAAACGGCCCACCCACCTGGCCCGTTACGAGCACTTCAAGGCCGAGCTGCAGAAGGACGCTGAACGGGTGAACGAACCCGAATCCGTCCGCAGCTGAGACCCATGCAAAGAGCCAGGCCCCTCGATGGTTGAGAAGCCTGGCTCTTTGGCTGTCAGGGGTAGGTTAGCCCCGCAGGCACTTCTGGTACTCCAGCCATGCGAAGGCATAACGGAGCCAGCCCACGATGTCGTACCACTTGGACGGCTTGGTTGGCTCGGTGCACTGCGGCGGCTGGGGCCCGCTTGCAGCCACCTTGACCAGCACCTTGACCGTCGTTCCACTTTCGACGGCGGTCAGCACCACCGTGCCGGTGCCTGCAGCGGCCGCTGCGGGAACCTTGAGGTTCACCGTGGCGGAGCCGGCTGCAACGGGCACGTCGCCGAGCACCAGGGAGGCACCCTTGGCGTCGGTAAAGACTGCCTTCAGGGTCTTGTTGGCCGGGCTGCCGATCGACGTCAGGTCCAGTTTGGACACTGCCAGGGTGATCGGCTCGCCTGCCTTGACCTCGGCGCCGGTGGTGTTGGCAACGGCGACGGAACGCCGGGCGAAATCCGGCGATACCGGGTTGTGGGCCTGGAGGTACTTGATCCAGGCATCCCGGTCCACAAGACCGGTGTCCTTCGTGTTGCTGCCTTCCTTGAACACCCGGAAGTTGTCACCGCCGGTTGCCAGGAAGCTGAAGGTGCCGATCCTGTACTGCTTGGCAGGATCGATGACCGCGCCGTTGACCCAGATTCCGGTGACGCGATCACCTGCGGCGCGGGCAGCGTCGTAGGTGTAGTTGACGTTCTTGGACAGGCCCAGCTGCTGGTACGGGCGGCTGGGCACCGTTCCGTCCGGGTTGGTCTGCCACTGCTGCTCCAGGAGGGTCTTGAACTGCGCACCTGTCAGCGACGTGGTCCACAGATTGTTCACGAACGGCAGCACAGCGTTGGCTTCTGCGTAGGTGATGGTGCCGTCCGGAGCGTAGTAGAGCTCGTTGCGCAGGCCGCCTGGGTTCACGACGCCGATCTCAGCCGCCCCCAGTTCCGGCGCCTTGAGCGTGTCCACCAGAGAGTCCGCCACGAGGTTGCCCAGCGTCGATTCGCTCGCGCGATCGTCACGCTTGGGGGCGCCGCCTGCCGGGTCCGGGGTGAAGGCGGTGGTGATATCAGCTGTTACCGCACCGACCGGCTGGTTGCCGATTTCCGCGGCGTTGGCCAAGGCCTTGTCCACGATGGTCTTGACCTGGGCAACGCGCGGGTAGGCGGCCACCAGGCTTGCGGCGGTGTCAGTGGTGCGGTCCACAACTGCAGCCTTGTAGGCCGTCACGGACTTGGAAGCTGTGTCCACCGTGAGCGTCACGCTGCCCACGTTCTCGCCGTAGTTGCCGGTCTGCACGATAGGCCGGGTCTTGCCCGTTGGCTGGCCGTTGGCGTCCAGGACGGGGGCATCCCAGGCGTATTCCTTATGGGTGTGGCCGGTGAAGATCGCAGCGACATCAGGGGTGGTTTCGTTGACCAGCTTGGCAAACGGACCACCTGCCGCCACTTCCTGCTCCAGCGTTGCGCCCTCCGGTGTTCCCGATGCCGCGCCGTCGTGGTTCTCCACGATGATCAGGTCAGCTGCGTTGTCAGCCTTGATCCTGGCGGCCACACGGTTGATGGCTTCCACAGGGTCCCCGAATTCCAGATCGGCGATGCCAGCCGGGGTCACCAGCGTTGGTACCTCCTGGGTGACCGTGCCGATCACGGCGACCCGCAGGCCATTCATGTCCAGGACTTTGTACTCCGGCAGGACCGGGGTAGTGGTGCCCCTCTGGTAGACGTTGGCGCCCAGGTAGGCGAACTTCGCATTGGCACCTCCGGCGATGACGCGGTCGCGCAGGTCCTGCCAGCCGCCGTCGAACTCGTGGTTGCCGACCGCGGAAGCCTGCAGTTCCAGTGCATTCAGGACGTCAATGGTGGGCTGGTCCTTCGCAACCGAAGAGGCGAAGAGCGAAGCTCCGATGTTGTCGCCGGCCGAGATGAATGCCGTGGCGCCCGGTGCTGCCGCCGCGCGGAGCTTTTCCACGGTTCCTGCGAAAAGCACCGTGTTGTTGTCGATGCGGCCATGGAAATCGTTGATGCCCAGGAACTGCAGGTCCACTGTTGCCGGTGCGTCCGGGGCCAGGTTCAGGCCGACCACCACGGGGTCGTGGTCGCTGGCCCGGAATTCGTCCTCAGCGTAGTAGTTGGTCACGTTGTTGTTATACCTGCTGTACTCCAGCGCCACGGACTCCACGGAGTTGATGTTCCAGATGTCGGTTCCGGTGACTTTTTGTGCCGCCGACGGGGAAGCCAGGATGTGGTCCAGGGAACCGACCATTCCGCCGAACAGATAGGAGTGCTTGCCGGTACCAACTTCAAGGTCGGTGTAGCCGGCGCCGGTCAGGACGTTGATGGGATCTTCCTTGCCGTAGGCGTTGAAGTCGCCGATCAGGAACACCTTGTCGGTACCCTTGGAGGCCTGCAGATCCTGCGAGAACGCCAGCAGGGACTGGGCCTGCTTGGTCCGGGCGATGTTGGAAGCGCCCTGCCCCTTGTCGGTATCGTCCGGGGTAGCCGCTGAGCCCTTGGACTTGAAGTGGTTCACGATCGCGATGAACTTCTTGTCATCAGCCCCGCCGACTGGCTTGAACACTTGTGCCAGCGGCTTGCGTGCGCTGGCGAATGCCACGGTGTCGTTGTGGATGATGGATTCGCCCACGGGTTCGGCAGTTGCCTTCTTGAAGATGAATGCCGTGCGGATCATGTCCTCGTCGCTCAGCGGGGGAGCGTTCGCAGGAGTGCGCACGTAGTCCCAGACACCCGGGGTCTTGAGGTTGAGGGCGTCCACCAGCTTGGACAGTGCGTCATCACGGTTCTTTCCGAACTGTGCCGAGTTCTCGATCTCTTCGAGGGACACGACGTCGGCTCCGGACTTGGTGATGGCCGCTACGATCTTCGCCTGCTGACGTTCGAAGTTCGCCGCGTTGGCCGCACCGCGGGCGTTGCAGCCGTCCTTGACGGTGATCGGGTTGCCGTCCCGGTCGGTGTAGAACACGCAACCGCTCAGCTGGTCGCCGGTGGTGGGGAAGTAGTTGAGCACGTTGAAAGAGGCCAGCTTGAGGCTCCCGCCAACATCGGCGGGGCCATTTGGACGCGTACCCGTGAAGGCCGCGGGTTGGACCGAGTCGGCGTTGGCAGGGGTGAGGGCGGTCAACGGCTGGAATTTCCAGGAGTTGTTGCCGTAGCCCAGAATCACGTCGGTCTTGAACTTCGCGGGCGAACCCACGCGCACAGGATCCGTGGTTGTAAGGTACGGCAGCTGCTGGGCCTTCGTGGTGGCGTCCTTGAGGAAGTTCGTGGACGCGCCGTCGTCGAGCTTGATGGCCCGGAGCGCATTGTCAGCCACCACCGCCGCGTATTCGGGGGAACCGTAGCTGGCTACCGCCGTCGGCTGTACCAAAGGCGAGGTGCCTGCGGCGAGGCCGATTTCGCCGTACTGGTTCAGCGAATAGTTGTCCGTGACAGTGAAGTCGCCCTGCGGAGCAACCAGCATGCCTTCCAGGCTTTCGCGGGCCGCTTCATTGGCGGGGAGCGAGAACGGCGTGGACTTGACCTCGGGAGCTGCCTCGGTGAGCCTCTTCAGCCCGGCTGCCTCCACCGTGAGCTGCGTCTGGTTGGCGAATTCGCTGACCGCGCCGGTGAGTTCCAGGTAGTCGCCCGGCTGGACCGTCGCCGTCGTCGTGGGTGAGTAGACGAACAAAGCGTCCGACGCCGTCCTGGCCGCCCCGCCGGTGTCGCCACCGGTTCCCGGCGTCTGGACGTAGTAGCCGTTAAAGCCGCCGGTCGCGTAGACAGCGGTCACCTTGCCGCGCGTCGTCACGGTGCTGCCAACGAAAGGACTGGCCGGGCCGGTTCCCTGGATCTCGGCGATGGACTTGGTGCCCGGCTCCGGCTGGGGGTCCGGAGGTGTCGTGCTTCCGCCCGACGACATCGGCGTGATGGACGCGTTGAGGCTGAAGTCAACTGCGTTGGAGTCTGTATCCACGCCGTTGGTGCGGTTGAGGCTGCGGACATCCGTGTTGCTGGACGGTCCTGTTGCGGCCGCCGCCTCAAAAGTGTTGGAACTGCCATAGCCCAGGAGGTCCGCGACGGCCGCGTTGCCGGTCACGGAGCCGGCAGGCAGGGCTGAGACCGCGGTTGCCTGCTTGGCGAGGATGAGTGTTCCTGCCGTGCCGCTCGGGTTCAGCGTGCCGGTGGCTTGGACATCCGCAGCGGGAAGCGCCGGGGCCGTGGAGGTGCCGCTGTTCGTTGCACCTAGGATCAGATAGTAGCCCTTTGCCGGGATACTGCCGGTGAGGGGAGTGATGCCCGTTGGGGCTGCGGCGCTGGTGGCTGAACGGTACTGCAGTGACCAGCCGGCAAGGCTGACTGCTGCGTCCGAGGAATTGTAGAGCTCCACGAACTTGTTCTTGAACGCAGCGCCGCTGCTGCCGCCGCTGAGGTAGGCCTCGTTGATGACCACCGGCGAGGTGCCGGTGGGTGCGGCCGGATCGTCCGCCGCGAAGGCGGGTGCCGCCGTCAGCGGGGCTGCGAGCAACCCGACTGACAGGACAGTTCCCGCAGCTGTTTTCCAATGGTGTTGATGCATCCGCTCTAACTTTCATTAGGGAGCCCTGTAGGGCTCCGTGGACGACGCCCGCTGTCTTGTGAAGTGGGCGATATGCCCGGAAGTTACTCCGGGGTAAAGCTGCCTCGGGCATAGCTGAACACGAACGGATGAATGGGAAGCGGCCCCTCGGTGGCCGGGAGGTTCCCCCGGCCACGGAAGGTCCTACTTGGCGGCGCCCTTGAGGGTGCCCGTGGTGGCGGCTCCGGCAGCAGCCCCGATCAGGCAGACGATCTCGCGGTCGCCGCTCTTCCAGGAGTCGCTGGTGGGGTGGAGGAAGGTCACGTCCAGGGCGGAGTCGTCGAAGGGCACTCCGACGAACGAGGCGAACTGCACGCCACAGAACTCTTCTGCTTTGGTTCCTACTTCCGTGTCACCTGGGAAAGTGGAAACATCCAGTTTGGTCACCGCGTAGGCCTCGAGGTCGTGGCTCTGGTCGCACGGAATGATGGTGACGTCCACAACTTCATCGGTATCGGGGTTGGCGAGACAATCGCCCAGTTTTACTTTGAAGGCGTCAGCTTTGGACGATTCCGTCGGCTTGCCGGACTCATCCCGTTTGGCGTCCCCGCTGCTGATGAGCGAGCATCCCGCCAGCGCCAGCGATGCCATGGTCAACACGGCAGCAGCCCTGAAGGTCTTTGAAAGGTGAAGCATTCGGGTCCTCATTCCAGGAGAAACACAGGATTCGCATGGAACGGGCCTGTGGTAAGCGGTGAGGGACCCAACAAGGTATACCCACGCCGGTCGATCCCCCAAGGCCGACGATGAGAGGCCCCGGCCCGCCGCCCCTGTACAGGAAGCAGCCGGCCGGACCCGAATTTTCATAGTCTAGGCCGACTGGCCCTGATCCTGGATCACCTTGAACACGGCGCCGGTGGGATCGGACAGTGTAGCCAACCTGCCAAAGGGCGTGTCCTCCGCCGGCTGCATCACGGTGGCACCGAGGGCTGTTGCCTGCTCCACGGTGGCGTCGGTGTCTGCAACGGCGAAGTACACACTCCACATGGAAGGGACCTGCTCTGGAAGGAAACCCGACGCGTCCATGATGCCGGCCTTTGCGTTGTCCCCGGAGCCGAGGGTGGTGTAACGGAACTCCGGGGTATCGCTCATGACATCCGTTTCCCACCCGAAAACCTTCTGGTAGAAAGCAACTGCGGAGTCGTAGTCCTTGGACAGGAGCTCGTGCCATGCCGGCGAGCCCGGCTCGGCTGCGACCTCAAAGCCCTTCATCTCCCCGAACTCCCACGCGCCGATCGAGGCGCCAGAGGAGTCGCCGTACATCGCCATGCTGCCCTGTTCGGGAACCTCCATCGGCTCCAAGAAGACCTGGCCCCCGTTCGCGGCGGCAGCCTCAGTGGTGGCCTTGATGTCATCCGTGCGGAGGTAGGTGGACCAAAGGTCCGGCATGGCGCCCATGTCGGCCTGCTTCTGCATGATCCCGGCTACGAGCTTCCCGTCCTTGGATGCGGTGATGTAGCCGCCGTACTTCTCTTCGTCTCCAGTCTCATAAGTCCAGCCAAACAGCGCGTTGTAGAAGGCCTTCGCCCTCTCAGTATCGGAAGTCATCAGGTCGATCCAACAAGGCGAACCGGCAGTGATATCGGGCGTAGGCATGTGTGCAGCTCCTGTTGTCAGGCCGCGGCACATTCCGCGGCTGATGGTTTAGTGGTGGAGACAGGAAGAACACTATGCGGGGGCTCCGACAATTTTCAACGAAAATGCCCCGGGTTCGACAACCCGGGGCATTCATTGGCGGAAGGTAAGGGATTTGAACCCTTGGTACGGGGTTACCGCACACTGGTTTTCAAGACCAGCTCCTTAGGCCGCTCGGACAACCTTCCTCGCCTAGTAGTGTTTCATAGGGAGTTGGCTGTTCCAAAACATCACGTCCTCCAGCCCCTGCCCAGAGGCTCGGATGACACGCAAGAAACCGGGAGTTCGTCATGAAAGCCGTCTACATTTCAGAGCCGGGCGGGCCCGAAGTCCTTGAGGTCCGCGAGGCCCCCTCCCCGGTGCCGGGCGAGGGCGAGGTGCTCATCGACGTCGTTGCTGCCGGCCTGAACCGCGCGGATGTCCAGCAGCGCCGCGGCTTCTACCCGCCGCCGCCAGGAGCCTCTGAGATTCCCGGGCTTGAAGTCTCTGGCCGCATCGCGGCCTTCGGCCCCGGCGTCACCAAGGCCTTCTCCGTGGGTGACAAGGTGGTGGCACTCCTGTCCGGCGGCGGCTACGCCCAGCAGGTGGCCGTGCCCGCTGAACAGGTACTGCGCGTACCCGAGGGCGTAGACCTGATCACGGCCGCGGCCCTCCCCGAAGTGGCCGCCACCGTCTACTCGAACCTGATCATGACGGCCCAACTGCAGCCCGGCGAAACTGTCCTCATCCATGGCGCCACGGGCGGCATCGGCACCATGGCTATCCAGCTGGCCAAGGCGTACGGCGCAACAGTGGCGGCAACGGCCGGGACCGATGAAAAAGTCGGCACCGCCAAGGCCTTCCTGGGCGCCGACATCGCCATCAACTACGCCGAAGAAGACTTCGTTGAAAGCCTCAAGGCACAAAACGGCGGCAAGGGCGCAGACGTGATCCTCGACGTCGTGGGCGCAAAATACCTGAAACAGAACGTCGATGCGCTCGCCGAGTACGGCCGGCTGATCATTATCGGCCTCCAGGGCGGCACCACAGCGGAAATCAACCTGGGCCAGCTCCTCAGCAAACGTGCTGCTGTGATCGGGACGGCCCTCCGGCCGCGGTCGGTCGCTGAAAAGGGCATCATCATGACGGCGGTGCGCGAGTCCGTATGGCCCATGGTCACTGACGGCCGAATCACGCCACTGGTTGCCAAGTCCTTCCCCCTGGACCAGGTCCGGGAGGCCCACGAGTATTTCGACTCGGGGGAGCACGTGGGCAAGGTCCTGCTGCTCCTCTGAGATTCCCGACCCCGCAGCGAGGAGCCTTATGTCCATCCGGCACAGTCTTCTGGCCCTGCTCCAGGACCAGCCCAGGTACGGCTATGAGTTGCGCGTGGAATTCGAGGACCGGACCGGTGCGGCCTGGCCGTTGAACATCGGCCAGGTGTACACCACGCTGGATCGGCTGGAGCGCGACGGCCTGGTCAGCAAGGACGGCGACGACGGCGGTGGCCACGTCATCTACAGCATCACCGACGCCGGGGTTGAGGAAGTCGGGGCTTGGTTCGCCGGCGCTGTGGACCGGGGGAATCCGCCCCGGAACGAGATCGCCATCAAGCTGGCGCTCGCTTTGAGCATGCCCGGAGTGGATGCCGCCGCCGTCATCCAGTCCCAGCGCGAGGTATCCCTGAAGGCACTTCAGGAGCACACCCAGGCGCGCAAGGCAGTGTCCGCCAACCAGCGTTCCTCAGACACCGCGTTTCTGCTGGTGCTCGATTCCCTGGTCTTCCAAGCAGAGGCCGAGGTCCGGTGGCTGGACCTCTGCGAGGCGCGCATGGTGCAGAGCCTGGGAAAGGGCGGATCAAGCAGCACCGGGGCGAACTGACCGCTCACCGCAGCGGGGATACCGCTCAACGCAACTGCCGTACCGGACCGTGGGTTCATCCGGTGAGTGGGGTACATACTTGCTAGCTTGCCCGTGACGCACGTCCGAGCCAGGGCAGCACAGCAGTTCTCAAGGAGGAGATATGGGCAAGAATCCTGACCAGACCGGACTCATGGAGGGGCTTGATCCCACGCTGCCTGCACCCGCAGTTGACGATTCGGTTCGCGAAGCCGAGGAACGCAAGTGGACGCCGGCGAAGATCGGTCTGTGGGTGGCAATTTCACTGCTGGGTGCGGTGGCGTGGTTCATGCTCGCGTTGGTCCGCGGCGAAACGGTAAACGCCATCTGGTTCGTTTTCGCCGCCGTCTGCACCTACCTGATCGGGTACAGGTTCTATTCCAAAGTCATTGAGCGGTACCTGCTTAAGCCGAACGACCGCCGCGCCACACCGGCTGAGTACAAGGCCGACGGCAAGGACTACGTCCGCACGGACCGCAACGTCCTGTTCGGCCACCACTTCGCGGCCATTGCAGGCGCGGGCCCGCTGGTGGGACCTGTTATTGCCGCCCAAATGGGTTATCTCCCCGGTACTATCTGGATCATCATCGGCGTCGTTCTTGCCGGTGCCGTGCAGGACTATCTGGTGATGTTCTTCTCCATGCGGCGCGGTGGCCGCTCGCTGGGCCAGATGGCCCGCGAGGAGCTGGGCGTGATTGGCGGCACGGCCGCCCTGATCGCCACGTTGCTCATCATGATCATCATTGTGGCCATCCTCGCGCTGGTGGTGGTCAACGCCCTGGGCGAGAGCCCGTGGGGCGTGTTCTCCGTTGGCATGACCATTCCGATCGCCTTGTTCATGGGCGTCTACCTGCGCTACCTGCGTCCCGGCAAGGTCATGGAAGTGTCCATCATTGGTTTCGTGCTGCTGATGGCGGCCATTATCGGCGGCGGGGCCGTGGCCGGGACCGAGTGGGGCGCGGCGTTCTTCCACCTCGACAAGGTGACCATCGCGTGGGGCATCATCATCTACGGTTTCATCGCCGCCATCCTGCCCGTATGGCTGCTCCTGGCCCCGCGCGACTATCTGTCCACGTTCATGAAGATCGGCGTGATCGTGATGCTCGCCGTCGCCATCATCGTGGTGCGCCCGGAAATCACTGTCCCTGCATTCAGTGAGTTCGCCAGCCGGGAAAACGGACCGGTCTTCTCCGGCGCGCTGTTCCCCTTCCTTTTCGTAACCATCGCTTGTGGTGCCTTGTCCGGGTTCCACGCCCTCATCTCTTCGGGAACCACTCCCAAACTGATCGAGAAGGAACGCCAGACCCGCTTCATCGGGTACGGCGGCATGCTGATGGAATCCTTCGTGGCGATCATGGCCCTGGTTGCTGCGATCTCGATCGACCGCGGAATCTACTTCGCCATGAACGCTCCTGTGGCCCTGACGGGCGGCACGGTGGAAACCGCCGCCCAGTGGGTGAACAGCCTGGGGCTGGCAAATGTGAACATCACCCCGGACGTCCTGGCGCAGACCGCCAAGGACGTGGGCGAGGAAAGCATCATCTCGCGTTCCGGTGGAGCCCCCACGCTGGCCGTCGGCCTGGCGCATATCATGCAGCAGTTCATCGGCGGCCCCGGCATGATGGCCTTCTGGTACCACTTCGCCATCATGTTCGAGGCCCTGTTCATCCTCACCGCCGTCGACGCCGGCACCCGCGTAGCCCGGTTCATGCTGCAGGATTCCATCGGCAACTTCGTCCCCAAGTTCAAGGAAGCCTCCTGGCGGCCGGGCGCGTGGCTGTGCACGGCCATCATGGTCGCTGCCTGGGGCGCGGTGCTCCTGATGGGTGTGACGGATCCGCTCGGCGGCATCAACACGCTGTTCCCGCTGTTCGGCATCGCCAACCAGCTTCTGGCCGCCATTGCTCTCGCCGTGTGCATGGCCATCGCGGCCAAGAGGGGAGTATTCCGGTATTTGTGGATCGTCGCGGTCCCGCTGGCCTTCGCCGCCGTCGTCACCATTACCGCGAGCTTCCACAAGATCTTCTCGCCGGTCCCCGCCGTCGGCTATTTCGCGAACAATGCGGCGTTCTCCAAAGCGCTGGCAGATGGCAAGACGGAGTTCGGTACGGCCAAGACCGTGGCAGCCATGGAAGCCGTGGTTCGTAACACCATGATCCAGGGTGTCCTCTCGGTCATTTTCGTAACCTTGAGCATCATCGTGATCCTCACGGCTGTAATCGCCACCGTCAAAGCCATCCGTGCCGGGGGTGGCCAAGACCATGAAGATCCGGCGATCCCGTCCAAGGTCTTTGCTCCGGCCGGCCTGATTCCGACGCCGGCGGAGAAGGCTTTGCTCGCAGAATGGAACGCACTGCCCGCGGAGAAGCGGACCCACAAGGCCGGGCATCACTGATGAACGCCGTCACCAAGGGCTTCCGGAGTTTCGCGGCGTACCTGGGGTCGATCATGGGTGCCGACGCGTATTCGAAGTATCTTGAGCACTTCGCCACCTCCGGCCATGCCGGTCCCGCCATGACAGAACGCGAGTTCTGGCGGGACCGGATGGACCGGCAGGACAGCAATCCGCAAGGACGTTGCTGCTGAGATGCAGTTTCGCTACGAACGAAGTCCAAATTCCGCTTGAGGCCAGAGGTTCACGGGAACCACGTGAGAGTATGAACGGATGAGCGATCTGAACGACATTCAGCCCACGGATGAGGCTTCGGACGACACCCCCGTGGAAGGAACCACGCTGGACGGCGATACAGCCACGCCCGACAGCCGGCCGTCACCCGATTCAGAGGCAGCGAAGGATGCCAAGCCCAAGGGCGGCAACCTTCAAGAGCTGGTGGACGAACCAGCCAAGGTGATGCGGATCGGCACTATGATCCGGCAGCTGCTTGAAGAAGTTAAGAGTGCTCCACTCGATGACGCTGCAAGGAACCGCCTCGCGGAGATCCACGAGCGGTCCATCAAGGAACTCGAAGATGGGCTGGCGCCTGAGCTGATCGAAGAGTTGGAACGGATCAGCCTGCCCTTCCCCGAGAACCAGGCTCCCTCGGATGCCGAGCTCCGGATTGCCCAGGCCCAGCTGGTTGGCTGGCTTGAAGGCCTGTTCCACGGCATTCAGGCTGCGATTGCGGCCCAACAGGCGGCCAAGGAACACGCGGCCGCGCAGATGCAGCTCCGCCAGCTGCCACCCGGAACGGTCATCGCTCCGGGCATTGTGATTGGTGAAAACGGGCAACCGCAGAGGGCCGCTGCGCCTGGCGCTCCCGGTGCGGCTGCCAACGGTCGCCCGGAAGATCCCGACCACGGTCCGGGCCAATACCTCTGAGTTCGCTGGTGGGCTTCTTTGGGGCCGTCCGGCAAGGGCGGAAAGACGATCTTGAGCTCGGCAAGGGGCTGTGGCGCCGTGCGCATGACCGCTTTCATCGCGGCCTGGACCGGTACCACCAGGTTCTGGAGGGCGTGGACGACGACCAGCTGTACAACGAGCTTGTGCAGATTGCCAACGAACTGGCCGAGTTGTCGCCCCGGGTCCGCCGCATCTGCGTGGAGGCGCAGCGGCGCTCGCCCAGCGATGGCCTGGACGTGCCGGGGGCACTCGCCGGGGTGCACCGCGCGTTGTCCAAGGCAGGCAACTCGCTCGCAACTACGGCTGAAGCTGCTGCCATGTTGCGGCTGGCGGTTGGTCCCGTACCTGTCGGCGCCCTTTCAGTGCGGCGCCGGGCCGAGTCTGTCTTCGAACAGGTGGCCGACGCGGAGAGTCAGCTGAACCCGTAAATTGCGAGGCGTTCGCAACTACCCGCGCACGCTCTTATTCCCTGTATGCAAGAAGTTAAGCGGATAGCTGATCTTCGTCATAATGTGGTGGAACCGCGTGACAGGGCTGGCAGGATATCAACCATGACTTCGTCACCAGAACTTACTTTCAACGACGGCAACACCATCCCCCAGCTCGGCTACGGGGTTTGGCAAGTTGAAGACGATGTAGCCGAAAAGGTGGTGCGCCAGGCTTTCGACGCCGGGTTCCGCCACATCGATACCGCCAAGATCTACGGCAACGAGGCCGGCGTCGGCCGTGCCATTGCCTCCTCCGGCCTGTCCGCCGAGGAAATCTTCATCACCACCAAGCTGTGGAATGCGGACCAGGGTTACGAATCCACGCTCGAGGCCTTTGAGAAGTCCCTCGACCGCCTCGGCCTGGAAACCCTGGATCTCTACCTCATCCACTGGCAGCAGCCCAAGCAGGAGAAGTACGTTGACACCTGGAAGGCACTTATCGAGCTCAAGAAGCGCGGCCGGGTAAAGTCCATCGGTGTCTCCAACTTCACCAAGGAAGGCCTGCAGCACATCATCGATGAGACCGGCGTCGTTCCGGCCATCAACCAGGTGGAGCTGCACCCCTTCTTCAACCAGGCAGAGCTGCGCGAGTTCAACGCCTCCAAGGGCATCCTCACGCAGGCATGGTCCCCGCTGGGCCAGGGTGGCGAGCTCCTGGAGAGCGCAACGATCTCCGAAATCGCCGCCAAGCACGGTGCAACTCCGGCCCAGGTCGTCATCGCCTGGCACCTGGCGATCGGCAACGTCGTGATCCCCAAGTCCGTCACGGAGTCCCGCATCCAGGAGAACTTCGAGGCCCTGAACGTCACGCTGGACGACACCGACATCGAGGCCATCAACAACCTCGACCGTGGTGCTGAAGGCCGTATCGGCCCGGACCCGGCAGTCTCCGACTTCGCCTAAAGTCCCTCTTCAGCCAAGTGCCCCGCTCCCTTCATGGGAGCGGGGCACTTGAAGTTAACGCCCGACGGCGGAACCTGGCTTGGCAGTTCCGGCACCCCCTCAACACGGGACCTGGCGGGTGGTCGCCCGCGCGCTGAATCAGGCCAACGGTTCCAGTGTGGTCACCGAAAAGGGCACTTCCAGCAGCGGTTTCACGGCCTCGACGAAGTCCTTGACGTGCTGTTGCTGGTTGTGATCCTCAAGGTCTTCAAGACGGGCCCAGCCTTCGAACATGACGTAGGTGCCCGGCCGCTGCATATCCGCGAAAACGGTGTACTCCAGGCATCCGGCGTCCTTTCGGCTCTCGGCCTGGAGGGAGCTGAGGACGCTCTGGAGCTCCCTTTCGTGGCCTGCCCGGGCGGTGAATACCGGCATGAGCCACACTTCGGCTGGTTCCGGATCAACGGGTTCTTGGTTGCTGGGCACTGCGTTGGTCATCCTGACTTCCTTGGCGAAGGTCCATGAACCGGGAGGGACGGTTCCCCGTCCCTCCCGGCCCAAGGGATCAAGCGGTTATTTGGGGAACCTCTACCCAGGACTCTTTGGCCGCGGATTCGACGATCGCGTCGTCAATGAGGGCGACCTGGTAACCGTCAGCGAAGCTGGGGCTGACGCTCCCGCCTTCTGCGATGGCCTTGAAGAAGTCGTAGGCTTCGATGATCTTCGTCTCGCCGTACCCGATGCCCAGGGCAGGAATGGGCCACAGCCCTTCTCCGTAGGGGTGCGACGGGCCGGTGTAAACGGTCCGGAAGCCTCGACGGTCCGCCTGGTCCGAAGCGAAGCAGACCTGCAACTCGTCGCGGCGCTCGTAGTTGAAGACGATGCTGCCTTCGGTTCCGTGGATTTCGAACGTGATGTAGTTGTTCCTGCCGTGCGCGTTGCGCGTGGCTTCGACGGATCCGACAGCTCCATTTGCGAAGCGGATCATGGTCATCACTTCGTCATCGACATCGACTTCGCCCCGCGGGCCCTCTCCGCCGCGGACGGTGCCGAGTGCGTCGGCCCCGCCGGTCTGGAGCGGGCGCTCCGGGATCCAGGTCGAGAGGACCGCGTTGACGGCGCTGAACTCACCCACGAGGTACCGAGCCATGTCGATGACGTGCGTGGCGATGTCACCCAGCGCGCCGGAGCCTGCGATGTTCTTCTGGAAGCGCCATGACAACGGCGAGTTCGGGTCGGCGCTCCAGTCCTGGAGATAGGTTCCCCGGAAGTTGAGGATTTGGCCGATGGCGCCTTCTTCGATGTATTTCTTGGCCAGCGCTACGGCCGGGGTGCGCCGGTAGTTGAAGGCCACCATGTGGACGAGGTCCTTGTCCTTAACGGCGTCGTACATGGCCTTGGACTCTTCACCCGTGCGGGCGAGGGGCTTCTCACAGATGATGTGCTTGCCTGCTTCGGCGGCGGCAATGGCAATTTCGGCGTGCAGGTGGTTGGGTGTTGCGATGTCGACGACGTGGATGTCGGGATCGTCGATGATGGACCGCCAGTCCGACGTCGAATTCTCGAAACCGAAGCGACGTGCCGCTTCGGCGGCCAGTTCGGGATTGGCCTCCGCGATGACCTTGCGGACCGGCAGTGCCGGGGCGGGCCAGAAGAACATTGGCATGGCTGCGTAGGCAAGGGAGTGGGCTTTGCCCATGAAGCCGCCGCCGATGAGGCCGACATTGAGGTTTTGCATATAAATCGTGGTCCTTCCGTGAAGCTTTTCTTAGAGGAGTGTCTCGAGGTATTTCTTGCTGATTTTGGCTGCTTCGCTGGGGTCGCCGTCGTAATTGTCGAGCTCCACCATGAGCCAGCTGTCGTAGCCGCTTTCGCGGATCGCAGCGATGATGTCGGGGAAATCGAGGTCGCCTTCGCCCAGCGGCAGGAACGCGAAGGGGTCTTGCCGGAAGTCCTTGAGGTGGACGTGCTGGATCCGGTCGGAATACTTGCGGATTGCTGCTGCCGGGTCTGCTCCGCCTGCTGCGAGATGGGCAGTGTCGGGGCAGAACCCGATCCTGGTCAGCGGCATGAGCTTTTCCAGTTCGTCCGGGCTTTCCACGATCGTGCTCAAGTGCGGGTGGTAGCTCGCCGACAGGCCGAAGCTCTCCGCTATGTCCGACACCCGGTCAAGCGAATGGCCCAGAAGGTAGTAGTCCTGCTCGGTGGTCCCGGCCGCGCGCCGTGCGCCGCCCCCAACCACGAGCCGCTCCGCTCCAAAACCTGCCGCCAGTTCCGCCGCTCTGTGGATCCTGTGCATTTCGTCGGGAAGGATGTCGGCGTAGATAAAGTTCGCCCCCGTGTAGACACTTGTGAGCTCGACTCCGTTGCTGCTGAGGATTTCCTTGAGCTCTTCGGGCTTGTCGGCATATTCGGCCAGGTTTCCGTCGAACATCTCCACGCCCTGATATCCGACGGCGGCGATGTCACGTACCGCGTCGTGCATCGAGCCGTGGGTCAGGTAGAAGAGGTCCTTGACGCTCGTCACGCCTTGGGGGTGGCCGACGACGCCGCCCCAGGTGATGGAACAGTAACCGAGTTTCATTGGATTTGCCTTTCAACTGCCGGGTAGGACGTGAGGAATTCGGAAGGATCGTCAGCAGCGGGAACGTCGACCCATGACCGTCGTTCCGCGGAGGAGACCACTGCTTCGGTCAGAACCGCAGCCCGGAGCCCATCGCGGAAGCCGGGCAGGCCTTCGGGCGCCTGGCCTCGGACCGCTGCATACGTGTCAGCGATGAAAGCATTGAAGCTGTCCTGGTAACCCTGCGGGTGTCCCGCCGGAAGCCTGGCATAGCGGCGGCCGCCGGGGGTGGACAGGGTCTGTGGCCCCACGGCGATGTGTGAGGTGGAATCCACGCGTCCGATGTGCAGGGTGTCCGGTGTTTCCTGGTTAAAGCTGAGGGATGCGTCAGTGCCATCGAAGGAGAACCACAGACGGTTCTTTCTCCCTGGACTGACTTGGCTCACCACCAACGAACCGGTGGCCCCGTTGTCGGTCTCGAAGAGCAGTGTTGCCCCGTCCTCCGTTGACACCGATGAGAAGTGGCCGTGGGTTTCACGTTTCTCGTAGGCCCGGCTCGTATTGGCCATGATCCGGGTGATGCGGTGCCCTGTGGTGAACTCCATCAGGTCGCACCAGTGAACCCCGATGTCGCCGAAAGCCCTCGACGCTCCTCCGAGAGCGGGGTCGACCCTCCAGTTCGTTTCTGCTGCACCTGCCAACCAGTCCTGCAGGTAGGACCCGTGGAGTAACCAGAGGTTGCCCGCGTCCCCGTTGAGGATACGGTCCCGGGCCTCACGGACAGCCGGATAGAAGCGGTAGACGAAGGGGACTCCGGTAACGACCTTGGCCTGTTCCGCGAGGAAGGTCAGTTCCTTGGCGTCCTCGACGCTGGTGGCCAGGGGTTTCTCGCAAACCACGGCCTTGCCTGCCGCGATGGCCAGGCGGGCTAGCCCCGCGTGAGTGGCGTTGGGAGTACAGATGTGGACAACGTCCACATCATCCCGTGCGATCAGTGACTCCGGCGAATCGGCCGCGGCGAGGGCACCCAGCCGGGTGATGGCGGCTTCAGCGCTGGCCCGGCTGCTGCCGGCAACGGCGCTGATGGTGCTTCCTGCAGCGCGGACCGCGTGGGAGTGGACTGCGCCCATGAACCCCGTGCCGATGATGCCTGCGCGTGGTGTGGAAGTCATGCCCGGTCACTTCTTCCGGGCGAGGGCGACTGCCAGAATGATAATCGCACCGCGAACCACCTGCTGCTGGCTGCTGTCGAGGCCTGCCAGGATCAGCCCGTTGTTGATCAGGCCGATCAGAAGGGCGCCAAAGAGCGTTCCGATGATGGAGCCGAAGCCGCCGAAGAGGCTGGTCCCGCCCAGGATGACCGCCGCGATGGCGGAGAGTTCGTCACCTGCACCCCACTGGAACCGTCCCGACTGGAGGCGGCCTGCGTAGAGCATTCCCGCAACACTGGCCACCATGCCGGAGATCAGCAGCACCTGGAATTTGATGCGCTTGGTGTTGATTCCAGTGAACTCGGAGGCGTTGCGGTTGCCACCGGTGGCCAGGACCTGGCGGCCGAACCGGGTGCGGTTCAGGACGACGGCGCCAATGGCCACAAAGATGCCGCTCCAGACCACCAAGCCCGGAATGGGCCCGAAGTTGCCGGAACCGAACAGCGTGTTGAACGTGTCGTTCAGGATGGGTTGGGGTGCTGAAGCCGTGATCCACTGCGCTACGCCCACGGCAATCCCGAGCATGCCCAGTGTCACCAGGAAGGAAGGGATTCCAAGGAGGCTGACCAATGCGCCGTTGACCGATCCGACCACCAGACCCACAGCCAAACCG
The DNA here is from genome assembly GCF_042667405.1 of Paenarthrobacter sp. NPDC057355. Taxonomy (NCBI): domain Bacteria; kingdom Bacillati; phylum Actinomycetota; class Actinomycetes; order Micrococcales; family Micrococcaceae; genus Paenarthrobacter; species Paenarthrobacter sp. NPDC057355. Next base: position 44,580 of record NZ_JBHVAL010000022.1, on the reverse strand, counting down.
GCGAGAATGCCCGGGACCAGGCCCCATTGCGACAGGGCCATCGCCGTACAGACGCTGGAGAGGCCCGCTACGGATCCCACGCTCAAGTCGATCTCGGCGCAGGCGATCACGTAGGTCATGCCCACAGCGATGACGGTGATGGTGGCCGTCTGCCGGAAGATGTTCAGGAGGTTGTTCGGCGACAGGAATCCCTGGTCGCGCAGCAGGACCGCGAAGATCAGGAAGACGACGACGAAGCCGATGTAGATGACATAGCGTCGCCAGTCCAGGTCCTTGAGAAAGGTGCTGACGTTGCGGGGTGCCCCGGTGTCCCGTGGCGCGATGGTGTTTGTCTTGCTCACTGTTCAGACTCCCTGGACTGCAAGTTGTAGATATTCCTCGTCAGCGATGTCGCTGCGAGGGATGTCGCGGATGATGGAGCCGTCCTTGAGGACGAGGACGCGGTCACTGACCGCAAGTAGTTCGGGGTATTCGGAAGAGATGACGATGATGGCTTTGCCGTCGCTTGCCAGCTCACGGATCATGTCGAGGATCTCGCTCTTGGTACCGATATCGACGCCGGCAGTCGGCTCATCGAGGATGAGGATGTCGGGATCGGTCCCCAGCCATTTGGCGATGACCACCTTTTGTTGGTTGCCGCCCGAAAGCAGGCGCACGGGGCGGTGGGGGTGCGCGACCTTTACTGCGAATCTCTTGATCAGCGATGTGGACAACTCGTTGCCCTTGGCGCCGTCCAGAAGGGGACCCCGTTGGATGTTCTTCAGCAGGGGCAGCAGCAGGTTGTCCTGGACCGAGTGCTCCAGAACCAGCCCTTGTGCCCGGCGGTCCTCCGGGACGAGGGCGATGCCGGCGTCGATGGCTTGTTGCGGTGATGCGAGGGTCACTTTCCTGCCACGGATGAGGACCTGGCCGCTGTCCGGTTTGTCGATGCCGAAAAGTGCGCGGGCGAGCTCTGTCCGTCCGCTGCCCATGAGCCCGGCCAAACCGAGGATCTCGCCGGGCCGAAGCGCAAACGTCACGTCCTGGACCCGGTTACCAGCGTTCAGTCCGCGGACCTCCAGCAGCGGCTCGACATCGTGGCGGATGGTGTTCCGCGCGCGATAGGAGAGTTCGCCGTCGACCTTCTTGCCGACGATGCCTTCGACGATCTGTTCAGGCGTGACCCCGGTCAGTGGCTCGGTAAGCAGGTGCTTTCCGTCGCGGAGGATGGTGATCCGGTCAGCCAGCCTGTACACCTCGTCCATGCGGTGGGAGATGTAGATGATCGAGATTCCGCGCTGCTTGAGCCTGTCTATGAGCTCAAACAACGCTTCGGATTCATGCCGGGCCAAACTCGCCGTGGGCTCGTCCATGATCAGCACCTGGGCGTTCTGCGCCAGGGCTTTGGCGATCTCTGTCAGTTGCCAGTAGGCGGTCCCCAACCGCGAGACCTGCGCGCCGGCGTCGACTTCCACTTCCATCTCCGCAAAGACTTCCTTTGCCCGCCGCACGGCGGCGCGGTCATCGATGAGACCGCCCCGCCCGAGCGGCTCAGTGCCGAGGAAGATGTTCTGCGCAACGGTCAGGCTGGGTACCAGGCTGAATTCCTGGAAGACCATCCCGATTCCTGCGGACTTGGCGTCCTGGATCGAGTTGATGGCGGCTGGTTTGCCGGCGATGAGGATTTCTCCAGCGTCGGCCTGGTAGACGCCTTGCAGGATCTTCATGAGGGTGGACTTGCCGGCCCCGTTGCCGCCTGCCAGCGCGTGCACCTCGCCTTTACGGACATCGAAACCGACATCCTTCAGGACGGACACGCCGTTGAAGGCCTTGGATATCGAGCGCATCTCGACGACATTGTCTGCGGTGTTCATTTCCCGCCCTTTCGGCGCGGTGCGGGGGGAGAGGTCCCCCGCACCGTAGGGTCTGGCTACTTCTTGTAGGAGTCCTGGATGTCCTTGGGTGCGTCCTCGTGGTAGACCTGCTTCCAAGCCTCAAGGACGTTCGCGTGGTCAACCGGCAGTGCGCTCAGCGCAACGTACGGAGGGGCCTGCTTGCCGATGAGTGCCCCTGCGGCAAGGCGGGCTTCGGTGACGCCCTGGTCGAACGGAACCTGGGCGCCGAGCCCGACGACGAGTTCGTCCTTGGCCAGTGCAATCGCCACGTTCTTGCCGAGGTCCTCAGTGGCGATTTTCAGGTCCTGCCGTCCAGCGGCGCGTGCTGCCGCCATGACGCCTTCTGCCGGAACGTCCCACACTGCCCAGATGCCGGCGAGGTCGGGGTACTTGCTGATCATGGCGTTGGCAGCAGCCTGCGCATCTCCAGCAAAGTCAGGGCCTGCGATGCCCTTTTCCTCCACGATCTGGATGTCCGGGTATTCCTTGGTGATGGTGTCCTTGAATCCTTCATGGCGCTGCTTGGTCACGAAGAAGTCGGCTTGGTGGAACACCAGGCCGATCTTGCCCTTGCCGCCCAGTGCCTTGGCCATCTGGTGGGCAGAAACCACTCCGTTGCCATAGTTGTCAGCGGATACGACCGAAACGTAGTCCGTCCCGGGGGTCAGTCCCTGCGGGACGTTGTCCATGAAGACCAGCTTGGCGCCGGCAGCTGCGGCTTTCTTATAGGCAGAGGCGGTGGCCACGGGATCCGTGGGGATGGAGACGACGACGTTCGGATTCTGCGTCATGACGGTCTCAATGTCCGAGACCTGCTTGTCCGGCTTGAAGTTGGCGTCAGTTGTCGCGATGACCTTGATGCCGAGCTTCTCGAATTCGCTCTTGAGGCCGTTGACCTGAGCCGTGGCCCAGTCATTGCCGCCGTAGTGCATCACGATGGCGGCCTTGGCGTTGAGTCCCTTGATCTTCTGGATCTCGTCCGGGGTCAGATCTGCGACGGATGCAGGAGAAGGGGTCTCTCCATTGGGTCCCTTGCTCAGGACCTGCCCTTTGATTTTGTCGAGGGCCTGCTGGGCTTTTTCGGACACGCCGGCGTCCGGCGCATTCGAGGTGCCCGCTGCCGAACTGCTGCACGAGGCGACGGAAAGTGACAGGACAGCGGCCAAAGCCACGAGGGGAAGCCTGCGGATCATCATTGTTCTCCAGTGCTTATGAATAAATGGGGTGGGGGCGGGTTCCGGAGTGACTGGAACCGGCGAAGGGGCGGGCCCTCCTCGGCCGAACCGTCGATGGTGGACGCCGAAGAGCCTGCGTTAGTGGCCCGTTTCATCCGTGGTGAAGCTGGGCCGTAATCGCTAACGGCAGTTCCCGTGAACGTTTACGGAACTGATCGTAAACGTTTACGGTGGAAAGTGTCAAACATCACGCCCGTCCTGTTTTCCGGTAACCGGACGGGGCGTACGCACGTAGTATTGGTACGCATCGGCCCGGTTGAACGGTGCGGGGACAGGAGAGAGCGTGTCAGGCATTACGGTTCCACATGGAGCTAACGGGCAAACAGGAGCTGCGTTGCGGCGGAAGCCAACCATCAACGACGTCGCGGAGATCGCCGGAGTCTCATTCGGCACCGTCTCGCGGGTCCTGAACAACGCCCCGGACGTCAGTGCGGCCACCCGTGAACGCGTCCTGCAGGCAATAAAGGACATTGGTTACCGCAGGAACCGCGCGGCAACTGCGCTGGTCACCAACCGGTCAACGTCCATCGGACTCCTCTCCGACGGCTCCCCGCGATTCGGCCCGGTCGGGACGCTCCTGGCCCTTGAGACCGTCGCGCGGAAGAAGGGCTACGCCACCACAGTCATCAGTGTCGAGCAGCCCTACGAGGAGTCCGTGCAGGCTGCCCTGGACACCTTGGATGACACTGGCGTCGGGGGAATCATCGTCGTTGCACCCTTGGTCGATATGGCATCGGCGGTCTGGAATGCCACCTGCCGGGTACCGGTCGAGATGATCGCGGCCGGAGCATCATCAACTCCGAAGGTCTTCACCTATTCGGAAGACCAGGAGCTCGGAGCCCGGCTCGCCACCCAGCACCTCATAGACCTGGGACACACCGACATCGCCCATCTGGCCGGCTCCATGGATTGGTTCGACGGGCGGGTGCGCAAGAGCGGCTGGGAAGCTGCGTTGCGTGACGCCGGACTTCCTCAGGGTCTTTGCCTGGAAGGTGATTGGAGCCCCCGATGGGCCTACGAAACAGGCCTTGACCTCGTCCGGGAAAACAGGGTGCCTCAAGCCATCTTTGCGGCGAGTGACCATACGGCCCTTGGACTCATTCGCGCGTTCACCGAAAACGGGATCCGGGTGCCGGAGGACGTCAGTGTGGTCGGTTTCGACGACATTGAAGGTTCGGACTATTTCCTGCCGCCGCTGACCACGGTGCGCCAGGACTTCACGGCCCTGGCGCTGATGAGCATGGAGGTGCTCCTGGGTGCCATGGAAGGAAGGGAAGTTGACCGCACTCCAATCGCACCCACACTCGTTGTGCGCAGCAGTTCCAGGCGCGTAGCCTCGTAGGACCCACCCGAGGAGCAATCATGAACGGTCGGATCCTTTCAGCCCGCCGTGCCGTTATCTGCGCAGGCTCTGGGGTGGTGGCCGGAGCCGCGGCGGGTCTGGCGGTTTCACCGACCCTTTCGCCCTTGGTCGCCTGGTGCATTGCCGGTCTCATCGCCCTGGTGTGGGCGTGGCGGCTCTGCTGGGGGCAGGACCCGCCCGGGACTGAGCGCATGGCACGCGAAGAATCAGCCTCACGGTTGACGGACAACGCAATCATCACAGCGTGCCTGGTAAGCATTGCCGCCGTGGGAGTTGCATTGATCCAGTCGGGAAACCGGGACGGTGATCCTGTATCTGTCGCCCTGGTCATAATGGGGGTGCTCGGCACGATCGTCGCCTGGGCCCTGGTCAACACGGTCTATGCCTTGAAATACGCCCGGATGTACTACGTCGACCGTGACGGCGGCGGCTTTGACGACAAGGACGGCAGGCAACCGGCTTACAGCGACTTCGCGTACTTCGCCTTCACGGTTGGCATGACCTACGCCCCGCCTGAAGTCGAGACGGGAAGCACCGAGATCCGCCGTAAAGCCCTTCTTCACGCTCTCTTGTCGTATTTCTTTGGAACAGTCCTGATCGCCGTTTCCCTCAACGCGATCACCAATCTCAGCCAAGGGTAACGTGCAAGGGCCACCAGCAAGTGAGTTGCTGGTGGCCCTTGCGGTTTCTGCGGCAGTTAGCGCGGCGGAGTCGTCAGGCTCACCTGCGCTTCCGCAGCCCGCGCAGGACGACGACGGCGAGGCCGCCCGCCGCCAGCGCCCACGGGGCACCGACGATGATCGGGTCCATCCACTGGTGGTTGAGGTCGACGCGCTTTTGTCCCACCCGGGAACGGACACCACCACGGGAGAACTCGCTGAGCACTCCCGTCTCGGTAATGGGGTTGTCCGGCCGCAACGTGGCAAAGGAACGGAGGTGGTGCTCCCAGGCGTCCACTCTGTCTGCCGCTACGAGCAGCAGCCAGTGGGCAGCCCGGCCCTCGCTGTACTTGTAGGCGTACTTGCGGATGGCGCCCGAGACTCCGGCCGGGGGAGTGGAGGTTCCAAAGACGGGAGGCAGGAATGCGTGTTCCACCGACCGTTCCCTGGGCCACTTCTCTGGCTGGCGCTCCGGGAAGTCCCAATGTGCGCCGGTTTCGATGCCCGGTTGTTCGCGGGGATAGGAAGGCCGGTCTGCGGGGTCGAGGTCGGCTCCCCATCCCGGAATCCGGGCCCGCAAAGCCTCCGCAGACTCCCTTTTGGTTGTCTTTTCGGCGACATATGGCGTGGCTGTTTCAGTCAAGGTGTGCTCCCTTCAGGACTGCCCGGCGATAACCAGCGGCTTGATGATGTTGTCCAGCTTGGCGGAGAACATGTGGTAACCCTCGGCGATGTGTTCAAGCGGAATCCGGTGGGTGACGATGTCACTTGGTTTCAGGTACCCATTTCGGATGTGCTCGAAGAGCCTAGGCCATTGCCGCTTGACCGGGCATTGGTTCATGCGCAAAGTCAGGCCCTTGTTCATGGCGTCGCCGAACTTCACGGCGCTGAAGATCGGACCGTAGGCGCCTACTACGGACACGGTCCCACCCTTTCGTACCGAGTCGATCGCCCAGTTCAGTGCGATGGGCGAACCGCCCTGCAGTTTGAACTTGCTGCTGGTGACGTGCTGCAGGAAGTTTCCGTCAGCTTCGGCCCCGACGGCGTCAATAACGACGTCGGCACCCAGGAAGTCGGTTTCCTTCTTGAGGTGGACCACAATGTCGCCGTACTCGGCAAAGTTGTACGTCTCGGCATGGGCGAAGCTGCGTGCCTTCTCCAGCCTGTATTCCAGGTGGTCAATCACGATCACACGACCGGCACCCATCAGCCAGGATGACTTTGCGGCAAACAGCCCCACAGGGCCCGCACCGAACACCACCACGGTGTCGCCTTCAACGATGTCCCCAAGCTGGGCGCCGAAGTAGCCGGTCGGCAGTGCGTCGGTGAGCAACACCGCATCCTCTTCCTCCAGCCAGTCGGGGATCTTTGAAGGCCCCACGTCCGCGAACGGAACCCGCACGAACTCTGCCTGACCGCCGTCGTAACCGCCGCAGGTGTGTGAGTAGCCGTAAATGCCGCCCACCGCCGTCGCGTTCGGATTCACGTTGTGGCAGTTCGAGTAGAGGCCGCGGGAGCAGAAGTAGCATGAGCCGCAGTACACGTTGAACGGCACCATGACGCGGTCGCCCATTGAGAGGTTCTGCACGGACGAGCCCACCTCGTGGACCGTGCCCACGAACTCGTGTCCGAAGGTCATGCCGACCCGGGTGTCCGGCATCATGCCGTGGTACAGGTGCAGATCGGAGCCGCAAATGGCGCCCGCACTGACCTTGACGATCGCATCGTTCGGATGCTCGATTTTCGGAATATCTTTCTCTTCGACCCTGACTTTGTAGGGGCCGCGGTAAACCATTGCCTTCATCAGTACCTCGTCCTGGTTCTGGTTGGTCGTGACATGGGAAGTTCCCGCTTAAACTCCGGCGGGGTGCAGGACGACCTTGGTCCAGCCGTCTTCGCGGCTGTCGAAGTTCTTGTATCCCTTGGGGGCCTCGTCGAGGCTCAGCTCGTGGCTGACGATGAAGGAAGGGCTGGCCTTTCCGCCGGCGACGAGGTCGCGGAGAGCACGGTTGTACTTCTTGACCGGGCACTGGCCGGAGCCCATGGTCTGGCCCTTGAACCAGTAGTTTCCATAGTCAAAAGCGATCTGGCCCTGCTTCTCGAGTTCATCGGGGGAACCTGGATCCTGCGGCAGGAAGACGCCCACCACGCCGATGCCACCCACGAAGCGGACCGAGTCGACCAGCCGGTTCAGGGTTTGGTTGGGGTGTTCGTTGCCTTCGGGATCGTGGGCCTGGTAGCCAACGCATTCACAGCCGCGGTCGGCGCCGAATCCCATGGTCTGGTCCTTGACGAATTCCACGGGATCCACTTCCGCATCATTTACGGGAATGGCGCCGATCTGTTCGGCCAGCTTCAGGCGGTCCTGGTGGCGGTCCACCACCATCACTTTGCCGGCGCCCTTGATGACGGCAGAGTAGGCGGCCATGAGTCCCACCGGACCACCACCGTAGATGACCACGGAATCGCCGGGGTACACGCCGGCCATCTCCGTGGCGTGCCAGCCGGTCGGAAAGATGTCCGCCAGCATGACGTAGTCGAGCTCCTTCTCCTCGGCGTCCTCACCCAGCCGCAGGCAGTTGAAGTCGCCGTAAGGAACCCTGAGGTATTCGGCCTGGCCACCCTGGTACGGGCCCATGTCCGCGAAGCCGTAGGCCGCACCGGCCAGCTTCGGTTCGGGTTGCATGGTCAGGCAGTAGTTGGTGAAGCCGCGTTCGCAGTTCTTACAGAAGCCGCAGGCGATGTTGAAGGGCAGGACCACGCGCTCGCCCACTTTCACTTTGCTCACCGCGGGGCCGACCTCCACCACCTCCCCCAGGTTCTCGTGCCCGAAGGAGCGCCCTGGTTCGAAGCTCGTCCGGCCCTCGTACATGTGGAGGTCCGAACCGCAGATGTTCGCCGAGGTGATTCTCACCAGTACGTCGGCAGGGTGCTCGATCTTTGCGTCGGGGATTTCCTCAACGCTGACGTCGTTCGGTCCTTTGTAAACTACTGCCTTCATGTTCCGCTCTTTTCTTCTGCCCATGCCGATTCGACCAAGTCGTGATGGCTTTCAGGGCGCAGAACGCCCCACGCCACGGTCCTGAGGTGGTGGCGCTGGTTGGTCGCGCAAGTACGAGAGGGTGAATCAGCGAGGAAATAGGGAATTCAGAATTATGGCCCGTATGTATCCGCCCGAAAGCGTGGGGGCCGGAGGCTTTCAGTCGGCAGGTTGTCCGGAAACGCACTGCCGGTCCTTCAGCAAAAGCGATGCTGCACGAACAATGCTAAGCATACTTATCATGCATGTCGAGGGGTAACCGGAAAAGGACTTCGTCGAGCAACAACCTTCACCCCACCCTCACTTTTTGTTCATGGTGGCCGGAAAGGGTGGATGCCATGACCGACTTTTCACGCCGCACCCTCGTCAAGTCCTCCCTCGCCGGCCTTACGCTGGCCGGCCTCACCGCAGGGGCCACCACCCCGGCGGGCGCAGCGCCCTCAGCCATCCCGCTGGTCCGCAAGCGACTCACCCTCCCCACGGGCATCGCTACCGGGGACGTCACCACGGATTCGGCCGTCCTGTGGTCGCGCGCCTCAGGACCCGGACGTCTCACCGCCACCCTCAACGCCATCGACGACGCAGGGGAGATCCTGCGGGGACGGTACGGGTTCAGCCGAACCATCCGTGGACCCCTGGCCACGGAAGCCAGCGACTTCACCGCGAAAATCCACGCCAAGGGACTGCCCCCGGGCACCAGGTTCAGGCTGGAGCTGAACTTCGAGGATGAGAACGGCACGGGCGAAGCCGCCCAAGGCACCTTCAGTACGGCGCCCGGCAACAAGGAAGCCAACGACGGCGGCACGCCTGGCGGCCGCGGAGGCGGCAGGCCGGCGTCGTCCTCCCAGTCGTTCGTCTGGACCGGCGACACCGCGGGCCAGGGCTGGGGAATCAACGGGCAGATCGGCGGCATGCGCGGTTACAAGGCCATGCATGACGTCCGGCCGGACTTCTTCATCCACTCGGGAGACACCATCTACGCCGATGGCCCCATCGCGGAATCCGTTACCGAGAAGGACGGCCAGGTGTGGCGCAACATCGTCACCGAGGAAGTGTCCAAAGTAGCCGAGACCCTGAAGGAATTCCGCGGCCGGCACCGCTACAACTCCCTCGATGCCAACATGCGGTCGTTGTTCGCCGACGTGCCGGTCATCGCGCAGTGGGACGACCACGAGACCCACAACAACTGGTACCCGGGCCAAGTCCTGGACGACGCCCGCTACACCGAACGCAACGTCAACGTCCTCGCCGCGCGCGGGCGGCAGGCGTGGCAGGAAAACATGCCGATCGCGGACTCGGCGGCGCTGTGGCGCCCCGGAACCTACGACGCCGGCCAGTACCAGCCTGCGCGCATCTACCGCAAGATTCCGCGCGGTCCGCAACTGGATATCTTCTGCCTGGACATGCGCACCTACAAGTCGCCGAATACCGACGGCAAGGAGCCCTACACCACAAACATCCTGGGCCAGGAGCAGGTGGATTGGCTGATCAAGGAAGTCCGGCAGTCCAAGGCCACCTGGAAGGTCATCGCTGCGGACCTGCCCTTGGGCATCGTGGTGCCTGACGGTCCCGTGAACCAGGAAAGCCTGTCCAACCGGGACAACGGTGCACCGCTGGGCCGGGAACTGGAAATCGCCGGGGTCTTGAGCGCCTTCAAGAAGCATGGCGTAAAGAACACGGTGTGGCTTACGGCCGACGTCCACTACTGCGCCGCCCACCACTATTCTCCGGAGCGGGCATCCTTCAAGGACTTCCAGCCCTTCTGGGAGTTCGTTGCGGGGCCCATCAACGCGGGCTCCTTCGGCCCGAACGACATGGACGGGACCTTCGGGCCGGAAGTCGTGTTTTCCAAGGCAGGCCGGTTCCCGGGTGAGTCCCCGCGCAACGGGGAGAACCAGTTCTTCGGGCATGTGGAACTCGGTTCGGATGATTCGTTCACGGTGAGTCTGCGCAACGCCAATGGAACCGCGGTCTTCTCGAAGGTGCTCAGCCCCGAACGCTGACCGTCGCCGCGCTCCGCAGCTCCGGGAGTCCATGGTCTGCTGACGTCTCCCGTTGCGAGGCCCGCTCTGCGCGCTTCCGCCCCTGAATGGAACGCAGAGTGGGCCTCACAACAGGGCCGTAGTGCGTCGTCAGGCGCTGGTCACGTCCTGGACTTCACCGACCAGCTCTTCGATGATGTCCTCGAGGAACAACATGCCGGTGGTGGCACCCTCGGCGTTGAAGACGCGGGCGACGTGAGAACCGCTGCGGCGCATGGAAGCCAAAGCGTCCTCAAGTTCACTTCCCACGTACACCGAGGCAAGGCGACGGATCCGCTTCTCGGGCACCGGCCTGTTGAACTTCTCCGGCGTCGTCAGATCCATGACGTCCTTCAAGTGAAGGTACCCCGTCGGCTCCCCGTTCGCGTCGGTCAGGATGTACCGCGAGTAGCCGTGCTCCGCGACCGTCCGCTGGATGTCGGCCGGTGTAGAGGTTGGAGGCAGGAGCACCATCCGGGCGATCGGCACTTCGACGTCGCCCACGGTCTTGGCCGTGAATTCGAAGGCGGCGGTCAACGTTCCACTGGTGTCATTCAGCGTGCCCACGCGCGTGGACTGCTCAACAATGTTGGCCACTTCGTCCAGAGTGTAGGCGCTCGTGGCCTCGTCCTTGGGTTCCACCCGGAAGAGGCGGAGCACAGAGTTGGCGATCCCGTTCAGGGTCCAGATCACGGGCTTGAAGATCCTGGCCACGAGGACCAACGGGGGAGCGAGGATCAAGGCTGCCCTGGTCGGGACGGAGAAGGAGATGTTCTTCGGGACCATTTCTCCCACGACCACGTGCAGGAACGTCACCAGCAGCAAGGCCACCACGAACGCGATGACGCCAATGGCTTCTGCCGGGAGTGACGTCAGGCCAAGCGGAATCTCCAGCAGGTGATGGATGGCAGGTTCGGAGACGTTAAGGATCACCAGGGAACACACGGTAATGCCCAGCTGACTGGTCGCCAGCATGAGGGTGGCGTGCTCCATGGCCCACAGCGTCGTCTTTGCTGCCTTGCTGCCGGCCTCGGCCTTGGGCTCGATCTGTGAACGACGGGCCGAGATCACAGCGAACTCGGCGCCAACGAAGAAGGCGTTCACCACCAGCAGGACCACCAGCCAGATGATGCCTGGAAGGTACTCACTCATGGCCGAGCTCCTCGGAAATCTTGTCAACTATCTGGTCGTGGGTGCTGGTTGTTTCCGCGTCGGGATCAGGTGTGAAACGGATACGTCCCAACTGGGCCCCTGCTACGCGTTCCACGCGAAGGACACCCCCGGAAATGGCAACTTCGTCGCCCAGCTCCGGTACCCGGTCCAACTGGTCGGACATGAAACCGGCGACGGTGTCGTACTCTTCGCCTTCCGGAACAACAAGGCCCGTGCGGTCCAGCAGTTCATCGGGACGCAACGAAGCATCAAAGGTGATGGAGCGGCCAACACGGACTACGCCGGCGCGCGCACGGTCGTGTTCGTCTTCAAGTTCGCCCACAATTTCTTCCACCAGGTCTTCGAGGGTGACGATCCCCGCAGTTCCGCCGTGTTCATCCGAGACGATGGCCACCTGCAGCCCCTGCTTGCGCAGGAGAACCAGCAAAGAGTCGACGTCCTTGGACTCAGGAACGTACAGCGGTTGGGTCATCAATTCCGTGGCGGTCACTGCTTCACGCCGTTCCAGGGGCACGGCAAAGGCCTGCTTCACATGCAGCACACCCAGCACCTCGTCCCGGTCCCGGCCGATCACCGGGAACCGCGAGAATCCGGTAGCTGATGCGAGGGCAACGATTTCCGCCGCCGTGTCATCAGCATCCACGGCAACCATCCGGACACGAGGAGTCATGACGTCACCGGCGGTGTGCTCGGAGAAACGCAGGGTCCTGTTCAGCAATTCGGCGTGGTCCTGGTCCAGCAGTCCCTCCGTCGCGGAACGGCGTACCAGCGATGACAGTTCTTCTGCCGAGCGGGCGCCGGAGAGCTCCTCCTTCGGCTCGATGCCGAAGGAACGGATGATCTTGTTGGCGGTGTTGTTGAACAGCAGGATCGCCGGCTTGAAAACAGCGGTAAACAGAGCTTGGAAGGGGACTACCACCTTGGCGGTTGCCAACGGCAGTGCCAGCGCGAAGTTCTTGGGAACAAGTTCGCCGATCACCATGGAGAACACGGTTGCCACGAAGATGCCAACCACAGCTCCGACTCCGGGAACCAAGGCTGCGGGCAGTCCCAAAGACTGCAAGGGTCCGCTGAGCATGCTGCTGATGGCAGGCTCAAAGGTGTATCCGGTGAGCAGGGTGGTCAAAGTGATACCCAGTTGCGCGCCGGAGAGGTGCGTGGAGGTAATTTTGAGGGCCTTGATGGTTGGCCCCAGCCGCTTTTCGCCGCGGGCTTGGCGGGCCTCGAGTTCAGCACGGTCCAGGTTGACCAGTGCGAATTCCGAAGCAACAAAGAATCCGGTGCCGACAGTGAGGACGAGGCCTATGCCGAGCATGATCCACTCATACATTCGGGCGCCCCTCTCCCTTGGAAACCGGCGATCCGGTCAATGAGCAGAGGGGCCTGGGCATATGTGAAGGAGGGTCATCCATAATGCCGACTATTCTACGGGGAGGCAATACCGTCCCGGGCCGTTGTGCGCCGCAGGCAGAATCCGGAACTCGCTGGAAGGGCGGATCGTTGAAGGTCCCGGTGGCATGATGCGCAGGCGTCTGACCAAAAACGAGAACCCCTGGAAATCCATGATTTCCAGGGGTTCTCTACCGAGCTTCCTATCAGAATCGAACTGATGACCTTTTCATTACGAGTGAAACGCTCTACCGACTGAGCTAAGGAAGCACCGCGTTCATCCCCGGTTTCCCGGGCGATCACGCAAGACATAACTGTAATAGAGGCACGGCGCCCGGGTCAAAACGAGCACGGAGGCCGTCGTTGCGGGGATGTTCACCCGGGCGTCGGGCCGGGTTCAGGCGGCCGTTTCCCGGTCGCCGGAAGCTGGGGAATCACCTGTGGCACCACGACGCCACACCACCAGCCGAAGGAGCCGCTCGATGACCGGGGACGCACTGACCAGCTACGCCAACACCACACCCAGCCGGCTGCGGCTGGCAGTTGTGGACATGGTGGGAACCACCATTACCGATGACGGACGCACCGAACGGGCAATGTCCCGGGCCCTGGCGGAACACGGCATCGAACCGGGGAGCACTCGTTTTGAGAGCATGCTCGGCTATGCCCGGGACACCATGGGTTTCTCCAAGATGACCGTTTTCAGCCACCTCTTCGAGGACTCCGCGGTGGCCAGCAGTGCCAACAAAGTGTTCGAGCAGGCATATGACGAACTCATTGAAGACGGCGGTGTCCGCGCCATCGCCGGGGCGGAGGACGCCATCTTGTGGATGCGTGAGTCAGGCATGCAGGTCGTCCTCGCTACGGGGTTCGGCCGCCACACCCAGAACATGGTGCTCGAATCCCTGGGGTGGATGGGCCTGGCCGACCTCAGCCTGTGCCCGGCAGACGCAGGCAGGGGACGGCCCTACCCGGACATGATCCTCACCGCTGTGCTCGCCCTTGACCTTGATGACGTGCGGGAGGTCGCGGTGGTCGGGGATACCAGCTCGGACATGCTCTCGGGAGTCCGCTCCGGGGCGTCCCTTATTGCGGGTGTGCTGACCGGCTCACACTCGGAGGCGACGCTGCGCGCGGCCGGTGCCACCGTCGTCGTCGACTCCATCAAGCAGCTCCCGCTCCTGGTGGAGAAGCGCGAAGCCAGGCACCTCTAGCAGGTGAGTCCGTCCTGCGGCAGCTTCCCGTCAACAAAGTAGTCGTCGACGGCGGTGCTGACGCAGGAGTTCGAGCGGCCGTAGGCGGTGTGCCCCTCGCCTTCCCAGGTAACCAGGGAGGCATTCTCAAGCTGTTTGCGCAGCGACTGGGACCATTCCAAGGGAGTGGCAGGGTCACCGGTGGTGCCGACCACCACGATCGGAGCTTCGCCGGTGTATTTGACGGGCGCCGGTGTGCGGGTGTTCGGGTACGGCCAGTCCTTGCAGTTCACGCCACCGTACGCAAAGAACGAGCCGAAGGTGGGGGACTCCTGGAGAAGGCGGGCCTCCTCGGCGCGCATGCCGGCAGTGTCCATGACCATCGGGTAGTCCAGGCAGTTGATCGCCTGGAAGGCGAAGGCCGAGTTGGAGCTGTAGGTGCCGTTGGGTTCGCGGTCCGCGCCAAGGTCGGCGAGCCGCATCATCTGCGACACGTCGCCGGAGAAGGCACTGTCCAACGCCTGGGTCAGCGCAGGCCAGCTTTGGTCGTTGTAGAGCGGCAGGATGAGGCCGTTGACGAAGTCGTTTCCGGTCACCAGCCTGCCGTCCTTGGCGGTTTGCGGATTCTGGTCCACAGCGCTGATGAGGTCCCTGATTTCCTGCACGCCGTTGTCCACGGAGCCGCTCATGGGGCACTGGTTCTGTTTCTGGCAGCTCGCCACGTAGGTGTGGATGGCTTTTTCGAAGGCGCGGGCTTGGCCCGCGGTCAGTTCCTCGTTGCTGATGGACGGGTCCACGGCTCCATCAAGAACCAGCCGGCCGACGTTGTCCGGGAAGATCGAAGCATAGGTTGAGCCAAGGAATGTTCCGTAGGAGAACCCCAGGTAGTTGAGCTTGGCATCATTGACCACGGCGCGCAGGATGTCCAGGTCCTTCGCGGCGCTTACGGTGTCGATGTGCCCCAGAACAGGACCGGTCTGTTGGGCGCACTGCTCGGCGAATGACTTGTTGAAGGCTATGGCCGCTGCCAGGCCCTCATCGGTGTTCTTCCGGAACACTTTTTCCCGGGCGGCATCGCGCTCGGCGTCGGTCATGCACTTTACGGGTGCGGAATCCTTGACGCCGCGGGGATCGAAGCCCACGACGTCGTAGTTGTTCCGAAGTTTCTCCGTGAAGTGGGTGGTGCCCGCGTCCTTGATGAAGTCAACCCCCGAGCCGCCGGGGCCACCGGGGTTGACCAGTATGGAGCCCTTCTTCTTCCCGGTGCTGGGCAGCTTGATCGCCGCCAGGGAGATTTCCTCGGAGCCTGGCTGGGCGTAATCCATGGGGACCCGGACCTTGCCGCATTGGAGCCCGTCACCGCACGAGCTCCATTCCACGGACTGCGAATAGAACTTCTCCAACCCCTTGGGCGCGGAAGCCGCGATGGATGGTTCCACCGTGCTGGTGGAGGGCTTCGCCGTAGGCCCTGGCAGGAAGGGCACGGTGCAGGCGCTGAGAACCAGCATGGATGCCAAGACCACGCAGATTGCCGCGAACCCGCGGGTACGGGACCGGTCCCTTGAAGGGTTACCGGCGGGCCGGCGTCGGGCGGACGTCATGCGTTCTCCTATTGCTGGATGAGGCTGGTTGCCATGGACTCGACCGCCAACAGCGGCGCGACGTTGGTGGTGGTGATTCGGACCCGGGCTTTGTTGATGGCGTCCATCCGGGCCAAGGTGGTTTCCGGCGTTGAGCGGCCTGCGTATTCTTCCAGTTCGCCCCTGAGCTCAACGTTGACCAGTTCCACGGCGTTCCCCAACTGGATGATCAGCACATCCCGGTAGAAGGACAGAAGGTCGGTCAGGGTGCGGTCCAGAGAGTCGGTAATGGAGCGCTTGGCACGCCGCTTTTGGTCGTCCTCAAGCTGCTTGACCTGGCTGCGCATCGACGGCGGCAACGTTCCGGACTCGGGTGCGCCCAGACTGGCGAGCAGCGCGATTTTCTCGGCGGCATCGCGTTCGTCGTTGGAGCTGTTGGCTTCCTCCGTGGCGATCTTTACCAGCTTTTCGGCCATCATCACCGCGGCTGTCACCCCCCGCAAACCCAGGGGAATGCGAACGGTCCCCAGGCGGCGCTCCCGGGCATCGGC
Organism: Paenarthrobacter sp. NPDC057355; assembly: GCF_042667405.1. Lineage (NCBI taxonomy): Bacteria > Bacillati > Actinomycetota > Actinomycetes > Micrococcales > Micrococcaceae > Paenarthrobacter > Paenarthrobacter sp. NPDC057355. The sequence goes on along the minus strand of NZ_JBHVAL010000022.1, from coordinate 28,502 downwards.
GTCGCGGGCCAGGCGGCGGGCGATCCCGATGTGGCTTTGGGCCGCGCGGGCGGCCCTTTCCGCGAGTTGGCGATCGACGCCGTCGCGCCTCACCAAAAGATCGGCGACGTCGGCGGCCGGCGGAAGCCGCAAGCTCACCGGACGGCAGCGGGAACGGATGGTGACCAGGACATCGGCAGGGGAGGGCGCGCAGAGCATCCAGATGGTGCGCGGGGTTGGCTCCTCGATGGCCTTCAACAAAACGTTGGTGGTGCGCTCGGCCATGCGGTCCGCGTCCTCCACCACGATGATGCGCCAGCGGCCCGTCGCAGGCCGGTCTCCGGCTTTGGAAACGAGTTCGCGGGCTTCATCTATAGTGATGGTGACTTTTTCCGTCCGCACGAACGTCACGTCCGAATGCGTCTCACCAAGGATTGTGTGGCAGGCCGCGCAGACTCCGCAGCCTCGTTGGGTGACGTCGTCCTGTTCGCAATTCAGCGCCGCCGCAAAGGCTTTGGCCGCGTTGGAGCGTCCGGAGCCCGGGGGACCGGTGAAGAGCCACGCATGGGTGAGGCCCGACTCGCCTTGCGCCGCCTGCTTCAGCTGCGCGACAACGGGAGCCTGCCCCTGGAGGTCGTCCCAGACGCTCACGGGCGGAGGCCGGGAACTCGGTCAACCAACAGCGACTCCACCCGCTCCAGGATCCGGGCGGCGAGGGCCTCGATGTCATCGCCGGCAGGCAGGACCAGGTAGCTCGAGGGCGCGGCCCCGGCCAGGTCCAGGAAGGCATGGCGGATGGCTGAGTGGAATTCGTCGGGCTCTGATTCCAGCCGGTCCTCGGCAGCGTCCCCGGCCGTGCGGCGCTGGCGGCCGTCGGCGGGATCGACGTCGAGCAAAACCGTCAGGTGCGGATGGAGCCCTTCGGTGGCCCATTCATTAAGGGACAAGACACCGTCGGCACCCAGGCCGCGGCCGGCACCTTGGTAGGCGACAGAGGAATCGATGTAGCGGTCCGTGATGACCACCGTCCCGTTGGCCAAGGCAGGACGGATGACCTGGTGGGCGTGGGCGGCGCGGGCAGCAGCGAACATGAGGGCCTCGGTACGGGCATCGATGGTGCCATGCCCATGGTCCAGCACCAAAGAGCGCAGCTTCTCACCGATCGGGGTGCCACCCGGTTCGCGGGTCCGCAGGACGGAAATGCCCTTGGATTCGAGGGCATCCGACAGCCGGGCGGCCTGTGTGGACTTGCCCGCTCCGTCCCCGCCTTCGAACGCGATGAAAAGACCTGTGCTCTGAATACTCACGCGTCTAGCCTACCGAGCTTCCCTGACAGCAAAGGCGCGTCATACCTTTCATCCACAGCATTGCCCGCGACTACGCTGAAACCATGAGCCTTTCCGATCAGCACGCCGCCGAATTGTCGCCTGAAACCGTTGTGGTTGCTGCCGGACGCCCTGATCGATCCCACGATGAACCGGTGAATCCGCCCATCGTCCTGTCCTCCACATACTTCGGTACAGGCAGCCTGGGCGACGGCGACCGGGGCTATGGCCGCTACGCGAACCCCACCTGGGACCCCTTCGAGGACGCGCTGGCCAAACTGGAAGGTGCCACACTGCCCGGCCTGCTCTATGCATCAGGGCTGGCGGCGGTCAGTTCGGCGCTCTCGCTGGTACCAGCAGGTGGCGTCGTGGTGATGCCCACCCACAGCTACGCGGGTTCGTTGGTGATGGCCACCGAACTGGCAGGGAAGGGCTTCCTTGAACTCCGGACCGTGGACATCACGGACACAGATGCGGTGAAGGCCCTGATCAGCCCGGAAGACGGCAGGAAGGCAGACCTGCTCTGGCTCGAAAGCCCCACCAATCCCATGCTCGGAATTGCAGACATCCGTGCCCTGACCGACGCCGCCCATGCCGCGGGCGCGATCGTGGTCACCGACAACACTTTCTCCACGCCCCTGGTGCAGCAGCCCCTGAGCCTGGGCTCCGACGTCGTGCTTCACTCGGTGACCAAGTACCTGGCCGGGCATTCGGACGTCGTCCTGGGCGCCCTGGTGACATCCAACCCGGAGCTGCGGGCCACGCTCCTTCACCACCGCATCATCCACGGCGGTATCGCCGGTCCGTTTGAAGCCTGGCTGGCCCTTCGCGGCCTGCGTACCCTGGCGTTGCGGATCGAGCGCTCGCAGGCCTCGGCGGCAACGCTCGCCGAACGGCTCAGCACCCATCCCCGGGTCGAAGCCATCAGGTATCCGGGCCTGCCCTCCGACCCCGGACACGAGCGGGCGAAGGAGCAGATGAAGGGGTTCGGCTCCATCCTTTGCATCCAGCTCGCCGGCGACCAGCGCCGCTCCGGCGCCGACGCCGCGGACGAACTGGTCCGCGCGCTGCAACTGTGGCTTCCGGCGACATCTTTGGGTGGGGTTGAGTCCCTGATCGAACGACGACGCCGGCACACGGCTGAGCCGCTCAGCGTCCCGGACAACCTGGTCCGTTTGAGCGTTGGAATCGAGAACGTGGAAGACCTCTGGTCCGACCTTGAGCAAGCACTCAAGGCGTTGGACAGTTAGGCTGGAGGGCGTGGACGGAAAAATCTTGATCGCGTACGTCAGCACCGGCGTTTACCTCATCCTGGGCTTGGTGGCCCTGGCCTTGGAACTGTGGGCGTTCGCTGATTGCCTGCGCCACCGGCCCACCTCGTTTGTGGCGGCTTCCAAACGGACCAAGACCTTCTGGCTGGCGCTCACGGGCGTGGCCTTGGCCATCGGGGCGTTGACGTTGCTGACAGGCGGCAGCAGCCTTGGCCTCTTCGGGATCGCCGCCGTCACCGCGGCCTGCGTCTACCTCGCCGATGTGCGCCCGGCCGTCCGTGAAGCGGGCAGTGGCGGAAACCGCAACGTCGGCCCCTACGGTCCCTGGTAAAGCGGCCTTAGTTCGGCGCTACGGCGTCCCACGCCACCGTCAGTTCACCCAGGCGCCACCGCGAGGGTCCATCCTGAAGCGGCCACCCGGCGTCGCGCAGTGAACGGCACATCCCTGTCCAGCGCTGCCGGTTCCCGAACGACGCCAGGGGCGCCGCGTCCAGCCAGGCTTTGTCCATGGCCTGCAGGAAAGCGTGGATCGGCTCGCCCGGCACGTTCCGGTGGATGAGTGCTTTGGGCAGCCGCTCTGCAACCTCGGACGGCAGCTCGAAACTGCCGAACCGGACGGAGAAGCTCAGGCTCAACGCTTGCTCGCTGTCCAGTGCCACCCAGGTGACGCGGCGGCCGATTTCGTCGCAGGTTCCGTCGATGAACAGCCCGTTCGGCGCCAGCCGCGACTGCACCAGAGACCAGATCGCGGGTACATCCGACTCCTCGTACTGCCTCAGCACGTTGAAAGCCCGAACCAGCACCGGATTGCCCGGCACCGGAACTTCGAAGCCGCCCACATGGAAGCTCAGCCCGGGCCGTTCCAGCGCCTTCGCGGTCCGCACGCGCTCAGGCTCGATCTCGATCCCGTACACCTGCACTTCCGTCCGGACGGCCTGCAGCCGTTCAAAAAGCTCGACGGCGGTGGTCGGCGAGGCGCCATAGCCCAGGTCCACCACAAGGGGCTCGACGGCGGTGCGCAGCCGCCACGCCTGCGGTCCGGCGAGCCAGCGGTCCAGCCGACGCATCCGGTTCGGGTTGGTGGTTCCGCGGGTAATGTTGCCAACCGGTTTGCCGCCCCTGCTGCGGGGAGAGCCCACACGTTCCGCCTTTTGCACCACGGCCCCACTTTATCGTGCTGCCCGTAACGCCGGGCAGGGCAGGGGGCCGCTCAGCTAGGATGAAAACCATGACTTACAAGCTGATTCTGCTGCGCCATGGCCACAGCGAATGGAACGCCAAGAACCTGTTCACCGGTTGGGTGGACGTTGACCTGAACGACCAAGGCCGCAAAGAAGCAGTGCGCGGCGGGGAACTCCTGGTGGAGAACAACATCCTCCCGGACATCCTCTACACGTCCCTCCTGAAGCGCGCCATCAACACGGCCAACATGGCCCTGGACAAGGCTGACCGCGGCTGGATCCCGGTCAAGCGCGACTGGCGCCTCAACGAACGCCACTACGGCGCTTTGCAGGGCAAGGACAAGGCCCAGACCCTTGCCGAGTTCGGCGAAGAGCAGTTCATGGAATGGCGCCGCAGCTACGACACCCCGCCGCCGCCCCTGTCCGATGACAGCGAGTTCTCCCAGGCACACGACGTCCGTTACAAGGACCTCGGCGACGCCCTGCCCCGCACCGAGTGCCTCAAGGACGTCCTGGTTCGCCTGCTTCCCTACTGGGAATCGGACATCAAGGAAGACCTCAAGGCGGGCAAGACCGTTCTGGTCACCGCCCACGGCAACTCCCTGCGCGCCCTGGTCAAGCACCTGGACGGCATCAGCGACGACGCCATCGCCGGCCTGAACATCCCCACGGGCATCCCGCTGGTGTACGAACTCGATGATGACTTCCAGCCGGTCACCCCCGGTGGAACCTACCTGGATCCTGACGCAGCTGCCGAGGCCATCCTCGCAGTAGCGAACCAAGGCAAGAAATAAGACAACGACGGCGGCGCGGGCACAGTTGGGGTGGACGGCGGCCGGGGGGTTGGTGTGGGGGTTTT
>NZ_JBHVAL010000022.1:0-23877 GCF_042667405.1 Paenarthrobacter sp. NPDC057355 | reverse complement strand
CCTTTGCAGGTGACCGGCCGCCGTCGTTTGTTCTGCGGTTTGAGCGCTAGAAGCCCTCGGGCTGCCATTCGCCGGTCACCAGGTAGGTGACCTTGCGGGCGACGGAGACGCCGTGGTCGGCGAAGCGCTCGAAGTAGCGGCTGGCCAGTGCGACATCCACGGTGGTGGCTGCTGATTCGCTCCAGTCCGGGGCTGCGATCGCCTTGAAGACGCTGAGGTGGAGGTCATCCACAGCGATGTTGATCTTGAGGATGTCGCGGGCAACTTCAAGGTCGCGGGTCTCGAGCAGCTCAATGACCTTGGCGACGATCTCGATGTCGTGCTGGGCCATGGCCTTGAAGGTCTGGGTCAGCGAAGCGGGGATCACTGTGGCGGGGTAGCGCAGGCGTGCCAGCTGGGCCACGTGCCGGGCGAGATCACCCATGCGTTCCAGCGAAGCACTCATACGGAGCGAACCGACGATCATGCGCAGGTCGCTGGCTACCGGACCCTGCAGCGCCAGGATGTCGATGGCGCGCTCGTCCAGGCTGTTCTGAAGGAAGTCGATTCTGGCATCTGCCGCAATGACATCCTGTGCAAGATCCACGTCGGCGCTTTCGAAGGACGTTGTAGCCTTCGTGATCGCTTCGTGAACCAGTTTGGAGATCTCGATGAGGTCGTCACCTACCTGGGTGAGCTCCTCCTGAAAAACCTTGCGCACTAAGGCGTCCTTTCCTTGGAAATCCTGTCCCCGGACGGGGCCGGATTTCAAAACCATTGACAGTCCAACCAGTAACTGTGTCAGGGCCCCATGAACTGTTTGGCACCTTTAGATGAACGTTAGTTGAACCGTGGACGTTTGGCGCCTGATCAATGCTTCGGCCTGATTCCACAGCATAAGCTGGACACGTGGATCCATTGCTTATAGGTGTCGTTGCAGGCCTTGTTGGCTTGTCGTTGGGCGTCTTTGGCATGCTCGCTTTCAGGATCAGCGAACGTCAACGCAGCATCGTGGATCTTGATGTCACCGAGCCCCTGCTCCCAGAAGGTGCAGCGGAAGTCCTTGCCGTCGTCGGACGTGCGTTCGTGGTGGTCGACGCGATCGACGGCGTGGTCCGTGCCAGCCCTGCCGCCTACGCCTATGGCCTGGTCCGCGGGCACACGGTGGTCCACAAACAGCTCCTGGACATGACCGCAAAGGTCCGCCGTGACGGTGTGATCCTGGAGGAACAGTACGAACTCCCGCGCGGGCCACTGGGCAAAGGCACCATTGTGGTCCAGGTCCGGGCGGCCATGCTCGGCTGGGAATATATTGTCCTGCTGGCCGACGACCGCACCGAGATCACCCGCACCGAGGAGATCCGGAACGACTTCGTGGCCAACGTGTCCCACGAACTCAAGACCCCCGTCGGTGCGATCTCCCTCCTCGCGGAGGCGCTGGAAGCATCGCCCGATGACGAGGAAGCCGTGCGCCGCTTCGCCAAGCGGATGCACAAGGAATCCGGCCGGCTGGCTGCGCTGGTCCAGGACATTATTGAACTCTCCCGCCTCCAGGGCGCCAACGTCGCGCAGCAAGGCAACAAGGTGGACATCAACACGGTGATCACCGAAGCGGTGGACCGCTCGCAGCTTCCGGCCGAGAGCAAGAACATCCAGATTGTGGTGGGCGGCCATTCCGATTCCCTGGTGTTCGGCGACCGCGACCTCCTGGTGACTGCCTTGCGGAACCTGATCGACAATGCCATCCGCTATTCTCCGGAGAACACCCGCGTGGGCGTCGGTGTCCGGACGCGCGAAGGCGTGGTCGCCATTTCCGTGACCGACCAGGGCGAAGGCCTGTCCCCCGAGGACCAGGAGCGGGTGTTCGAGCGCTTCTACCGCGTTGACGCAGCACGCTCCAGGCACACAGGCGGCACCGGCCTCGGACTCAGCATCGTCAAGCACGTGGTCTCCAACCACGGCGGCGAAGTGACCGTTTGGTCCCAGCCCGGGCAGGGCTCCACCTTCACTATCCGCTTGCCGGAGATGGAAGAGCAGGACGACGACGCCGGCCTTCCGCCTTCCGCGGCCACAGCGGCAGTCTCCGCCGGGCCCGCAAGCGGCACCGCCGCCGTCGAGCTTGAACATGGTACCCAGGAACCCCAACACGTGAATCAGCAAGGGGGCGCCAGTGGCGCCCGAGAACAAGGAGCCAGCGCTTGAGCCGGATTTTGATAGTTGAGGACGAAGAGTCCTTCAGCGACCCCCTGTCCTATCTTCTGGGCAAAGAGGGATTCGATGTCGAGGTAGTCGACAACGGCAGCGACGCCTTGGTGGAGTTCGACCGGAACGGCGCAGACCTGGTTCTCCTGGATCTGCAATTGCCGGGAACGCCCGGTACGGAAGTGTGCCGCCAGCTGCGGCAGCGTTCCAGCGTCCCGGTGATCATGCTGACTGCCAAGGACTCGGAGATCGACAAGGTTGTTGGGTTGGAACTGGGGGCGGACGACTACGTCACCAAGCCCTACTCCTCGCGCGAGCTGGTGGCCCGGGTCCGCGCCGTGCTGCGCAGGCAGGGCGAGCCCGAAGAGCTCATCACCTCGACCGTGCAGGCGGGACCTGTCCGCATGGATATCGAGCGCCACGTAGTGAGCGTCAACGGCGAGCAGGTTTCCTTGCCGTTGAAGGAATTCGAACTGCTGGAAATGCTGCTTCGCAACTCGGGCCGGGTCCTGACGCGTGGACAGCTCATTGATCGTGTGTGGGGATCGGATTACGTGGGGGACACCAAGACCCTGGATGTGCACGTGAAGCGGCTCCGCAGCAAGATCGAGCCGGACCCGTCCGCGCCGCGGTACCTGGTGACGGTGCGGGGCCTGGGTTACAAGTTCGAACCCTAACCCCCACCCCCTGGCGAGTTTTTGTACAGATAATGCCCTTAAGAAGGCTTCTTAAGGGCATTATCTGTACAAAAACTCGCGCGGATGGGGCAAAAAGGAAGGGTCCCGCCGCGGCGGGACCCTTACTTTTGTCTGTTCGCTGGCCGCGGCCCTTAGTGGCCGGCCGCTGCGGACTCCGTGGACGTTGCAGTCGGCGTCGGAGTCGCCGTGGGGGTCGGTGTTGTCGGCAGGTACTTGGCGTACTCCGGGAGCGTGCCATCGACTACCGGGATGTTGACCGTGGTGGAGTCGGATCCGCTGCGGACGGTCACGGGGGTCAGGCCGCCCGGGATCACACCCGCAGTGCTGAGGATGGCGGGGTCGGCGGTGTCGTTGAGGTACGTTTCCGACATTGCCTTGACCCGGATTTCGGTCTGCGCGCCGTTGGCACCACTCAATGTCACGGTGGCGTCGGAGTTTGACTGGTTGAACACAGCGCCGATGACGCGGCCCGGCTCCTTTTCGCCCGAAGCGACAATCAGCATGTTCCGCAGCTGCAGCTTGCCGAGGTCGGCCTTGACCCCGTCCGAAGCCGAGTACTGGTGCGAAGTCTGCTGGGCGTTGACGAAGCCGCAGCCGGTAACGGACAGAAGACCGACGCCGATTGCAGCGGCCGCAATTGCCAGCTTGCCGCGCTGGACAGTGTTCATCGCAGAAATGCGCACGACACCTACTCCTAGAGTCATTGGAAACTTTTTCAGCCATAGCCTATCGGCAAACGGCCCAAAACAAGGATTCGTGAGGCCTTTGTGGCGGAGTGGACGGAGAAGCCCCGCTCGTCGGGATACCTGTCTGATGCATCTTTCCGCTAATACGTCAAGAGCTTGGATGAACCCGTTTGGGCCCTCTTTCCCAGTATTGGCGCGGGAGAGGGGGCTGTTCGATGCCAGTCGTATGCCTTAATCGTGATAGACTAGTCTGCGGGAAAGGGGAAAGTCCACATGGTTTTTGAGGTCGGCGAGACAGTAGTTTACCCTCACCACGGTGCAGCAAAAATTGAGGAAATCAAGATGCGCACCATCAAGGGCGAAGAGAAGATGTATCTCAAGCTCAAGGTGGCTCAGGGTGATCTGACCATTGAAGTTCCAGCAGAGAATGTTGACCTTGTTGGGGTCCGGGACGTAGTGGGCAAGGACGGTTTGGAGCACGTTTTCGATGTTCTCCGCGCCGAGTTCACTGAAGAGCCCACCAACTGGTCACGTCGTTACAAGGCAAACCTGGAGAAGCTTGCTTCAGGCGATGTCATCAAGGTGGCAGAGGTCGTCCGCGATCTTTGGCGTCGTGATCACGATCGCGGCCTTTCCGCAGGTGAGAAGCGCATGCTGGCCAAGGCGCGGCAGATTCTGATTTCAGAACTGGCCCTGGCTGAAAAGACAGACGAAGAGAAGGCTGCAAGCGTTCTTGACGAGGTCTTGGCTTCCTAAGAATTGATGCCCGGTGGTGCGAAAGCGCCGCCGGGTTTCTTTTTGCCCTCGGGGTGATGCGCCGGAATGTGGGTGTTTTATGCATATCTTGCATACCCTTGAGCGCATGACTCATCCTTCCAAGCGCGCCGTTACGGCCGTGATTGTGGTTGCCGCCGGTTCCGGTGAGCGCCTCGGCTACGGCATGCCCAAAGCCCAGGTTCCGTTGGGCGGCGAAACCATCCTCATGCATGCCCTGCGCGGTGTTGTCGCTTCCGACGTCGCCCGCCAGATCTGCGTCGCCGTGCCCAAGGGTGACACTGTGCTGCGCGGTTCGATCGCGGATTTCACGGTGGACCTGGTGGACGGTGGCCCTGAGGTGACAGTGGTCGACGGCGGGTCCTCCCGGGCGGATTCCGTCCGGGCAGCTTTGGCTGCTTTGGAGGACGGTACCGAGTTCGTCCTCGTCCACGATGCCGCCCGGGCACTGGCCCCTGAGCGGGTCTTTCAACGGGTTGCGGATGCTTTGTCGTCCGGGGCCAAAGCTGTGATTCCTGCGATGCCGGTGGTTGACACCATCAAGACCGTTGCCGAAACGGATCCTTCGGACGCTTCCATTGCCCCCGAAGTTGTCACAGGCACCGCCCCCCGCGAGCAGCTCCGGGCCGTCCAAACCCCCCAAGGTTTCGAGCTCGCCACCCTGCAACGGGCACACCAGGCCGCCGAGCTCTTCGATGACAAGCAGGCCGCGGCAGTAACCGACGACGCCATGCTGGTGGAACTCCTCGGTGTCCCGGTCCACGCAGTCCGCGGGGCAAGCCAGTCCCTGAAGATCACCACCCCGCTGGACCTCATCATCGCGGAAGGGCTCCTCGAAGGTCCGCTGGGAATGCGTTGGGTGGAGGGCTGATGGCGCTGGAGAACGTCGTCCTGCCGCGGACCGGCATCGGGATCGACGTCCACGCCTTCGCGGCCGATGACGACCCCCAGCCGCTCTGGTTGGGCGGCCTGTACTGGGAAGGTGAACAGGGACTTTCCGGGCATTCCGACGGCGATTGCGTCGCGCACGCTGCCGCTGATGCACTCTTCTCCGCGTGCGGCATCGGTGATCTTGGCACGCACTTCGGCACCGACCGGCCCGAGTACGCCGGCGCTTCGGGCGTGACCCTCCTTTCGGAGGCGGCCCGGATCGTGCGCGCGGCAGGTTTCGAGATCGGAAACGTGGCAGTCCAGTTCGTGGCCAACCGTCCCAAGTTCGGGCCGCGCCGGGAAGAGTCGCAAAGAGTCCTTAGCGAGGCGGCCGGCGCCCCGGTCAGCGTTACAGCAACCACCAGCGATGGCCTGGGATTCACGGGCCGCGGCGAGGGCATTTCGGCCGTGGCCACTGCCCTGGTCTACGCGGTGTCCGGCCATGAGGTACCGCCCGCTGAGCCGGGTCCGGCGAAAGGTGCGCCGCATGCGTAAGCCAAGTGCCGGCGTCGTAAGTTCGGCAGTGGTGCTGCCGGCCGCCCTCGCCGCCGCGCTCCTGCTGGGAGGCTGCGCAGGGACGCCCAAAATGGATGTGAAGGCCAGCTGCGACTTCCTGAACAACGACGCCTTCAAGCCGGACGGCAACCAGCAGCAGCAGTCGAAGCAGCTTGCTGAGCACTATCACGAGATCGCGGACAAGGTGGCCCCGGAAATCGGCGATCCCATCAAGGAGATGGCCGCGATCATGGACAAGGCCGCCGCGTCGTCGCTGGGAGCGGCCACGCAGGAGCAGCAGGAAAAGCTCAAGGTGCAGTTCAACAAGATCGGCGAATACTGCAAGTAGGCAGGTCATGCCGCGTCATCGGCTAATCTGGAGCGGTGACCCTGCGCTTTTATGACACCGCCTCCGCCGAAGTCCGCGACTTCGTTCCCCTCGAAGACGGCAAGGCCAGTGTGTACTACTGCGGGGCCACGGTCCAGGGAATGCCCCACGTGGGCCACGTCAGGTCAGCGATCGCCTTCGACCAGCTGACCCGCTGGCTCGAATTCCGCGGGCTGCGGGTGACTGTCGTACGCAACGTCACGGACATCGACGACAAAATCCTGGCCAAGTCCGCGCAGTCGTTCGGGCCGGAGTGGGACACCGAACCCACAGCCCGACAGGCGGAGGAATGGTGGGCGCTGGCCTACCGCTACGAGCAGGAATTCGAGAAGGCCTACGAGTCCCTGGGTGTGCAGCGCCCAACGTACGAACCCCGCGCCACCGGGCACATCCCGGAAATGCACGCGCTGATCCAGCGCCTCATGGACCGCGGCCACGCCTACGCCGCTCCGGACGGTTCCGGCGATGTCTACTTCGACGTGCGCTCCTGGAGCAAGTACGGCTCGCTGACGCGACAGAACATCGACGACATGCAGGGCGCCGCCGACGCCGACCCCCGGGGCAAGCGCGACCCCCGCGACTTCGCGCTGTGGAAGGGTTTCAAAGAGGGCGAACCCGTCACGGCCAAATGGGACTCTCCCTGGGGTGCGGGCCGGCCCGGCTGGCACCTCGAATGCTCAGCCATGGTCACCAAATACCTGGGTACGCGCTTCGACATCCACGGCGGGGGACTTGACCTGCGCTTCCCGCACCACGAGAACGAGATGGCCCAGTCACAGGCCGCCGGCGATGACTTCGCCAACTTCTGGATGCACAACGGCATGGTCACGTACGAGGGCGAAAAGATGTCCAAGTCCATCGGCAACACCGTAAGCCCGGCCGAGATGCTTGAACTCGCCTCACCCCGCGTCGTCCGCTACTACCTTGGCCAGGCCCACTACCGGTCCGTGCTGGATTACCGGCCCACGTCGCTGCAGGAGGCCGCGGCCGCCGTCGAACGCATTGACGGATTCATCTCGAAAGCCTCCGCGAAAGTCCCCGGTGGCACGGACGTGTCACCGCAAGCCAACATGCCTGCGGCGTTCATCGCCGCCATGGACGACGACCTCAACGTTCCCCAGGCCCTCGGCGTGCTGCACGAAACTGTCCGGGCAGGCAACACAGCCCTCGCCTCGGGTGATTTGGACGCCGCCAAGGCAGCCCTCTACAGCGTGCTCTCCATGACCGAAGTACTGGGCCTGGATGCCGTGAAGCAGCCCGAAGCCGAGCAGGGCCGTGAACATGCTGCGCTGAAGGTCCTCGTCGACGCGCAGCTCGAAGCCCGCGCCGCAGCCAGGGCCAGCAAGGACTGGGCCGCGTCCGACGCCATACGCGATACGCTCGCGGCCGCCGGCGTCGTCGTCGAAGATGGTGCGGACGGCGCCAGCTGGAGCCTCAAGCGCGACTGACAAAGCGGCACTGCGGCCGAATTGCATTGGGTCAGTAGACTTGATTCCAGACTTACTCACAAAATCAAGGATGGAACCCCATGGCCAACAACGGTAACCGGTCGGTCAAGAAGAAGAAGGGCCCCTCCGCTGGTACCGGAGGCCATGGCCGCAAGGCTCTCGAAGGCAAGGGTCCCACTCCCAAGGCGGAAGACCGCGTCTACCACAAGGCATTCAAGAACAAGCAGCTGGCTGAGCGCTCGGCCGCCAAGCGCGGACCCGCTCGTCCGGGTGGCGCCGGTGCCCGCTCGGGCCCGAAGGGCCGCGCCACCGAGGAACTGGTCACTGGCCGCAACTCCGTGGTGGAAGCCCTGCGCGCGGGCATCCCGGCCAAGGCACTGCACGTTGCCATCCGCATCGAAATGGACGACCGCGTCAAGGAGTCCCTCAAGCTCGCGGCCGAGCGCGGTATCCCGCTGCTCGAGACCGGCAAGCCTGAGCTGGACCGGATGACCGAGGACGCCGTCCACCAGGGACTCGTGCTCCAGATTCCGCCGTACGAGTATGAGGATGCGTACGAGCTCGCGGAGCAAACCGTGGAGAAATGGAAGAAGGGGCACATCTCCAACGCCCCCATCTTCGTGGCATTGGACGGCATCACCGATCCCCGCAACCTGGGCGCCATCATCCGTTCCGTGTCCGCTTTCAGTGGCCACGGCGTGATCGTGCCGGAGCGTCGTTCGGTGGGCGTTACGGCGTCCGCCTGGAAGACCAGCGCCGGTGCCGCTGTCCGCGTACCGGTGGCCCGCGCGTCGAACCTCAACAACGCGCTCAAGCAGTTCAAGAACATGGGCATCTACGTCCTTGGCCTGGACGGCGACGGCGACGTCTCGCTGCCCGACCTCACGGTTGCCACCGAACCGGTGTGCATCGTGGTTGGTTCAGAGGGCAAGGGCCTCAGCCGCTTGGTTCGCGAAAACTGCGACCAGATCGTCTCCATCCCGATCGACTCGGCCATGGAATCGCTCAACGCCTCCATGGCCGTCGGTATCTCGCTGTACGAGGTCTCCCGGCAGCGCTCCGCCAAGTAGGCAGTGCATAGGGGCGGTGGTCGCTGTTGCGGCCGCCGCCTTTTGCGTACCCGTCGCTCTCTCACGTCCCGTGGGTTTGGTGGCGTCGCTCTCTCACGTCCCGTGGGTTTGGTGGCGTCGCTCTCTCACGTCCCGTGGGTTTGGTGGCGTCGCTCTCTCCCGTCCCGTGGGTTTGGTGGCGTCGCTCTCTCACGTCCCGCGGGTTTGGTGGCGTCGCTATCTCACGTCCTGTGGGTTTGGTGGCGTCGCTCTCTCACGTCCTGTGGGTTTGGTGGCGTCGCTCGCTCACGTCCTGTGGGTTTGGTGGCGTCGCTCGCTCACGTCCGGTGGGTTTGGTGGCGTCGCTCGCTCACGTCCGGTGGGTTTGGTGGCGTCGCTCGCTCACGTCCTGTGGGTTTGGTTGCGTCGCTCTCTCACGTCCTGTGGGTTTGGTGGCGTCGCTCGCTCACGTCCGGTGGGTTTGGTGGCGTCGCTCGCTCACGTCCGGTGGGTTTGGTGGCGTCGCTATCTCACGTCCGGTGGGTTTGGTGGCGTCGCTATCTCACGGCCGGTGGGTTTGGTCCCGAAGTTAACGACGGCGGTAGTCGCCTCACAATCATTCCTCGGCTCGGCCATCTTGCATCAGCGGTGGCGGGAAGCCCGGGGGATGTGCGCGAGGGTTGGCGGCAAGCCCGGGGGATGTGCGCGAGGGTTGGCGTGAAGCGGGTGGGGTGTGAGAGAGGGTCAGAAGTCGCGGCGGTTGGCCAGGACCGGGAGCTTCTGGCGGGCCTCGTCCACCTCAGCGGGGTCCAGGTCAGCGAAGATCAACCCGGGCTCACCTTCGAGGCCCTCCAGGACCTGCCCGAAGGGGGACACGACGGCGGAGTACCCGACTCCCGTGGGTGCCGCGCCCTTCGCTTCGATGCCTTGCGTGGCCGGATCGCCTTGGCCGCACGCCAGGACGAACGTGGTGGTGTCCACGGCGCGTGCCCGGGCCAGGAGCTGCCACTGATCGGCCTTCCCCGGGCCTGCTCCCCAGGACGCCGAAACAATGTTCACCACGGCTCCGCGTTGCGCATTGGCTGTGAAGAGGGCAGGGAAACGGATGTCGTAGCACGTGGCCAAACCGAAGGTGAGGCCACCGGCGTCGAACGTTACGGGATCTGTACCGGCCTCAACGGTGTCCGATTCCGCGAAGCCAAAAGCGTCGAAAAGATGGACTTTGTCGTAGCTGGCTTCTACGCCGGGCCCGGTAGCCAGAAGGGTGTTGCGGACACGGGGCGCGCCAGCATCGGTAGCAGCGCCGGGGGTGAACATGCCCGCCACGATGACCAGCTGCAGTTCCTCCGCGACGGCGCGAACCTTTGCCGCCCAAGGCCCATCCAGTGGTTCAGCGATGTCCAGCAACGAGTTTCCAAACGCGCGCATCATGGCTTCGGGGAAGACCACCAGCTCGGCGCCGCCGTCTTTGGCGCGCCGGGCGTACTCCTCCAGGAGCTGCAGGTTTTCGGCCACGTCCCGGCCGGAGATGACTTGGGCAAGTGCCACGCGCACGATAGGACCTCCGATTCTCTGCCTCCCAGTATGCCAAGTAATGAAATCAGCGGGCAGTTCGTCGTCATATGGGCCGCCAAGGCTGCACATACCGGGCGTGGAACTAAACTTGCCTTCAATGGTTATGCCTATCTTTGACACAGAAGCCGCCGTCGATGCGTCGCGGCCCCGCCCCCTCGGACTGAGCGCACCCCAGCCCGCTCTTTCGGATGCGGAGAGAACGCAAAACCATGACGTGAACGTGGCCGTTTTTGCGCCGGACCTGGAACGGGTAGAGATCGTGTTCCAGCCGCCTGGCGAATCATGGCGTGCCCAGATCCTTCCCAACACGGAGAATGACGTGCACTTCGGGCTGGTTGGCGGGTTGCCTCCGGGAACCCGCTACGGCTTCCGGGCCGCGCCGTCCGAGGGCGGGCTTCCCATACCGGTTCCGGCGCTGGATCTCGACGACGACGACCGGCAGCCGCTGCTGCTGGACCCCTACGGGCGGGCCGTGGACCAACGCGGGGAGTTCCTGACAAGTGTCCACGTGGACACCGGCTTCGATTGGGGCAACGACCAGCCGCCGCGTACCCCTATGCGGACTTCAGTAATCTATGAGGCCCACGTCCGGGGCCAGACGATGCTCCACCCGGAGATTCCCGAACACCTGCGCGGCACCTATGCCGGCATGGCGCATCCTGTGATGATCCAGCACCTCACCGAGCTCGGCATTACGGCCGTGCAGTTGCTTCCCATCCATTTCCACATGGATGAATCGCATCTCCAGGATCTCGGCATGACCAACTACTGGGGCTACAACACCGCGGCCTTCTTTGCTCCGCATGCCGACTACGCCACGGAAGCTGCCCGCAATGCAGGTCCGCATGCTGTGCAGGATGAGCTCAAGGGCATGATCAAGCTGCTGCATGCGGCCGGGATCGAAGTCATCCTGGACGTTGTCTACAACCACACCGCAGAAGCCGGACCCGACGGACCGGTCCTGAGCTTCAGGGGTCTGGGCGAGAAACGCTATTACCGCCACGACGCCCACGGCCGTTATCTGGACACCACCGGTTGCGGCAACACCCTGGACTTCAGCGAACCCGTGGTGGTGGATCTTGCGCTCGATTCCCTGCGCTACTGGGTCAACGAGTTCCATGTGGATGGTTTCCGCTTCGACCTCGCCGTGACTTTGTGCCGCGACGCCGGAAACACCTTCGATCCCCGGCACCCCTTCCTGCAGGCCATCGCGGAGGACCCGGTTTTGTCGGAGGTCAAGCTGATTTCCGAGCCGTGGGACGTGGGATACGGCGGCTGGCAGACGGGCCGTTTCCCGCAGGGCTGGTCGGATTGGAACGATCACTTCCGGGACGGCGTCCGCAGTTTCTGGCTTTCGGACCGTGCCTCCATGGAGGCCGGCGGCCAAGGCGGTTCGGTGGCGTCGTTGGCTGAGCTGATGGCGGGGTCCGCAAACCTCTTCGGGTCCTCGGGCCGCACGCGCCTGGCGTCGGTGAACTTCATTACGGCCCACGATGGCTTCACCCTCAAGGACCTGGTCAGCTACGACCGTAAGCACAATGAGGCCAACGGCGAGCAAAACCGCGACGGCCACGGAGACAACCGCAGCTACAACCACGGCGTGGAAGGCCGAAGCGAGAACGAGGCCATAGTTGCCGCGCGGGCCTTGTCCATCCGGAACCTGATGGCCACGTTGCTGATCTCCATCGGCGTGCCCATGATCACGGCCGGTGACGAACTGGGCCGTACCCAGCAGGGCAACAACAACGCCTACTGCCAGGACAACCCCACGGCGTGGCTGGACTGGAGCCGGACGCAGGAAGCCCACGCCATGTTCCGGACCACCCGTGAGCTGGTCAGGCTGCGCCGCTGGTTCCTGCGTAACCAGCCTGAGAGCTTCCCTGGCCAAGCCAATAACTCCAGCCTTCAGTGGTTTGACGACAACGGCCAGCGGATGACGCCGGCCCGATGGAATGATCCCGGTGTTCGTGCTGTCCAGCTGTTGATGGGCCATGATGACAGCGGGGTCCGGGGGCTGATTGTGGTGAACGGCAACAACCACGACGTAAAGATGGTGCTCCCGGAGATCCTGAGTGAATCCGGCATCGGCAAGCGCATGTTCGAACTGCGCTTCACCACCTCGGTGCTGCACGACCGCCGGAAGGGCGCGTTGGTGGCCAGCGGCGAGCGGGATATCCTGCAAGCCAACACCATCAACATCTACCGCACCTAGGTACCAAGCACAGGGAGTTCTCCGCATGAACCGCAGCCGCAGCAAACTGGTGGCTTTCGCGGGACTGGTGATCGCCGTCGTCGTGCTGGTTGTTGCCATGGTGGGCGGAGGCGCGCTGACGGCGCCGTCCCCGGCGCCAAGCGTCCAAACCACGACGTCGGCACCCGGCCCGGTGCCGACCTCAACGGCCGCCGTGCCTGGCAGGACCACGGCCTCGCCGGCTGTGGAGAACTCCTCCGGCCTGCCCTCCATCAACGCCTCGCAGCTGACGAAGGAAGCCCGCCAAACCCTGGCATTGATCGCCAAAGGAGGCCCGTATCCGTATGAGCGTGATGGGGTGAACTTCGGCAACTTCGAGGGCCTTCTCCCCAAGAAACCAGGTGGCTTCTATAAGGAGTACACCGTGCCCACACCTGGCGAGTCCGATCGCGGAGCTCGGCGGATCATTGTGGGTAAGGACGCCGCGAAGTACTACACGCCGGACCACTACGAGTCGTTCGCGTTCATCGTCGAGGACAAGTAGTCGAGGACACATAGAGGAGCCCATGAAGATCTACTCAGCAGACACCTGGACCGTGGAGGAACTGCAGGAGCAGGTTTCCGACGCCGGCCGAAGGACGGTCCTGGTCCCGCCCGCATCCACCAAGCAGGCAGTCCTGGAGGTCTTCGGGCAGGTCCTGGACTTCCCCGAGTACTACGGCGTGAACCTGGATGCCCTGAACGACTCCCTCCACGACTACGCGGATGCCCTGTCGGAGGACGACGGCAGCCCGGTGACCATGATCTGGCAGGTCCCCGCCGCCTACCGCACGGACCGTTCTTTCGGGGTAGTGTGCGAGATCCTGCAAGACGCCGAGCGCTACGCCGGCCGCGACCTGGCGGTCATCGCAGTCTTCCAGCATTAAACGTCGATGACCCGCTTTTCCGTTGTTGGGTAACAACGGAAAAGCGGGTCACCGACGTGATTGGGACTAGGCGTTTGCGATCAACCCAAGTTCAGCTTTGGACGCCAACGCCGAGTGCTTCGGGAACACCCGGACGGTGTAGCCGAAGGAGCCCGAGCGGTTGATGACCAGCGACCCGTTGAAGAGGTGCCGCCCGTTTCCGAGGTCCTCCACGGGGTCCAGTTCGGCCACCACGATGTCTTCGAGTTCGTCGGATTCCTCCGCACGGCCGAAGGCCACTTCCACGGAGACGTCGTCGGGAGTCAGGTTGTTCAGCGCGACGTAGGCGTTGACCTGGAGGCTGTCGCCCACCTGGGGCTCCTCGGAGACACCCACGGAGTCGACGTGTTCGACCACAACCTGAGGCCACGCCTCTCGGACCTTGGATATCCACGACGCGAGTTCCTTGGCTTCCTTGAAGGACTCGGCAACAGCCCTGCGGCCTGACACCGCGGCCGGGCAGTAGAGGTTGTTCACGTAGTCGTGCAGCATCCGTTCAGCCGAAACGGCAGGGCCGAGGTGGGCGAGCGTGTGCTTGATCATGGAGACCCAGTGCGTCGGCACGGTTTCCTGGCTGGACTCGGATGGCCCTGCTGCACCGGCCCCTTGCGAAACCGTGGTTCCGTAGAAGCGCGGTGCCACCTGGGTTTCAAGGAGCTCGTACAGCGCCGCGGCCTCGATGTCGTCCCGTTCGTCGGCGGAAGCGCCGTTGTTTGCCGTCGGGATGGCCCAGCCGTTCTCGCCGTCGTACATCTCATCCCACCAGCCATCCAGGACGGAGAGGTTGAGCGAGCCGTTGATGGCCGCCTTCATGCCGGACGTGCCGCAGGCCTCGAGCGGGCGCAGCGGGTTGTTGAGCCATACGTCGCAGCCCGGGAACAGGGTCCGTGCCATGGCGATGTCGTAGTTCGGCAGGAAGACGATCCTGTGCCGGACTTCGGGGTCGTCGGTGAAACGGACCAGATCCTGGATCATTTTCTTGCCGGCGTCATCGGCCGGGTGCGACTTGCCGGCAATGACCAGCTGGATGGGGTGCTTGGGATCGAGCAGCAGGGCCTTCAAACGTGCGGGGTCGCGCAGCATGAGCGTGAGCCGCTTGTACGTCGGCACGCGGCGGGCGAAGCCAATGGTGAGCACATCCGGGTCCAGTACCTTCTCGGTCCAGCCCAGCTCGGCATCGGCGGCGCCGCGCTTCTTCCAGGAAGCCCGGAGCCGGCGTCGGACGTCTTCGATGAGCTGCGTGCGGAGTTCACGGCGGAGCCCCCAAACGTCCTCGTCGCTGACGTTGTAGGCCAGGTCCCAGCGTCCCAGTGCTTCGGCTTCGGCACCGAACTGGTGACGTGCCAGGGAGGAGATCCGGGGGTCCACCCAGGTGGGTACGTGGACGCCGTTGGTGACGGAGGTGATCGGGATTTCGGAGTGGTCGAATCCTGGCCACAGGCCGGAGAACATTTCGCGGGACACCACGCCGTGCAGCTTGGCCACACCGTTGGCGCGCTGCGCCAGGCGCAGGCCCATCACCGCCATGTTGAAGACCGAAGGGTTGCCGCCGTCGTAGTTTTCGCGACCGAGTTCCAGGATCCGTTCGGTGGGCACCGCCGGCGCCAGTCCGGCGTCGAAGAAGTGCTTGATCTGGAGCGCCTCGAAACGGTCGATGCCGGCAGGTACGGGCGTGTGAGTCGTGAAGACGGTGGACGCGCGCCCGGCAGCGAGGGCTTCATCCCAGCTGAGCGGGTGCTCGGGGTCGGACATGGCTTCCTGGATGCGTTCAATTCCCAGGAAGCCGGCGTGTCCCTCGTTGGTGTGGAAGACCTCCGGGGCAGGGGTGCCGGTCAGTTCCTGGTAGACGCGCAGGGCCTTGACGCCACCCATGCCCAGCAGGAGCTCCTGCTGCAGGCGGTGATCGCCGCCGCCGCCGTAGAGCCGGTCGGTGATGCCGCGCGCGGCTTCGTCGTTCGAGGGGACATTGGAGTCCAGCAGCAGCAGCGGAACGCGTCCGACGTCGGCACGCCACACGTGCGCGTGCAGCTCGCGGCCGTTGGGCAGCGGCAGGGAAATGTGGACCGGCTTGCCTTGGCCGCCGTCCTTGGCCGGGTGGCGAAGCAGGGTCAGCGGGAGGCCGTCGGGATCCAGGACGGGGTAGGTTTCCTGCTGCCAGGCGTCGCGGGACAGGGACTGCTTGAAGTAGCCGGCCTGGTAGAGGAGCCCGACGCCGATCAGCGGCACGCCAAGGTCCGAAGCGGCCTTGAGGTGGTCACCGGCAAGGATGCCCAGGCCGCCGGAGTACTGCGGGAGAACTTCCGTGATGCCGAATTCGGGGGAGAAGTACGCAATGCACGCCGGAGCGTCCTGGCCGAGGCCCTGGTACCAGCGCGGTTCGCTGAGGTAGCGGTCAAGGTCCGCAGCCGCTGCCTGCACGCGGTCCACTACTTCGCCGTTGTTGGCCAGGTCCTGAAGCTGTTCGCGGCTGATCGATCCGAGAAGGGCTATGGGGTCGTGCTGGGCGGCCTCCCACAGACCGGGGTTGATGCTCGCAAAGAGTTCCCGGGTTGGCCGGTGCCAGGACCAGCGCAAGTTGGTCGCCAATCGGGCCAGCGGCCGGATGGGCTCGGGGAGGACGGTACGGACTGTAAACCTTCGAATTGCCTTCACGAGCGCCACACTAACCGACTCACATGGCAGTCGGAACAGGATCGGGTTTCTTTTAGGTAAATGTCATCTTGCGTCGAGTAGAAACCTCGTTTGCTTAGCATTCTGTGATTTTTCTCGCTAACGTCATGGTTGTGACGAAAACTGCGCGAACCACCACCGTTCTGAAATCCAAGACGACAACGGACATCACCGACGGACTTCGCTTCGGCCGGTTTCCCATCACGGCCGTGCAGCCGGTGGTGGAAGGTGGCCGTTTCCCGGCGAAGGCGTTGCCTGGTGAGGACCTCGTGGTTGGCGCCACGGTCTTCCGTGAAGGCCACGACCAGCTGGGCGTATCCGCCGTGCTGCTTGATCCCAGAGGCAGGGAGCGCCAGCGCGTGCGGCTTGCCCCGGCCCAGGGCGAGCAGTGGAAGGGCCTTGACCGCTGGGAGGGCCTGATCACCCCCAGCGGCACAGGTGCGTGGTCGTTCGTCATCGAGGCCTGGCACGACCGCTACGGCACGTGGCACCACAACGCCGAAGTGAAGGTCGCCGCCGGCATCGACGTCGAATTGATGCTCGCCGAGGGTGCGGCCCTTCTTTCCGGAGCAGCCGACGACGCCGGACGCACCGCCGCTGAAAAGCGCACCCTGCGCGCCGCTTCCGTCGCGCTCGCCGACACCACCAAGTCTGCCGAGGAGCGCCTTGGCGCCGGTTTCAGCCCCGAGGTGCTTGCCGCCGTCGAGCGTTTGCCGATCCGCGAACTGGTGACCGTTTCCGAGCAGTTCCCGCTGCAGGTGGAACGGGAGCTGGCCGGCCGCGGCTCCTGGTACGAGTTCTTCCCGCGTTCCGAAGGCGCCGTGCTGGACCACTCCACGGGTGTGTGGACCTCCGGCAACTTCCGTACCGCGGCCAGGAGGCTAGACGCCGTGGCAGAGATGGGCTTTGACATCATCTACTTGCCGCCCATCCATCCGATCGGCTTCCAGCACCGCAAGGGCCGCAACAACACGCTGACTCCAGGGCCCCAGGATCCGGGCTCGCCGTGGGCCATCGGTTCCAAGGACGGTGGCCACGATGCCATCCACCCGGAGCTGGGAACGTTCGAGGACTTTGATGCCTTCGTTGCCCGAGCCAATGAGCTTGGCCTTGAGGTGGCCCTGGACCTGGCCCTGCAGGCAGCTCCGGACCACCCCTGGGTCACGTCCAACCCCGAATGGTTCACCACGCGCGTGGACGGTTCGATCGCGTACGCCGAAAACCCTCCGAAGAAGTACCAGGACATCTACCCCCTGAACTTCGACAACGATCCCGTGGGCCTGTCCAAGGAAATCCTGCGGATCGTGCAGCTATGGATCAGCCACGGGGTCAAGGTCTTCCGCGTGGACAACCCCCACACCAAGCCCGTGTGGTTTTGGGAATGGCTGATCGGGAAGATCAACAAGAAGAACCCCGAGGTTGTGTTCCTGGCGGAGGCCTTCACACGCCCGCCCATGATGCACGCCCTGGGCCGGGCCGGCTTCCAGCAGTCCTACTCCTACTTCACCTGGCGCAACACCAAGACTGAACTGGAAGAGTACTTCTACGAGGTCAGCCACGTCAGCCCGGCATATTTCCGGCCGAACTTCTTCGTGAACACCCCGGACATCCTCACCGAGTACCTGCAGTACGGTGGCCCGGCGGCCTTCAAGATCCGCGCCGTCCTTGCAGCGACTGCCAGCCCGCTGTGGGGTGTCTATGCCGGCTACGAGTTGTACGAGCACGTGGCACGCCCCGGAGCCGAGGAGTACATCGACAACGAGAAGTACGAGTACAAGGCGCGGGACTGGGAAGGCGCGGCCGAGTCCGGGCGCACCTTGGCCCCGTACATCACCAGGCTCAACACCATCCGCAAGGACCATCTGGCGCTGGGCGACCTGCAGAACCTGACCATCCACCGCAGCACCGATGACGCCACGATCGTCTACTCGAAGCACAAGACGCTGCCCGACGGCACCAAGGACACCTTGATCATCGTGGTCAACGTGGATCCGCACAGCACCCGGGAGAGCACGGTCTCGCTGGACCTTGCGGCCTTGGGGTTGGACCCGGCTGATCTCAACGAGGACGGACAGTTCCGCGTGGATGATCTGATCAGCGGCCAGAGCTGGTGGTGGGGGGAGCACAATTACGTCCGCCTGGATGCCCACGTTGAGCCGGCACACGTCCTGAGCATCAGGAGGCAGCCTTAGTGAGTTTTTCCCCGCAGAATCCCACCCAGTACTTCACTCCGAAGAATACCTTCGAGTTGAATGCCCCCGGTCTCCAGCATGATCCGCTCTGGTACCGCAAGGCAGTCTTCTATGAAGTACTGGTGCGGGCTTTTGCGGATGCCAACGGGGATGGTTCCGGCGATTTCCAAGGGTTGATCGACAAACTGGATTACCTCCAGTGGCTGGGTGTCGATTGTCTCTGGCTGCCGCCGTTCTTCCATTCCCCGTTGCGCGACGGCGGCTACGACATCGCCGACTACACCTCCGTCCTGGATGAATTCGGCACCATCAGCGACTTCAAACGCCTGGTTGCCGAGGCCCACGCCCGGGGCGTGCGGGTCATCATCGACCTTCCCTTGAACCACACTTCCGACCAGCACCCGTGGTTCCAGGAATCCCGGAAGGATCCCACGGGACCCTACGGGGATTTCTACGTGTGGAGTGACACGGACGAAAAATACCAGGACGCCCGCATCATCTTTGTCGACACCGAAGAGTCCAACTGGACGTTCGATCCCATCCGGCGGCAATTCTTCTGGCACCGGTTCTTCAGCCACCAGCCGGACCTGAACTTCGAGAACCCCAAAGTCATCGAGGCGCTGTACGACGTCATCCGGTTTTGGCTGGACCAAGGCATCGACGGTTTCCGGGCTGACGCCATTCCCTACCTTTTCGAGGAGGAAGGGACCAACTGCGAGAACCTTCCGGCGACCCACACGTTCCTGCAGGACCTCCGCCGCATGGTGGACGCGAACTATCCCGGCAGGGTGATCATCGCGGAGGCAAACCAGCCGCCGCATGAAGTGGTGGAGTACTTCGGCACTGACGAAGCCCCCGAATGCCATATGGCCTTCCATTTCCCGATCATGCCCAGGTTGTACTACGCCCTCAGGGACCAAAAAGCCGCACCCATCATTGAGACGCTGCGCGATACTCCCGAGATCCCGCGCGGCGCGCAATGGGGAACTTTCCTGAGGAACCACGACGAACTGACACTTGAGATGGTTCCCGCGGAGGAACGCGCGGCGATGCTCGGTTGGTATGCCCCGGACCCACTCATGAGGGCGAACATCGGTATTCGCCGCCGGCTGGCTCCGCTCCTGGACAACTCCCGGGCAGAGATCGAGCTCATCAATGCCCTGTTGTTGTCCCTGCCCGGCAGCCCTTTCCTCTACTACGGGGACGAGATCGGCATGGGTGACAACATCTGGCTCGATGACCGCGATGCCGTACGCACGCCCATGCAGTGGAATCCCGACCGCAACGCGGGCTTCTCCTCGGCGGACCCGGGCAAGCTTTACCTGCCGGTGATCCAGTCTCTGGTCTACAACTACGGCATGGCCAATGTGGAGGCCGAAGCCGCACATTCCGGTTCGCTGCTGCGGTGGACCCGGCAGATCCTCAGCGTCCGGAAGAACCATCCCGTGTTTGGCCTGGGCGGGTTCCGCCACATCGAAGCTGATCATGAGGTGGTGCTGGCCTACGTCCGGGAGCTGCCGGCCGGAAACCCCGAAGGGGCTGACGCGGAAACCATTCTGTGCGTCTTCAACCTTTCCCAGCACCCGGTCGCGGCAACGCTGGATGTTCCCGAGTTCGCAGGCCGCGGCCTGCGCGATATTTTCGGCGGCCAGCCTTTCCCGGCCGTCGGCGACAACGGTCACCTGACCGTGATGCTGGGCAGCCACAGCTTTTACTGGCTGCGGCTCCGCTCGGCATTTTCCAATCCCTCGTCGCCTTTTACCCAGGCGATCCCAGTGGTGACCTCCAAAGGATGAGATGAACAAGGAAAACTTGAACCCCTCCGTTGAAGGACTTCTTCGGGCATGGCTTCCCGGCAGACGTTGGTTCCCGGTCAAAAGCCCCGACTTTGCGCTGGAGCAAGTGGGCAGCTTCCGGCTCACTGGTGGCGGCGACGCCGTGTTGGAGGTCCTGCTGCTGGCAGTCACCCACAGGACGGCCGACGGCGGTCCGCGGACCGACGTCGTACAGGTACCGCTGAGCTTCCACAGCCAGCCGCTGGCTGACGCTCCGACGGCGCTGCTGGGTGAGTTCACGGATCCTGGTCTTGGCCTTCGGCTGGTGTACGACGCCGCTTACGATCCCGAATTTGTGACGGCCTGGCTGCAGCTGATGCGCAGCGAAGGGGTTGTGGCTTCGGTCCAGGGGCACCTCACCCACGGTCGCGTTCCGCTTCCGGAAAACCCGGTATCCGTGCGGGTCCTGTCCGGTGAGCAGTCCAACACGTCAGTCATTATCGACGACGGCGAGTCGGCCGCTATCGTGAAAATCTTCCGCGTTCTCTCGGCAGGCAAGAACCCGGAAGTGGAGCTGGGAGCAGCATTGACGGCCGCGGACACCCGCGAGGTTCCCGCGACGTTGGGGTGGATCACGGGCTCGTGGAACGAGCCGGCTTCGAAGACCAGTGCGGAGGAGGCCGGCGCGGTGGCAGCCAGCTCCGGGGCGACCGGCGAGCTGACGGTCGCACACGAATTCCTGCTCGGTGGTTTGGATGCCTGGGGCATGGCCGTTGACGCCGCCGCGGCCGGGAAGGACTTCACCGCAGAAGCCCGTGGCCTGGGAAAGGCCACGGCCACGGTCCACGCCAGGCTTGCGGACACCTTCGGCACCCACGATGGTCAGGAGCAGGGCTCCGACATCATCGCAACCCTTGCCCGGCGGGTCCGGCAGTCGTGGGCTGAGGCGTCAACCGCCGTCGGGCCTTATGACGGAAGTCTTGAAGAGCTGCTGGCGGCTTTGGACCCGCAGTCCGTGGGCCAGCTGCAGCGCATCCATGGCGACCTCCACCTGGGCCAGATCCTGCAGGTTCCCGGGGCCGCTGGGGAACCGGCCCGCTGGGCCATCCTGGACTTCGAAGGTGAGCCGCTCAGGACCATCGATGAGCGCAACAACCCCGACCTTCCCCTCCGGGACGTCACTGGCATGCTTCGCTCGTTCGACTACGCAGCCGGAGCGGCGTCCCGGGAGAATCCGGATGCGCAGGTGCCGGAAAACTGGGTGGATGACTGCGCCGCAGCCTTCATCGAGGGGTACAGCGAGGTCACCCCCGGAATCATTGACCGCCAGTCGCCACTCTTTGTGGCATTGTGGCTGGACAAGGCCTTATACGAGGTGGTGTACGAGCTGCGAAACCGGCCCGACTGGTTGTCGATACCGGTCAACGCATCACGACAAATCCTCGACAACACAAGCCGCGGCAAGCATGCGGCAGCAACAGCGGAAGGTAATGACATGACTGGCTCAGCACGTACCGAACGGCCCCGAGTTCCCCTGCACGTGGACTCCGAGACCTTGGAACGCGTGGCGGCCGGCGCTTACCACGCGCCGCATTCGGTCCTTGGTGCCCACCTCGACGACCATGGCCACGTAACCATCAGGACGGTGAAGCACCTTGCCAAGTCCGTCACGGTGGTAACCGAAGCCGGCCGCACCCCGATGGAGCACGAAGCCCACGGTGTATGGACCGCGGTCCTGGAACCGCTTCAGGCCGGGCACGTGCCGGACTATCGTCTGGAAGTGGTGTACGACGTCGAACCCGTCACCATCGATGACCCGTACCACTACCTGCCTACCGTGGGTGAGGTGGACCTACACCTGATCGGCGAAGGCCGCCACGAACGGCTCTGGGATGTTTTGGGTGCGCACGTCCAGCACTACCGGTCCCCGTTGAGCGACGTGGATGGCGTTTCCTTTGCTGTATGGGCTCCGAATGCCCAGGCCGTCCGCGTCAAGGCGGACTTCAACGGCTGGGATGGCCGCTCTCACGGCATGCGGTCCCTGGGGTCTTCCGGCGTTTGGGAAATCTTCATCCCGGGGGTTGTAGCAGGGGCGTGCTACAAATACGAGATCCTCACCAAGTCCGGGCACTGGATCGAAAAGGCCGACCCGCTGGCTTTCGGAACCGAAGTTCCTCCGCTGACGGCATCGCGCGTAGTAGACCCCAGCTACCGCTTCAAAGACGCGGAGTGGATGGCTGCCCGCGCCAAGAAGGACCCGCACAACTCACCCATGAGCGTCTACGAAGTCCACCTGGGCTCCTGGCGTTTGGGCCTTGGCTACAAAGAACTCGCCAAGGAACTCGTGGAGTATGTGAAGTGGCTCGGCTTCACGCACGTGGAGTTCATGCCTGTTGCCGAGCACCCCTTCGGCGGCTCATGGGGTTACCAGGTGACCTCCTACTTTGCGCCGACGTCACGCTTCGGGCACCCGGACGAGTTCCGCTTCCTGGTGGACTCGCTCCACCAGGCCGGCATCGGTGTCCTGCTCGACTGGGTTCCTGCCCACTTCCCCAAGGACTCGTGGGCCCTGGCGCAGTTCGATGGCCAGCCGCTCTATGAGCACTCAGACCCCGCACTGGGAGAACACCCTGACTGGGGAACCCTGATCTTCGACTTCGGACGCAGCGAAGTCCGGAACTTCCTGGTGGCCAACGCGCTGTACTGGCTCGAGGAATTCCACATCGACGGCCTGCGTGTGGACGCAGTGGCCTCCATGATCTACCTGGACTACTCCCGTGAAGAAGGCCAGTGGCGTCCGAACAAATTCGGCGGGCGGGAAAACCTGGAAGCGATCTCCTTCATGCAGGAAGTCAACGCCACGGTCTACAAAACGCACCCGGGCGCGATCGTCATCGCCGAGGAGTCCACGGCGTTCCCAGGTGTTACGGCACCCACCAACCATGGCGGACTGGGATTCGGGCTGAAGTGGAACATGGGCTGGATGCATGACTCCCTCAAGTACATTTCCGAGGACCCCATCAACCGCAAGTGGCACCACGGCACCGTCACCTTCTCCCTGGTGTACGCGTTCACGGAGAACTTCCTCCTGCCTATCAGCCACGACGAGGTTGTCCACGGCAAGGGTTCCATGCTGCGCAAGATGCCGGGTGACCGCTGGCAGCAGCTGGCCAACCTCCGCGCCTTCTTCGCCTACCAGTGGTCGCACCCGGGCAAGCAGCTCATCTTCATGGGCAGCGAATTCGGCCAGGAAGCCGAGTGGTCCGAGCAGTACGGACTGGACTGGTTCCTCGCGGACATCCCGTCGCATCGTGGCCTGCAGCTCCTGGTGAAGGACCTTAACGAGGTCTATTCATCCACGCCGGCCCTCTACGAGAAGGACAACGAGGCCAGTGGTTTCCAGTGGATCAACGGCGGGGACGCCGACCACAACGTCCTCACCTTCATCCGCCGGGGCAACGACGGCAAGCCCCTTGTGTGCGCTGTGAACTTCTCCGGCGGCCCGCACCACGACTACATCCTGGGTGTCCCCTCAGCGGGGGAGTGGACGGAAGTGCTGAACACCGATGCCGAAACCTACGGAGGTTCAGGGGTAATCAACGCTGGAACCTTGAAGGCCTCGACGCCTGGCACCGACGGGCAACCGGCAGCACTGTCGGTCACCCTCCCGCCGCTCGGAGCCGCCTGGTTCAGCCCGGCTGAGTAGGGGTCGCCCGCTCACGTCCCCGGGGTATGGTGGTGTCGCTCGCTCACGTTCCCGGGGTTTGGTGGTGTCGCTCGCTCACGTTCCCGGGGTTTGGTGGTGTCGCTCGCTCACGTTCCCGGGGTTTGGTGGTGTCGCTCGCTCACGTTCCCGGGGT
>NZ_JBHVAL010000021.1:0-75504 GCF_042667405.1 Paenarthrobacter sp. NPDC057355 | reverse complement strand
ACCCCCACACCAAATCCACCCAAACCCCACCCAAAAACCCCGCAAACACAAGGCAAACCCCGCCAAAACAGCGGACGAAACACCCAAAACACCCACAAACCCACCCCGTGAACCCCATCACACCACCCAGCCACCCGCCGTCGAACACCCAACCGAGCGAGCGTTCGCGCCAAACCCCGGGAACGTGAACGAGCGACCAGCCCAAACCTCGGGAACGTGAGAGAGCGTCGGTACCCGCCCTGGAATTTGGGTCCAGTCCCGAGAGCAACAACGCTCCCCCACGTACAAGGTGAGAGAGCGTTGAGGTGAAACGGTTGTTATGTGAGCGAGCGACGGCACCAAACCCGCGGGATGTGAGAGAGGGGCGGGGGGCGCGCGGGGTCAGTGGCCTCCGTGGGCTCCGGCGCCTTCGGTCTTCCGCATCATGGCGCCGAGCACCACGGCGATTACGGCAATCACCGTCGCGGCCAGGAACGCGGCCTGCATGCCGGCAACCAGTCCGGACGAAGCCGAAACCACGGCGTAAATCGACACGAGCAATGCGGTGCCGGCCGCGCCCGAAACCTGCTGGGCCGTGCTGATGATTGCCGAACCATGCGAGTAGAGATGCGGCGGAAGCGGGTTCAGTCCGGTGGTGAACGCCGGCGTGAACAGGAGCGCCAAGCCGAAGCTCAGGGCAACGTGAAGGGCAATCACCCAGCCGAGGGAGCTGCCCTCGTCGAGCCGGGAGAACTGCCACAGCGTCAGGACCATCAGGATGGAACCGGACAGAGTCAGGGGCAGAGGGCCAACCTTGTCGAAGATCCTGCCGATGACGGGGCCCAGCAGACCCATGGCCAGGCCACCGGGCAACAAAGCCAGACCGGTTTCCAGCGGCTGCAGGTGCAGCGTGTTCTGCAGGTACAGGGGCAAGAGGATGACTCCGCCGAAGAGGGCCATCATCGCCACCACCATCAAGAGCGTGGACACGGTGAACATGCGGAACTTGAAAGCACGCAGATCCAGCAACGGGGCATCGGACTTCTGGAGCTTGAGCTGCCGGAAGACAAACAACGCCAGGCAGAGAAGGCCAATGACCAGCGCGATCACCGGAACCACCCCCGCATTGGAACCACCGATCTGGCTAAGGCCATAGACCAGCCCACCAAAAGCCGGAACCGTGAGGATCACGGACGTGAGATCAAGTGTGGTCTTCTCCCCCTCCCCCACGTTGGTCAGGTACTTGGCACCAATCGCGAAAGCGGCCAAGGCAACGGGCAGCACGAACACGAACATGAAGCGCCACGAGAAATGGTCGAGGATGATGCCGGAAACGGTGGGTCCCATTGCAGGTGCCACTGAAATGGCGATGCTCACGTTGCCCATGACAGCGCCGCGTTTGGACAGCGGGACCAGGGTAAGAATGGTGGTCATCAGCAACGGCAGCATGATGGCCGTGCCGCCGGCTTGGACGATACGGGCAAGCAGCAGTACCAGGAATCCCGGTGCCACTGCCGCCAGGAGGGTGCCACCGCTGAAAAGCCCCATTGCCAGCATGAAAGCCCCGCGGGTACTCATGCGTTGCAAGATGAAACCCGTGGTGGGAATGACCACTGCCATGGTGAGCATGAAGCCGGTGGCCAACCATTGGACGGTGGAGGCACTGACCTGAAGATCCGTCATGAGGCGCTGCAGGGCAACGTTCATGATGGTTTCGTTGAGGATCACCACGAAGGTCGCCACCAGCAACGTGACGATGACTGTCACGGACTCGCGGGACATCTTGTCAGAGGCCGGCGCCTGCGGGGTCGGGGACTGCGGGGCCTGACCCTGGGATCCGGGCGCCTGTGCGGACGTTGTCCCTGCTGAGGCGGGTGCTCCGGAAGCCCCGGATTCGGGCTTGCCGTTTGCGTCGGACGTGACGTCGGTAGACATGAAGGTTCCCCAAGGTTTGAATGTGATGTCCGGCGATCAGTGCCGGTGAAGACTAAAACAGTCTAGACGCCCGGCCAATTCCCGTCACCAGAAAAAATCAAACCTCAGGAAAACAATGGGGCGTTATCGATGAGCCGCACGGGGCCCACCTTTGCGGCGATAATCGCCAGCCCTTCGCCCCGGAACGGGGTTTCCTTGCAGTTTTCGGCGAGCGGTTCCAAGGTGGAGGGATCCACGACGTCGAAATAGTCCAGTTCCACCAGCGGCTGGGACTGGACAAGCGCGACGGCGGAATCGAGGTCGAGCGGTTCGTGCGCCTTCGCGCGGGACTCGATAAGGCGCAGGGCCCGCGACAACACCAAGGCCGCTTCGCGTTCGTCATCAGAGAGGAAGCGGTTGCGGCTTGAGAGGGCCAGGCCGTCGTCGCTGCGGACAATGGGCACAGGGACAATCTCCACGGGGAAGTTCAGGTCCGAGACCATCCGCTTCACCAGGGCCAACTGCTGCGCGTCCTTCTGGCCAAAGTAAGCCCGGTAGGCCGCCGTCGTGCCGTCCGCGGCAGCACCTCCGGGGAGTCCGTAGTGCAGCAGCTTGGCCACCACGGTGAGGGCGCCGTCGAAATGCCCGGGCCGCGACGCGCCTTCCCACTTTTCGCCCAGCGGTCCGGAGGTAACACGCACCAACGGTTGCCCGCCCGGGTAGACCTCGTCCACTGACGGCGCAAAGACGAGGTCCACACCCTCGGCATTCAGGAGCTCCATATCGGCATCCAGCGTCCGCGGGTACCGGTCCAGATCCACGGCGTCACCGAACTGCAATGGGTTCACGAAAATAGTCGCGACCACAACATCGTTCTCGGCCGCTGCCGTCCTTGCCAAGGCGGCATGCCCCTGGTGAAGGGCACCCATCGTGGGGACGAGGCCCTGGGAACTCCCGTGCTTTTCAGCAAGCAGCCGCGCGCTTTCCGCGCGCAACTCCGCTTCGGTGGTCACGAGTTTGATGGCCATCTGGTTCAGTTTCCTTCCGTCGCTTTGGGTTCTGCATCCAAAGCCGCGTCAATATCCGTCAGTTGTTCCGGGCCCAGGAGGCCGCGGTTTCCGGCCCTGCGCGCCGTTGCGCGCGCCATGGCCCGGTAGGCGGCAAGGACGTCGCCGCCGGCACCGGCGTCGTACTCTTTCAGCGCCTGGGCGTGCGCAGTAACAGTACCCACATCTCCGCGGGCCACTGGCCCGGTCAGCGCTGATTCGCCGGATGCAAGGGCGTTTTCAAGCGTCGCCCTCAACAGCGGACCCAGCATCGACTCCGGACTTTCGACGCCGATCTCCCGCAGCATCTGCGAGGCCTGTGCCACCAGGGTGACCATATGGTTGGAGCTGTGGGCCAGTGCCGCATGGTACAGGGTGCGGTCCGCTTCGGCGATGGCGACGGGCTCGGCGCCCATTTCCACCACGAGTGCCTGCGCGATCGGCAGCATGGCTGCATCCGCAGTGACACCGAAGGTGCAATCCATGAGGCGCGTCAGGTCAAGGCTCATGCCGGTGAAGGTCATGGCCGGGTGCAGGGCCAGGGGAATCGCACCTGCGGCCCGCACGGGATTAAGGATGCCAACGCCATACCGGCCCGATGTGTGCGCCACCAGCTGACCCGGCTGCCAGGCACCCAGCGTAGCCAACCCAGCCACCAATTCGCCCAGGGAGTCGTCAGGTACCGCCAACAGCACCAGCTCGGAACGCTCCACGATGTCCTGGATTTCCAGGATCGGGACGCCGGGCAGCAGGTTTTCGGCCCGCTCGCGGCTCGCCTCGGACACGGCGGAAACCCCGACGACGGCGTGCTCGGCCGCGCGCAAAGCCGCGCCCAGGACTGCTCCCACCTTGCCGGCGCCGACGATTCCTACTCCGAGTCGTCCTGGCTTAGCCATCGAGTCGGTCCTCCTGGTTGATGTGTTGGGGTTGGGCTGCTGCCGCAACCTCGGGAGCCTGCGGCGCCACCTGCGCCAGCCACTGCTCACTGGTCTGCCGTTTGCGCGCCTCCCGGGCGCGGGCCGCCTGCTGGTCGAAAAGTTCCACCGCCTGCGGCACTCCCGCTTGGAACACCCTTGGCATGACTGGACCGGCCGTGGTGTGGAGGACAAGATCGGCCACGCCGAAACGGCGGGCCAGGGGACCTTGCTGCAAGGCCATGGATTGGGTGCGCTGGTGCGGAACCACCACCAGCGTGCGCCACCACCGGCCGGACCGGATCAGCAGCGCAGTGCCTGTGGCGAGGAAGCCGTTACGGCGCCACCCCAGCGGAGCCAGCAGCCAGGCACGACGCGGCGTAGTGACGAATCCGTCAGTCCGGGAAGCGCTGCCAGAGGCCGGCGCGAGCCCTTCCAGACCCGCAATGAACACGGCCTCGGGACTATCAACACCGGGATCCGGCAATACCAACGACAGCATCCGCAGGGCGTCGGACTTCATCCCCACCGGGAGCAACATGGTGCGGGCCGCGCCCTCGGTGCTGCCCGCCGCACCATAACCGGCTACGTTGACGTGCATGCGGTACCAGCCAAAAATCCTCCAAATGGGAGGCTGCCTCACCATCACGGCCTGGATCCGGCCCGGAGGCAACGTCTGGGCCTGCGTATCCAGCAAGCCATAGCGGAGCCGGATGCCGTCAGGGGAAATGGCGGCAGTGAAGTTGTAGCCCTTGTTGAACGCACTCCAATATGAGGCGCCAATACCCAAAATGGCAGGAATGAGCGCCAGGAAAATGGCCGTGTTATCCAGGAGAACGCTCATTGAAACCACCGCTGCGGCGCCGAGGAGGATGCCCACGGTCTGTTCGCTTAGCAATAGGGAACCGAGAAGGCGCCCGGGCGGGACCGACAACACAACATGCTCCGGCGCTTCCGGGACTTCCTGGGTCGAGCCAGGTTCGCTGACCACGCCCGCCGCACGGGCAAGGATGGTGGCGCGCAGCTGCTTGGCCTGCTCCACCGGGAGGTAAGCCAGCCGCACGGCCGACTCACCGGCGTCGGCCACCTCAAACTTGAGTTCCGCGAGACCGAAGATCCGCGCCAAAAGGGGCTGCACAATATCGATGGCCTGCACCCGATCCAGGCGGGCCTGCCGCTGCTGCTTGAACAGGAAGCCGGTGTTCACGCGGACAAAGCCCTCGGCCACCTGGTAGCGCGTGAAATACCAGCTGAGGATGAAGCCACCCACCGTCAGCAGCAGCACCACGCCGCCTGCGGCCAGCAGCCATGGGACCCTGCCGCTCAAAGTCGGGTCAACGAAGTCCCGGCCCTGCAGCATCCGCTCGAAGGCATCGCGCCCAAAGAAGAATCCGACGGCGGCCAAGGCCACCCAGCCGCGCACGAACGGTGACGCAGGGTGGACCCGCTGCCAGCCGCCGTCGACCGCCTGATCCGGCAACACCGTCACTGGCTCTCCAGGGCTCACAGCCCGGCCAGCCTGGCTTCTCCGCGGGCCGAGAGCTGCTCCCGCAAGCGGGCACCTTCCTGCGCTGGAAGGCCAGGAAGATGCGCGTTTGTTCCCGTCGAAGCCGTGTGGAGTTTCAGGGTGCACAGCCCCAGGCTGCGCTCAACAGGACCGACGGCGACATCGACGTACTGCATCCGGCCGTAGGGAACCACCATAGTGCGCTGGAAAAAAATGCCCCGGCGGATGAGCAGATCATCGTCGCGTTCGGCGTAACCGATGGCCCGCACTTGACGCGGAATCAGCACCAGGCGCCACAGCGCCAGCACCAACATCACCGCGGGGACTGCGATCGCCAACCACAAGGGCGGCCAACGCCACCAACCCAGAAGCACGAACACAAGCGGCAGGCTAAGAACGGCCAGCATCACCAGGTTGCCGATGGCCCACTCCACCAAACGGACGGTGACGTACTTCGGGGAAACCCGCAGCCACTGGACGCCGGGAGGGTCAATCGCCTCGGTATGCATATTCGCCTTCGCCTTTGGTCTCTCCGCGGCGGGTTTCCGGACCGGAAGTGCCGCCCTCGATATCCTCCGGCGGTATACGGCAGAAACGCTCCACCACGAGCCCGACGACCACCATCACCACGCCGCCTCCGCCCATCAGCAGCGCGTTCCACAGGATGCCTTCACCGCTGCGCAAGGTGCCGATCCGCAAAAGATCCACGGCAATTCCGGCATGCCAGCCAAGGAGGAGCGTTCCCGCGTAAGCGCACGCCTGGGCAAGGATCAGCGTCCTTGCAGCAAGGATCGGGTTCAGCAGGTTCTTCTTCTTGCCGTTCCGCCAG
This sequence comes from Paenarthrobacter sp. NPDC057355, assembly GCF_042667405.1. Lineage (NCBI taxonomy): Bacteria > Bacillati > Actinomycetota > Actinomycetes > Micrococcales > Micrococcaceae > Paenarthrobacter > Paenarthrobacter sp. NPDC057355. Next base: position 69,315 of record NZ_JBHVAL010000021.1, on the reverse strand, counting down.
CGCAGGACCCGCACACCCATAAAGAGCGTGAGCCCGGCAATAACGCCCATGGTGACCAGTGCCGACGTCGGCAGGACCGGAGTGGGCATGCTGAAGCGGTTGGTGGACAACGTTGCCAACCACCCGATGACGGCAGCAATGACGGCGATGAGCACCAAAACCACTGGGCGCATGGCTTTCATGGCTACTCCACCGCCCCTGTCGCCGGGATGCCGGCGACATCGCCATAGCCGTCAAACCTGCGGATGTCCGGCATGTCAGCAGCGACGGCGGCCAGCTCGGCCACGCTCCGGCCCTCCAGCTCGGCGTGCGGTTCAAGCAGCGACCACGGGTAGAGCACGAAGGCCCGTTCGGCTGCCCTGGGGTGCGGAATGGTGAGAACGGGATCGTCGCTCACAAAGTCACCGAACACGATGATGTCCACGTCCAGCGTCCGTGGACCCCAGCGCACTTCACGCGTACGGTGATGCTTTTCTTCCACCTCGTTGCAGTGCTTCAGGAGCTCCAGCGGGGTAAGCGTGGTTTCCACCGCCATGACCATGTTCAAAAAATCAGGCTGGCCCTCCGGCCCACCGACGGGCTTGGTCTGAACCACCGGCGAAACCCCCAGAAGGCGGACCTCCGGCGGGTCAACCAAATCCGCGACAGCAGTGGACAGGGTGTCGTTGCGCTCCCCCAGGTTGCTGCCCAACGCCAAAATGGCCTTGGTATAGCCAGAGCTCATGACCGCTCCCGGTGGACGCTGACGGTCACATCGCCGAACGGCACCTCGATCGGCGCCTTGGGCTTGTGGACAGTGATGTCGACGGCGGCCACGTTGTAGTTCTCGAGGATGCCCTCGGCGATCCGCACAGCGAGGCCTTCAATCAGGTTCAAGGGCTCGCCCTCTATGTGCTTGGTGATCAGCTCTGCGACCTGGCCGTAATGCGCTGTGTACTGCAGATCATCGGTCTCGGCAGCCTGGGTGAAATCCGTGTGCAGCACGGCATCCACGACGAAGGGCTGGCCGTCCCGGCGCTCGAAATCGAACACTCCGTGATAACCGACGGCGGTGACGCCGGTCAGCGTGATCCTGTCCACAGCTTTATCCAATCAGCGGGCGATACGGGCGGCAACCTTGACGGCGTCAAGGTTGGGACCGACGTCGTGGACGCGGACAGCCCAGGCGCCCTTGGCAGCACTCAAAGCGGTGATGGCTGCGGTAGCGGAATCGCGCTCCAGCGGAGCAGCCGACTTACCGGCCACGGTAAGAAGCGAACCCAGGAAGCGCTTGCGGGAAGCGGCCACCATCACCTTGTGGCCAAGGGTGAAGAGCTGGTCCAGGTTCTTCAGCAGCTCCCAGTTCTGGTCCTCGTTCTTGGAGAACCCGATGCCGGGATCGACGATGATCTGCTCCGGAGCAACGCCTGCGGCATACAGTTTGTCGCGGACGCCGCTGAGTTCGGCCACCACGTCCTCGGTTACGTTGTCGTAGTCCGTCAAGCTGTCCATGGTCCGGGCGTCCCCACGGCGGTGCGTGAGGATGTACGGGACCTTGGTGCGTGCAACGAGTTCCGGCATACCGGGTTCGATGGTCAGGCCGGACACATCGTTGATGATGGCGGCACCGGCCTCGACGGCTGCCGCAGCCGTCGAGGTGTGCATCGTGTCGATGCTGACCAGTGCACCCGCCTTCACCAGGGCCTGGACCACCGGCAGGACGCGGCGCTGTTCTTCTTCGGGGTCCACGGGCTCGGCGCCCGACCGCGTCGACTCGCCACCGACGTCGATGATGTCAGCTCCGGCGTAGAACATCCGCAGGCCCAGCGCGATTGCCGAGTCAGGCGTGCGGTGATTGCCGCCGTCGCTGAAGGAATCCGGGGTGACGTTGAGGATTCCCATGACGAGCGTGCGGTCCGTTGGCAGGTCCTCGAACCTGGCCGCCGGCCGCGGCTTACGGAGAACCGGCAGCGGGCTTGTAGCCGGGCCGGTTCCGGGTGCTGCAGCGAGGGAGTCCATAATGCTTACCTTCCGATGATGAGGCTCATGGCCTCGGCGCGGGTGGCCGGGTCATGGAGCTGACCGCGCACCGCGCTGGTGACGGTCTTGGCGCCCGGCTTGCGGATGCCGCGCATGGACATGCACATGTGTTCACATTCGACGACGACAATCGCCCCACGCGGGTTGAGGTGGTTCACCAGGGCCTCTACGATCTGCGTGGTGAGGCGCTCCTGTACCTGCGGCCGGCGCGCGTAGATATCCACCAGACGGGCCAGCTTGCTGAGGCCGGTCACCTTGCCGTCATGTGACGGAATATAACCAACGTGGGCCACTCCGTGGAACGGCACAAGGTGGTGCTCGCACGTGGAGTAGAAGGGGATGTCCTTCACCAGGACGAGCTCTTCATGGTCGAGGTCGAACGTGGTGGAAAGAACGTCAGCCGGGTGCTGGTGGAGTCCCGCGAAGACCTCCGCGTAGGCCTTGGCCACGCGCTTTGGCGTGTCCTGCAGGCCGCCACGGTCAGGGTCTTCGCCAATGGCCAGGAGGATTTCCCGGACAGCCGCTTCGATGCGCGGGCGGTCCACCTTGGAGTGGGCCTTGGAGCCCGCGGCGGAACCGTGGGCGGCGGCGAGGTCGTCGTCGTCGAAATGAGTCACAGCAGAAAGCTTAGCCGTGATGTGGGTGGTCGTTGCCGCCGTCGGGCTGCGGGGCCTGGAAGGAATCCTGGCTGCTGACGCCTTGGGCGTGCGGAGCTACAACGTCCAGCGGCTCGTCCAAACGGGCCTTCTTGGCTTCCTCCTGGGCTTCGCGCTCGGCCTTTTCGGCGCGGGTTTCCACCGGCGGAATCGACTGGACCGGCCGGGATTCCTTGGACAGCCAGATCTCGCGGAAGTCGCGCTTGCGGATGTCGTGGAAGATCTCGGCGATCTCGGTCTGGTTCAGTGTTTCCCGTTCCAGGAGTTCCAGCGCCAGGCGGTCCAGGATGTCCCGGTTTTCCGTGAGGATGGCGTACGCCTCGTCATGTGCCTGGTCGATCAGGCGACGAACTTCTTCGTCCACGACATATGCGATCTGGTCAGAGAAGTTCCGCTCCTGGGCAGCGTCACGTCCAAGGAACGGCTCACCGCCACCTTGGCCCAGCTTCACAGCACCAACGCGTTCGCTCATGCCGTACTGGGTGACCATCTTGCGGGCCGTGGAGGTGGCCTTTTCGATGTCGTTGGAGGCACCCGTGGAGGGGTCGTGGAAGACGATTTCCTCGGCGACGCGGCCGCCCATGGCGTAGGCCATCTGGTCCAGCAGTTCGTTGCGGGTGACCGAGTACTTGTCGTCCTCGGGGATCACCATGGTGTAGCCGAGGGCGCGGCCGCGGGGAAGGATGGTGATCTTGGTGACCGGGGCGGAGTTCCGCAGTGCTGCTGCCACCAGCGCGTGGCCACCTTCGTGGTACGCGGTGATCTTGCGCTCGAGTTCCTTCATCACGCGGCTGCGCTTCTGGGGGCCGGCCATGACGCGGTCAATGGCCTCGTCCAGGGCGCGGTCGTCGATCAGGTTGGCGTTTGAACGGGCAGTCAGCAGCGCGGCCTCGTTCAGGACGTTGGCCAGGTCGGCACCGGTGTAGCCGGGAGTCTTCTTGGCGACAGCCCTGAGGTCGATCCCTGGTGCCATCGGCTTGCCCTTGGCGTGGACGTTGAGGATCTGCTCGCGGCCCACCATGTCCGGGGCTTCCACGGTGATTTGACGGTCGAAGCGGCCTGGCCGCAGCAGTGCGGGGTCCAGGACGTCGGGACGGTTGGTGGCAGCAATCAGGATGACGTTGGTCTTGACGTCGAAGCCGTCCATCTCCACAAGGAGCTGGTTCAGGGTCTGCTCGCGCTCGTCGTTTCCGCCACCGATTCCGGCACCACGGTGACGGCCGACGGCGTCGATCTCGTCCACGAAGATGATGGCAGGGGAACTTGCCTTGGCCTGCTCGAAGAGGTCGCGGACGCGGGAAGCGCCCACGCCGACGAACATCTCCACGAAGTCCGAGCCCGAAATGGAGAAGAACGGAACACCGGCTTCACCGGCAACAGCACGGGCCAGCAACGTCTTACCGGTGCCTGGAGGGCCGTAGAGCAGAACGCCCTTGGGGATCTTGGCGCCAACAGCCTGGAACTTGGCCGGTTCCTGGAGGAACTCCTTGATTTCCTGGAGCTCTTCCACGGCTTCGTCAGCACCGGCAACATCGGCGAAGGTCACTTGGGGCATGTCCTTATTGACCAGCTTGGCCTTGGACTTGCCGAACTGCATCACCTTGGAGCCGCCACCCTGCATGCGGGAAAGGAGGAACCAGAAGAGCACACCCAGCAGCAGCACCGGGATGAGCAGCGAGAACAGGCCGGAGAACCAGTTGTTCTCTACGGGCTGGTCGGTGAATCCCTTGTCCGGGTTGGCGTTGGTGACAGCCTTAACGACGTCGGGACCACGGTCCGTGACGTAGAAGAACTGGACGTTCTTGCCCTTGTCCTGTCCGTCCAGGTTGAGGTTGTCCTTGAGCACCAGGTCGACGCGGTTCTCGGCGTCGAAAATCTTGGCCTGCTCCACCTTGCCGCTCTGGGAAAGGAGTTCGAGGCCATCCTTGGTGTCAATGCGTGTGGAACCGCCCGGAGCCAGTGTTGCGAATGCCACCAGGAGCAAGCCAACGACGACAACAATCCAGATGCCCGGGCCCTTGAAGAAACTCTTAGCTTTCATCTGATCGGGGTTTTGCCCCGTCCCTCCTGGTAGTGCTGCAAGGCGCAACTTCTGCGCGCGAGTGGTGCTGCTTCGGTTTCAAGCTATACACCGTTCCCAGTAATTCACGCACTGGAAAGTCCAAAAGTTCCCTCTGGGCGTACACAGGATACTCGCCGTGGGCTCGCCGGGACAGGGTTTGTTGCTCGCGATGTTTCAGCTCCGCGCCCATTGGCCCGCCCGCCCCTCCGGACCGCGCACCCCTTCGCGCCGTTCGCGCCCGTAACCACTGGTGCGAACGGCGGCAACGGGCGCGGAGAGAGTGAACAAGGGGCGCGGTTGGCGGAAAGGGCCGCGTCCACAGGACGTGCGTTGGCCAGCCATCACCAATTTTTGGTGCGCCGCGTAGTCTTTCCACCCGAATCCCGGCGGTGCTTTTCCACATAGACCAAGCTGTAGCTTTCGGCCCAGGACAACTGGGGGAAGCGTAGGACCCATGGTCCTACAAGAACTCATACTCGCCACAGATGCGACTCGTATTGGACAGGACGCACGCCAACTCGCCAAACGTGCCAAACGCGGCGAGCTTGTCCGGGTCCGACGAGGCACATATGTCCGGGCTGCTTACTGGGCGGAGCTCAACAACCGTCAGCGGCACGGGCTCCACGCAGCGGCGCTGGTCAACACGGCAAGGTTGACGCCCATTTTCAACCTGCAGACGGCGGCACTCCTCTGGGGGCTCGGCGTAGTTGGTGTTCCAAAGCACCTGTGCACCGTCACTTCAGATCCCACAGGTGGTCGATCAAAACACGGGATCCGTAGAAGCTTCGGGTCCCGTGACGTCGCTGTTGCCAGGCTTGGCGACTTCCAGGTCACGAACAAAGTGCGCACCACTGCGGAGCTGGCTGCCACTCTGAATTTTGCCGAGGCATTGGCGGTTGTGGACTCCAGCCGACGAGACAAAGCCCGGGGCAAAGCTCCCGAAGTCGACGATTGGGACAAGGAAAGGGCCTGGGGTCAGCCGTCGGGCGTTGACGAACTTGCTGACGCTATGGCCGTGCTCACGAGTCAGTCACGACGGCGTCGGGCCAGCACGGTCCTCGAACTGTCCACAGACAAGTCGGAGTCGGTAGGGGAATCCATGAGCCGGGCCCGGATGATCCTGCTCAACTTCCCCGCCCCCACTCTTCAAGGCTCTTTTACATTGCGGAACGGACGAACAGCACGAACGGATTTCTGGTGGCCGGAACTCGACCTCGTGGGGGAATTTGACGGCAACGGCAAGTACCTGAGGAATAAAATCCGGGGAGACCAGACCATTCAGCAGGCAGTCATGGCCGAAAAGGCCCGCGAAAATGGTCTGCGGGCTCTGGGCTTGACCGTCATCCGGTGGGGCTGGGCAGAGATGATGGACCCCCGCGCCTTTGCGCGCATACTGAACGACGGCGGTCTCACGTCCTTGCGTCCTGCCTGAACGGGATTTTCGGGACTGCGGCCCACCGCAACGCAACGCCTGTCAGACCAGGTTGCGGTTGGGTTGGGCCGGACTTCGGTTGTGTCAGGCCGAAGCAACAGGGAGCACCAGCAAGTAGCCGGCCGGCAAGCCGCTGCTCCATCGCCGGGGTTCCCGGACCACGAACTGCGTCGCCAGCTGCTCGGGAGTGACCAGGCTGTTGGGTTCGGGAGATGCACCCCATTGGCCGCTTCCATAGGGGTAGAGCGGATCCAGGACGTGAATTCCGGTTACCTTGAAGTCCGGGAACACTCCGGGATCACCCATGGACTCAAATCCGCTCATGACCCAAGCGTGGCGGCCGCTCCACATGACCAGGCCCACAGGCCTCCCGGTATTGGCTATGGCCGCCGCGGCCGTTTGCAGGGCGTCCTCATACTTTGCGATGCTGACCACCGTGTACGGTCCCATTCCGGACTCAGTCAACACCTGCGCCCAGCCGAAAGGGTTGGCACCATTGAACGAGTCGGAGGACCTGGCCCTGGCCATCTCCCATAACTCACCCTGCTGCGCAGGATCAGCCCATGAAGCCCCACCCGTGTCGTCAATGAGGTTATGGGCCATCTGAATGCTCGCAGCAACGCACCAATCAAAGGTGTACTGAGGGACGAAGTCGCCCGTTTGATACAGGTTTAGGGCAAATGGCTGGGGCGAGGCAGGGGGTGCCGGCGCCGGCGGGGGCACAGCTGGGGGCACAGCTTGTGGCTGCGCAGAAGTTTGTGTGGCACCCGTGGACGGGATCGTGGCAACCCCGCCTGCAGTGGGCCCGTAGGACGATGTCGCCACTGGTTGACCGACGTCGGTACCGGGAAGGTCGACGGCGGGTGTGCAGGCCGTGAGCAGAGTCGCGATGACGGCAAGCCATGTCAAAACACGGGCAGAAGCACCGGTCATGGCTTAGTTTAGCCCCGGCGGATGGAGAGATGGCAGGTTCGGCAACCCCCTGGTCGCAACCACACACGCTCGGCGCACCCGCTAAGCAGCAACGCCGCACCATTTCCCGCCAAGAGCACCAGAGATTACGGGTGCAAACGGCGTCAAGGGGTGCGGGGCACAAGCTAGTCCCGGCAAGGGGTGCGGGGCACAAGCTAGCCCCGGCAAGGGGAGCAGCGGCAGGACCGGCCAAGCCAAGATGAACGGCCCACGCCATTCGCACCCGTTAGGCCCCCACGCCGCACCACTTTGCGCTCGGCGCACCCGTTGTCGCGGGCGCAAACGGCGGCAAGGGGTGCGGGGCACAAGCTAGCCCCGGCAAGGGGAGCGGGGCACAAGCTAGCCCCGGCAAGGGGAGCGGGGCACAAGCTAGCCCCGGCAAGGGGAGCGGGGCACAAGCTAGCCCCGGCAAGGGGAGCAGCGGCAGGACCGGCCAAGCCAAGATGAACGGCCCACGCCATTCGCACCCGTTAGGCCACCACGCCGCACCATTTCCCGCCAAGCGCACCAGAGGTTACGGGTGCAAACGGCGTCAAGGGGTGCGGGGCACAAGCTAGCCCCGGCAAGGGGTGCGGGGCACAAGCTAGCCCCGGCAAGTGGAGCAGCGGCAGGACCGGCCAAGCCAAGATGAACGGCCGACGCCATTCGCACCCGTTAGGCCCCCACGCCGCACCACTTTGCGCTCGGCGCACCTGTTTGGCAGCAACGCCCCGCCCGTTCCTGCCAAGCGCACCCGTTAGGCCCCAACGCCGCACCCGTTCCCGCCAAGCGCACCCCTTAAGCAGCAACGCCGCACCACTTTCCGCCAAACGCACCAGTTGTTACGGGTGCAAACGGCGGCAAGGGGTGCGGCGAAGAGAAAGAGCGCTTACTCGTAAACGTGCGGAGCCAGGGTGCCCACGAAGTCGAGGTTGCGGTACTTCTCGGCGTAATCCAGGCCGTAGCCAACAACGAATTCGTTGGGGATGTCGTAGCCAACGTACTTCACGTCGATTTCGACCTTGGCGGCAGTCGGTTTGCGGAAGGCCGTGCAGATCTCCACGCTGGCAGTGCCACGGGACTCCAGGTTGGACTTCAGCCAGGAAAGGGTGAGGCCGGAATCGATGATGTCCTCAACGATCAGGACGTCCTTGCCCATGAGGTCGGTATCGAGGTCCTTCAGGATCCGGACAACACCGGAAGACTGGGTGCCCGAGCCGTAGGACGAAACAGCCATCCAGTCCATGCTGACGTGGCTGTGCAGCGCACGGGCCAGGTCAGCCATGACCATGACAGCACCCTTCAGCACACCGACAATGAGGATGTCGCGGCCTTCGTAGTCCTTGTCGATCTGCGCCGCGAGTTCCGCGATACGCGTTTGGATCTGCTCTTTGGTGTAAAGAACGTGCTTGAGATCTGCCTGGACGTCGTTTGAATCCACCAATGGCTCCTGTTTTGATGCTCGGGGTGCGGCTACTGCTGGGACGGTTTCTGATGCCGGAATACTAGCTTCCCACAGCGTGCGGCTTCACGGGGAACGGCCTTTGCCGAATCACCAGTCGATGCGCCGGTCGCAATTGGCCGTTCCTGCGCCAAATCGCTGAGGGACAGGCGGGAAACGCTGACATGTCCGGGAAGCTGCACCGGACCTGCCGAGCCCTGCCGGCGAAGCAGCGCTTCGGCCGCCTGGAGCCGCCCATAGCCTGGTTGTTGACCGCCGACGTCGGCCGCAGCCTTCGCGATGACCCGGAACCTTAGCGCTGCGGGCAGCTCGCGGACGGCGTCCTCCGGCAACCATGCAACGCCTTCCTCCCGCTCCACCAGTGAGAGATAGGTCTCGTTGGCCAAATCCTCGAGGAAATCCGCATCCTGCTGCAGGATGGCCGCGGTCCGGGCCAGGGACTCAGCAACGCCGGGGCCGAGTTCTTCTTCCAGGACAGGCATGACTTCCACACGCGTCCTGGATCGGGCAAAGGCGGGATCGGAGTTGCTCGGATCATGCCAGGGATCCAGTTCCTCAACCCCGCAGATCTCCACCGTTTCTTCGCGACGGAGGCCCAGGAACGGCCGAAGCAACCGCCCACGGGCGGGCCTCATGCCAGCAAGGGAGCGCGTTCCCGAGCCGCGGGCCAACCCCAGCAGCACCTGTTCGGCCTGGTCATCCAGGGTATGGCCGAGGAGGATCACGTCGCAGCCAAGGTCATCGGCCGCCGACTCCAGCGCAGCATGGCGTGCGTCCCGGGCGGCAGCTTCCGGGCCAAAACCCGTGGAAGCAACGTCAACTGTGCGCACTTCCACCGGAGAAAGTCCCAGTTCGCGCAACACGGATGCGGTCCTGGCAGCGACTTCCGCCGAGCCGGCCTGCAGCTGATGATCCACGACGACGCCGGCGACCGACACCGGATGCCCATCCACGTGGCCGCGACGCCCAAAATAGGCAGCAATGGCAGCAAGCGCCAATGAATCCGGCCCGCCACTGCAGGCTACGAGCACCTTCGATGGGTAGCCCGCAGCGGCCAAGGCGTTCTGCAACTGTTTCCGTGCCTTGCCGACGACAGGCGCCAAGCGGCCTGGCCGTCGTCGTCCCTTGCGTTCTGAACCAGAACCGGATCCGGCGGGAAGGCTCAAAGGCCCATCCGCTCAAGCCACAGCCGGGAGTTGTGGATTTCTTCCTCCGTGGGCAGGTACTCCGCTGATTCCCAGACCCTGTTGAAGCCTTCCATACCGGCCACGGCAACAACTTCGCGGACGAATTTGGCGCCGTCGGTGTACTGGCGCATCTTGGCGTCCAAACCGAGAACACTGCGGATGAACTTCTCCACCACGCCGCGGTCCTTGCCGCGGTCATTGAAGCGCTGGCGAATGGTCTTCACGGACGGGACGATGCTGGAATCCACAGCATCCATCACCACGTTGGCATGGCCCTCAAGGAGGCTCATGACCGCGGTGATGTGGGACAGGGACGCCTTTTCCTCGGGGTTCTGCAGGAGGTCCAGGATGGCGCCCCGCCCCGGGGTTTTCTCCGAAGGATTCCGGTCCCGCAAGGACTTGGCCACCGCACCGGCCCGCTCAACCAGCGAGTCCATGTTGCCCAGCAGGTTGCCGCTGAGCTTCTCGATTTCCTCGAGCATGTGGTGCCGCAGCCAAGGTGCGGCTGCGAACTGCACGCGGTGGGTTTGCTCGTGCAGGCAGACCCAGAGGCGGAAGTCGTCCGGGTGGACGTTGAGTTCGCGCTCCACGGAAATGATGTTGGGGGCCACCAGGAGCAGCCGTCCGCCCGGGGGAACGTTGGAGTTGGGGGCCAGGGCAGCGAAGGGATCGTACTGGCCAAGGACCTTGCTGGACAGGAAAGCAAGGACCGCGCCCAGCTGGGTCCCTGTAATGGCGCCGCTTGCTGCAGCGGCCGCCGGGCTCATGGCACTACCGCCGCGGCTTTCGAGCATCTTCGCCAGCGCGGGTTGAAGCATCACCGAGAAGCTTTGGGTGTTGGCCTTGGACCACGAGGCCCGGTCCACCACCAGGACGTGGGAATCACGCAGGTCCCGTGCGGCATCCAGTCCGGTGATGTCGTGCACGTGCGGAACGGAGACATCGGCGTTGAAGCGCAGGTTCTCCACCGCCTTGCCGATCTCCCCGGCGCTCAGTTCAGGGCCAGGAGGAGCAAGCCGGGCAGCCGTAGCGGCGGCCAGATCCCAATTGATCAGGGACTGGGCCCCTGCTGACGATTCGCGTGCAGATGACACCATACGGTCCATCACACCACACGTGGCTGGCAGTGAACCTTAAGTTCGCTCCACGCGGAGCACACCGACGAGGACCCCGCGCCGCATCAACTCCGGCAGCCGCACGAGGCCAGCACGGACGCTGCACGGTCCATGGCCACTTTGTTGCCCGCTGCTCCCGGATCCAGGCCATTGCCGATGAACGAAAACACCAACAGCCGGCCATCAGCGTCCACCACATAACCGCTCAGGGCGATGACTGTATTAAGCGTTCCGGTCTTGGCACGGACCAGTCCGGCACCTCCGGCAGTGCTCGGATCCACGTACCTGTCGTTCAGGGTGCCGCTCAGGCCGGCTATTGGGAAACCGTCCAGGGCGGCCCGCAGTGCCGGGTCGGGGCCGCTGGTAATGGCCCGGACGACGTCGGCAAACTGCCGGGCGCTGACCTGGTTCTCCAGTGCCAGGCCCGATACGTCAGCCAACAGCATCGAATCCGTGGCGATCCCCAACTCCCCCAGCCTTTGCCGCACGGCTGAAGTGGCGCCGTCGTACGTGGTTTCCTTGCCGCTGGCAGCGGCGGTCATCCGCCCCAGTGCCTCCGCCAGGAAATTATCGGAGGTCTGCAGCATCAGGTCCACCTGCTCGCTGACCGTGGCCGAGTCCGCGGTGGCCAGCACTTTGGCGGGCAGGCCCTTGCCGCGCTCGACGCCGGGACTCACCGCGACGCCGGCCGCCGCCAACTGCTCGGCGAACGCCTGGGCGGTGGTGATGGCCGAGTCCTGCGGCCGGGGGCCTGTCTCAACGCCGGGTGAGTAACGGCCGGAGTTCAGGGCGAGGGAAAACAAAGGGGCGGTCTCGCCGGCTGCGACGTCGTCGAGGCTCCAGGCAGGGTTCAGCGCCGGGCCGGTGAAGAGGGAGTCGTCAACCTGGACCGCGACGGGACCCTGCACGCCGCTGGAGGCCAAGGCCGCTGCGGTTTCCTTGGCCAGCGAAGCGAGCCCGGCGTGCCCAAGAACGGCGGCACGGTCGGAGCCGGAAGCCCCCAACAGCACGTCACCGCCGCCCGTCAGGACCACGGTGGAGGGTTTGTCGGATCCGAGCACCCTGGTGGTGAACCGCGATTCGGGACCCAGCGCTTTCAGCGCGGCAACGGCCGTCAGCAGTTTCATGTTCGACGCCGGGACGCGGTTGGAGTTGGCGTCGCGGTCAAACAGGACTTGCCCAGTGATGGCATCCAGGACCACGCCACTGATATTGCCGGATCCGTCCGGCTTGAGGCTGCCGTCAAGGAGCCGCGCCACTTCAGCAGGTAGGGGGACGGGCGCCTTCGGATCCAAGGGAAGGAGCGCACTGGAACCGGACAATTGCACAGGTTCCTGCTGCCAGGATGGGACTGATGGTGCCGGCTTGGGCATGCTGAGCAGTCCGGGCACCATTCCGGAGGCCACCACGGCGGCGACGCACAGCAAAACCACCGCCAACAGCAACGGCCACGTCAAGCGCCCCCACGCCGTGGACACCCTCTTCCGGGCACCCCCGTTTTTAACGCCCTTCATGCAGCTGCTTGGTCCTGTCAGTCCTGAAATGTCCCCGCCGGTTCAAGAAACCCGGGTCTCTCGCTATATCCTCAATAGTAGTCGGCGGCACCGGCTGTACTTTTGCCTGCCGCCAGCCCCGGGCCAAGCAGCCTGCCACCCGTGGCGGCCGCTTCTGCGGAGCGACGCCCCACCCACCCGTCAAGGAGCATTCCATGAAGCACGACGTGACCATCGAGATCCCCAAGGGATCGCGCGTCAAGTACGAAGTTGACCACGAAACCGGCCGTGTCCGCCTGGACCGCGTCCTGTTCACCTCCATGCAGTACCCCACGCACTACGGCTTCTTCGAGAACACGCTGGGTGAAGATGGCGACCCGCTGGACGCACTGGTGCTCCTGCAGGACTTCGACCTCCACCCGGGCGTCATCGTTGAGTCCCGCCCCATCGGCGTGTTCAACATGACCGACGACGGCGGCGGAGACGCCAAGGTTCTCTGCGTTCCGGTTGACGCACGCTTCGACCACATCCAGGAAGTCAGCGACGTCAGCGAATTCCTGATCAAGGAAATCGAGCACTTCTTCACCCGCTACAAGGACCTCGAGCCCGGCAAATGGGTCAAGGCTGAGGGCTGGGGCGACCGCGCTGCAGCCGAAGCCGAGCTGGAAGCTTCCATCAAGCGTTTCTCGGCAGAAGGCCACTAGTTACTCCCCCAACTGAGTAACAGCAAACGTCGCTATGAGCCCTCATTACGACACTTACTGTTACTCAGTTGGGTGACGACGGCGGGTGGTGCGGTTCCCAGCGGACCGCACCACCCGCCGTCGTGCTTTTAATGGGAATGTCTCCCCATCGCGGCAGCACGGCTGTCCGCCTAGGCTGGGACGAGACTTTTCGTTGCTTGTACACAGGGGGTTCCATATGGCTGGGTTCTACGGCGCCGATATCGCGCAGCTTCGCAGTCTGGCCGGCGTCATGGGCAAGGCCGCCGACGCCATCAGCCTGCAAAGTACGCAGCTGTCCAATGCGATCAATTCCACGACTGCCTGGCAGGGCCGCGACGCCACCGTTTTCAAGGGCGACTGGAACAGCCAGCACCGGCAAAGCCTGGTCAAAGCCGCCAACATGCTGCGGGAAAACGCCAGCCAGCTGAAGAAGCACGCAAACCAGCAGGAGTTTGCCAGCCACAACGACGGATCGGGCTCGTCGGTTGGTGTGCTCAAGGACGTTTACGACACCGCGATGGGTGCCAAGGGTGTGGGCGCACCCCTGTGGACGGCGTTCAAGTACCTCCTGCCGGTCAAGGCGGACGAAGCCGGAAACATCATCCCCCGGCATCTGCGGTACGGCCAGACCAAGGAGATCCTGACCAACTGGCGCGCCGGCGGCACGGTGCTCCGGGACGGCATTACGGCCCTGCGGAACGGCGAAAAGGTCACCGACGTCATCACCGACCTCAAAGCCAACATCCCCTACAGCACCGCGTTCCAGGAGGCGAGCAAGTTCTCCAAGGGGCTCCGCATCGCCGGGGCTGTGGCTGCTCCGCTGAACATCGTGAGCGGCATTGGCGACATGATCAGCCCCGAGCACGACGGCTGGCGGGGAACCGGCGACCGCGTGGCAGGCGGCCTTTCCGTGGTGGGCGGCGTGGGCAGCATCATGCTCATGACCGCCGGCGGTGCCGCCCTCCTGGGACCCATCGGTGCGCCGATCGTCATCGGCGCCGGCCTGGTGGCAGGCGCCTGGGCCTTGGGCAACCTGGTGGCAGACAACTGGGATTCCATCACCAACTTTGCGCGCAACCCCGGCAGCTACATTGCCGACGGCGCCAAGGAGGTGGGCAATTTCGCCAAGGACGTAGGCAGTAAGGTGGCAGACGGAGTCAGTAACGCCGCCAAGTCGGTCGGAAACTTTGTCGGAGGGATATTCGGATGACAACGAGCACCATGAAATGGACCCAACGGGATGTTGAGGCTGCAGCCAAGGTTCTGGCATCGGCCAGCGCCGTTGGAGCGCCCCTGCCCACGCTGACCGACGAAGAAGTTGTGGCTTTGGACGGCGTCCAGCACGAACAGCTGGTGGCACTGCCCTGGCTTTCAACCCAGGACACCAACAAAGAAATCCTGTGCGCTGTTGCCCTGCGTGGCCTTCTCGCCAAGGAACTGGTGTACCCGGTGATCTTTGAAGGCGAAACCGAACCTTCCCGCCTGCACGCCACCGACGAAATCACCGGCGCCCTGACCCTGCGCCGCAGCGGCAAGAATGTGGTCTCCGTGGAACGCACGGTCTCCACCGGCAGGCGCTGGCTTTACGGTTACGTGCACGATGAAGGCGTCCTGCTCGAAGAAGTGGACGACGGCGGACTTCACGGCTTTACCGTCATCACGCGGGACCAGTTGGTGCCGCGCTTGGCCGAATTCGTGGACCCCGAGCAGGCGGCCGCCCGCGACACGGACCCGACGGTGTACAGCGAAGCGGAGTTTGAAGCCCATGCAGCCACTGCCTTGGCCGATACCCAGGCGGCCAGCAATGTGGTGGCTTTCAATTCCGACACCAACGAGTTCCCCACGGTGACCGTCTACACCGGGCCCTCGGGGGTCCACGTCCTGACGCCGCGCGTGGAAGGTTCGTCCGATTCCGGCCTGCCGGAGCAGAGTGAAGCTGTTTCCTTCGAGTTGAAGGAAACTTCGGCTGCTTCCCTGGCCCGGATCCTGGGTGGCTTGGCCGGACAGGGCGGGTCGGCCGGGCTGGGCGGTTCGGCCGGACAGGCCTAAGCATCCGCACCCAAGCCGCAACCCGCCGTCGAACCGAAAGCCCCTCATGAGCACTTCGAAGCCCAAGACCTCAACCGGCATGGTGGATCCCCTCAACGGCCGCCCCGTACGCCGCCACCCTGATACCGGCGCGTACTTCGTCAAAGCTTCGGGAGCTGCCCATTTCTGGGGCCGCGTACTGGATGCGATCGTGTTCCTGGTGGGCTACTTCATCCTGGCGGCCATGGCGGCGGTGCTGCGTGAGTCCATGATGAACAGCGGCTCGGCACTGGGATACAACGACGGGTTCTGGTTGGCCCTCTACATCGTCCTGTGGTTTGTTGGCCTGTACGCCTACGGCATGATCTGGGGGACGGCAGGCAGTGTTGGCGACGCCGCCGCAGGCATGCGCTCCGTACGGATCAAAAACGGCACGACGGCGGGAGCCTGGCTGGGCGGCTGGCGCGCCGTTTGCTGGAGCTTCTTCCCGTTCTTCGTGGTCATGGTCATTGCCTCGGCCCTCAGTGGCGGCGGAGATGACACGTGGGATCCGAAGTTTGCGGCCATGGACCGCCGTTCGGGCATCGCCAAGGGCCTGCAGCCCATCCCGGACCCCAAGGCTGTTGCGGCGGAGCAGGCCGCTGCGGCCCAACAGGACCTCTACGGTCAACGCCCGGATGCGCGGCCCTGACCTGCTGGTTCGCCGGGCTGAGCATCAAGTAACAGGCGAAATTTCTCCTTGCAGAGCCGCTACCAGCCGGTAGCATGTGATCCACGATGTTCACTCTCACCATCAACCAACGCGACAGCCGGCGCGCCGGCGATCTTGTGCCGCAGCTGCTCAAGGACCTGCGGCACATTCCTGCGCGCTTGGATTTCGACCGGTCTGTCGAGGATGAGGTGCAGGGCGTCGTCGAATCCAGCCATCAGGCCGTGGAAAGCGCCTTGATCGCGCTTCGTTCCGGCCAGTGGTACGTCGGGATCGGCGTCGGACCCATTAACGAGCCGCTGCCCAACCTGGTGAAGGACGCCTCGGGCCACGGCCTGGTGTACGCCCGGCGGGCAGTGGACAGGCTGCGCAGCAGCAACGACCGGATACCTGTCGCGGTGGATGGTCCTTTGGCAGCGCTGGCTTCCGAAGCTGAAGCCGTGCTGCGCCTTCTCGGACATATTGTCCAGGCCCGGAGTGTGGCGGAGTGGCGGGTGATCGACCTGCTCACGCCGGGCGTGCGCGGCCAGCAGAAGGCCGTGGCCCAGGAATTGGGAATCAGCACGCAGGCGGTGAGCAAAGCGTTGGCCCGCGCCCAGTGGGCAGAGGAGCATGCAGCGCGCCCCGCCGCTGCCCGGCTGCTGCAAATGATCCTCGAAGTACGCTGACCCCGCCCCCAGGCACAGCAAACCCAACTGAGTCGCAGTAAATGCCGTAATGACCACTCAATACGACATCTTCTGCGACTCAGTTGGGTCAGAAGGGGGCGTTACTGGTTGCTGATGTTGTCCTTGGCCGTGCTGGCACGGTCCTGGACATCGGCAGCTGCAGCCTGGCCTTCGTCCTTGACGTTGGAGGCAGCTTCAGTAGCAGTCTCCTTGACGTTCTGCACCGCTTCCTGGGCCGGTTCGCGCAGGTGCTCGGCAACTTCCTGTGCTGCGTGGCTCAGTTCTTCGGTTAGCGGCTGGGCCGCTTCCTTCAGCGCCTGGGCTGCCTCGCGTTCCTTGTCCGACGGAGGAATCAGGGCCGAAACCAACAGGCCTGCGCCAAAGGCGATCAGGCCGGCAGCGATCGGGCTGCCCTGCGCCTTCCGCGTAATCGCCTGCGGCGCGTCGCCGATGTCGGATACGACGCCGGACACAGTATCGTGCGCCTGGTGGGCCGCGTTGCCGGCTCGGTCCTGAACGTCGTCGCGGGCGCCAAAGACAGCCGTCTTGATCTTGTCGACGCGGCGGTTGACGATGTGCGAAGGCGTGACCTTATCGGCCACCGCATCAACGTTGGTGCTAAGCCGCCGGCGGGTTTCTTCGATATCGGCGCGCAGGGCGTCGGGGTTCTGCGTCATCGTGTCTCCTCGGTGTTCGGTTTCAAAGCGGGGGGTATTTCCTTGACAGTCTCAGCGGTCCGCGGCAAGCCCTTGATGGCGTTCAGTTCCTTCCGGCCCATGACCGCGAGGACTGCCGCGATGATTCCCCAGATGACCGCAACGATCACGGCGGACCACCCGAGGCCAACCAGCTGGCCCAGTGCCCACCAGAGGGCAATGGACAGGAACAGCACGGTGATATGACCGGCCCACGCAGCGCCAGCCAACATGCCGGCGCCCTTTCCTGCTTTGGTGGCGGACTCCTTGAGTTCCACCTTGGCCAGCTCCACTTCCTGGCGCATCAACGTGGAAACATCACGCGTCAGGTCGCTCAGCAGCTCGCCAAGGGGAAGGGTTTCCGCCTTTACGTGGGCTTCTGTGGGAGGCAGGTCGGCGGGACTGCTCATCGGTGACCTCCGTACTGGGGGTCGTCCGGGTCCAGGGGTCCTGCCAGGGGATCGCCCTGTGCCTTGACTCCGCCTGCGTCGGCTTCGGGGTACGGCTGGGTGGAACCGTCGTAGCCGCCGGTGGTTCCGGCGTCGTATCCAGTTGTTTCGGTGCCGTATCCGGTGGCTGCGGAAGCTGTGGTCGCGCTGCCGTAGCCGGCCGTGGTGGTGGTCGGTCCCGGAAGGTCCACTGGCGGAGGCGTCACAGCGCCGCCGTGTGCGGGGTAGCCCTGCGTGGGGTAGTACGCGGCCCGGGGTGTCCCGGAAGCGGTCCGGTCGGTTCCGCCCGTGGATCCACCAGCAGGTGAGTTGTCGGCCATCCCCCGGCCAA
The DNA here is from genome assembly GCF_042667405.1 of Paenarthrobacter sp. NPDC057355. NCBI lineage: Bacteria > Bacillati > Actinomycetota > Actinomycetes > Micrococcales > Micrococcaceae > Paenarthrobacter > Paenarthrobacter sp. NPDC057355. The sequence goes on along the minus strand of NZ_JBHVAL010000021.1, from coordinate 51,333 downwards.
GGCGGCCTGCAAGGACACCAGCGCCGGCGGCCAGCAACAGGAACGTTCCCGGCTTGCGGCGGGCGAAACCCTTTACCTCATCAAGGAGGGAACCCGGATCCCGGCCTTCCAGCCACTGGGCCACAGCGGAGGACCGCCGGGCTGCCTGCTGGACCAGGTCCGTGGCAACGCCGCCGTTTTCGCTGGAGTTGGCCATGGTGGACAGTTCGTCGGAGATGGACCGCAGGCCTTCAGCGACGCGCTGTTGCTGCACCTGGGCCTGATCGGTCAATTCGCCCTTGGTCTGGGTGAGCAGTTGGCGTGCGTTCACCTTCACTTCATGGGCTACATGGCCGGCCTCGGACTTGGCGGTGTCAACTACGCCACCGGCGGCGTCAGATACGGTTTCGGCAACACCCGCAGCGTCTTCCTTGGCGGTGTCTACCTTGCCGGAGCCTGCAGAGCCGGTTCCCGAGCCAGTGGTAGTTCCACCGATTCCAGTGGTTCCGGCAGCCTGGGTATCAACGTCCGAATCGAGGTAGTTTCCGGCGAAGGGTTCGGTGCCTGCATGGGCACCAGTGGTTGGTGCCGCGAAGCGTCCGTCCTGCGGCGATTGGCTCTCAGTCATTGTCGCTCTCTTTCCACAGTTGGCAGGCTGCGGACAGCAGCCGGGATAGTAAGTATCGTTACTATCAAATGGGTGAGTACCCGGTTGTCCTGGTTCTAATCACACCTTTTTTCGAAAAATGTGAGGCACCACAATCCGACGGCGGCGGCTCGACACAGCACCGGATACCTGCAAACGTAGATTCCATGAGCCAACTGCCCACAAGGCGACGGCTGATTCCCGCGCTTCGTAAAACCGTGACCCGCCACCGCCTGCTCTTCGCCGCCAAGACTGCGGTGGCGGCAGGACTGGCCTGGTATCTTGCACCATTCATGCCCGGCCCTGCCGCCGAGTACCCGTACTACGCACCGCTGGGCGCCCTGGTAAGCATGCACCCAACAGTGGCCGACTCCGCCAAGCACGGGCTCCAAAGCCTCGCTGGGCTGATCCTGGGGATCGGAATGGCGTTTGCCATCACCACCATTGCGGCACCCACAGTCCTTTCCGTGGCTGTAGTGGTGGGCCTGGGCGTGCTGATCGGCGGCCTTCCGCGACTGGGAAGTGCGTCCGAGTGGATCCCCATGGCGGCATTGTTCGTACTGGTACTCGGTGACTCAAATGCAGAAGGGTTCTCCTTCGCCTACGTTCTCCAGATGGCCCTGGGAGTGACAGTGGGTTTCGCGATCAACTGGCTGATCTTCCCGCCCCTGCACCTGGACGACATCGACCCTGCCATCGCGGGCCACCAAGGCGCCTTGTCCCGCCAGCTCAAGGACATGGCACAAGCAATGAATGAGTCATGGCCACCCGACCACGAAGCCTGGGCCAGCCGCAGCGACGAACTGTCCATGACAGCGGCGGCCGTGCGGACTGCGGTGCATCAAGCGGAGCTGAGCGCCAAAGCGAACCCCAGGTCCCGGCGTCGTGCCACCCGTCTGCCGTCCGACCTCGCAGGCTTGCGGACCCTTGAGCGGCTGACGTTCCACGTCCAGGACATTACCGATGTCCTGGCCAGTGCCATCTGGGAAGAAGGGGCAGGCACCGTCATTCCGGACACCGCGATCAAGCCGCTTTCCGACGCACTGGAGTCCGTGGCCGACGTGGTGGACCACTGGCGCGACGAAGGATCCGGGGAGCTCGCGAACAGCCTGGCACACGCCCAGGACAGCATCAACGCGCTCAGCGAGGCCGTGGCCGAAGCCGCCGCCCAACAGTCCCCGGTGAACGCACCGGCGTCAGTGGCCATGAGCCTGCGCCGGATTTTGACCGTGGTGATGACCGCGGAGTAGCCCTCAACGTGGCCTGAGTGGCGGCGAACCCCTCCGGCCCTTCCCCGCACCGATTCCCTCCAGCATTTCCGCCAGGGACTCCAGCGAAGAGTGCTTCGGTGACCAGCCCAACAGGCTGTGCGCCCGCGCGCAATCCATGATCGGCGCGTTCGCCGCCATATCCACCCAGCCGCCGTCGGTCACCTGGAGGCGCAAGCGCCAGGAGACCTCGACGACGGCGCGAAGCACCGGAAGCGGGAACGGCATCAACCGCTTCGCCCTGAAGATCCAGGCGAGCGCGTTGGGATCGATGACCGGCTCCGCTGCAATGTTGAACGCACCTTCGGCCCTGTGTTGCAGCACTTTCCAATAGGCATCCGCGACGTCGGCGGTGTGCACGGCCTGGAACACAAGCTCCTTGGGAAGGGCCAGCACCGGAAGCCACGGTTTGCGTGGTACCAGCCGGGGCAGGACCCGCCCCATGAAGTACCGCCCTACCTCGCTTCCACCGCCCGAGCTGAACATCAGGGCGGGACGGAGCCGGGCTACCACAATGTCCGGGTTCTCCTTAGCGAACTTGTCCAGGAGCCGCTCCTGCTCAGCCTTGTCCGCGCTGTAGTGGGAGCTTTTGACACCCCCGGTGGGCCACCCCTCCTTGGTCCGCTGGTCCTTGGGTGCCGGCGAGTAGGCGCCAACAGAGGAAGCACACACGATGTGCCGCACTCCGGCTTTGCGTGCTGCGGCCAGGACGTTGCCTGTTCCCTCAACGTTGGTACGGTGCAGCAGTTCCCGGTTGTGGTTGGGTTGGATGAGCCATGCCAGATGCACAACAGCATCGGCTCCGGCAAGGGCTGCTTCGAGTGCGGGCTGGTCTGCTGCGGCTCCGATGTCCAGGGTGTGCCACTCAACACCGTGATAAGGCGCAGCGTCGGGGTCCGGTCCGCGGCGCACGACGCCCACGAGTTCCAGGTCCGCGCCCTCTTCCGATCGCGCCCGCTGGAGGCGCTTCAGCAGTTCAGTGCCGCCGTGCCCGGTGGCTCCAATGATCGCAACGCGCATGGGTGGCTCCTCAGTCCTGCGGGGTTTCGCCGCTTGAACGGATGCGTTCCAGCACAGCGGTGGTGGAATGCTCGGGAACGTAGTCCAGGATGGTCACGGTGCCGCCATACCGCTCGACGGCTTCGGTTTCCTGGAGCATCTCCGGCGTGTAGTCCCCGCCCTTGGTGTAGACATCGGGCTGCAGGAGCTCGATGAGCGGGATGGGCGTGGGGGTGTCGAAGATGGTCACGTGGTCGACGCAGCTCAGGGCCGCAATGACGGCGGCACGGTCGGCCTCGTGGTTTACCGGACGGTCCGGGCCTTTGAGTTGCCGGACCGACGAGTCGCTGTTGAGGGCAACCACCAGGACGTCACCCAGTTGCTTGGCCTGGTTCAGGTAGCGGGTATGGCCACGGTGCAGCACATCGAAGCACCCGTTGGTCAGCACGATCCTGCGCCCTTCACTGCGATGCTCCTGGATGTGCCTGGCCAGCTCCTTGTCCGTCAGTGCCGTATCCGCGAAGCCGCGGAGGTGAGTGGCCAGTTCCTCGGTGGTGCACACGGAGGTGCCCGGCCTGTGGACTACGACGTCGGCAGCGGCCTGCGCCAGATCCACGCTGGTGGTCAGCGGCAAGCCCGCGGCACGGGCAAGGGTCAGCGCGGCAACGAAAGTGTCTCCGGCCCCCGAAGCCTGCTTCTCGGCCTGCGGCCGGGCCCAGGTCCTGTGGGTCGCGGGTTGCGGTGAGGTGCCCTGCGGACGGATGGTCAGTGTCCCCTCCCGGTCCAACGTCACGACGACGGCGGCCGCACCCGAAGCGCGAAGGAGCTGGTCCGCGTGTGCCTCCACGAAGGGGCATCGGGCAGCACCGCCCGGGAAGTCCGTGCCGAGCAGTCTCGCTGCCTCCTGGGCGTTGGGCGTTGCCAGGTCCGGTTGGAGTGCGGCCCAGCGACCGGGGTGGTGGGCGTCCACCACCACCAGAGTGCCCTGGCGGGACGCAGGCATTGCGCCGTCGTCCCCGGGACCCAAGTGGTCCAGAATCGCGCTGCGGACCGGGCCTTCCAATGCTCCTGCGCCGTAGTCACACAGCACCACGGCAGCTGAACCGCGCAAGGCTTCGGAGAGTGTCGCGGCCATGTCCGAAAGGCCTTCCGGGGGCACCTTCAGCGCTGCATCGTCCAAGCGCAGCATTACTTGGCCTCCGCTGCTGACCCGGAATTTGGTGGTGGTTGTCATGTCCGGGTGGGAGACCATGTGGGTGACGTCCACACCTGCCGCTTCCAGTGCTTCGCTGAGGGTTTTTGCGGCCTGGTCCCTCCCTGTCAACGAGACGAAGCGGACGTCAGCGCCCAACGCCGCAAGGTTCATCGCCGTGTTGGCGGCCCCTCCGGGAGCAAAGTCCCGGCGCTGGACCTGGACTACGGGCGCCGGGGCTTCGCGGCAGAAACGGTCAATGGTTCCATCCCACCAGCCGTCCAGGATCGAATCGCCGACTACCGTCACAACAGGACGTTCCTCGGCCACGCGGCCAGGCAGCCAGTCGGCCAGGCCTTCTTGATTGGATAGGCGTGCCATGGGGTACCTTCCGGTTGGGCAACAATTCCTGTTCCCCTCAGGTACCCCGCGGATCGTGCTTCACACGCGTGCACCGGAAGGAAAAGTATCCATGGAAAAGCCGCTGGTTGACCTGACGTCCGGCATAGGGCCCGTGCTCCAAAAATTCAGTGACGTACAGCGGATCGCGGTGCTCAGGGGCGGTGGCCTGGGCGATTTGATCTACACCTACCCGGCCCTGAACGCGCTGAAGAGGGCCTACCCAGGTGCCAGCCTGACGCTGCTGGGCACACCGGTTCACGCGGCACTGGTGGCGGCAACGGAAGGTCCGGTGGACGACGTCGAACTTCTCCCCGTGGCGCGTGGCGTGCACGAGGGTCCCCGCAACGGCGAGCGCTTCGAAGATGACGCGGAAGACGTGGCGGCACAGGAAGCTTTCTTTGAAGCCATGCGGGCACGGAAGTTCGACATCGCAGTCCAGATGCATGGCGGCGGCCGGTACTCCAACCCTTTCCTGCTCCGCCTTGGGGCGCGGCACACGGCAGGAACCCGCACCAAGGACGCCGAACCGTTGGAGCGGAACCTGGACTACGTCTACTACCAGAACGAGCCCGACCGCTGGCTGGAAGTGGCTGGCTTGGCTGGAGCCCCCACCATCATTGCTCCTCCCCTGCTCCCCAAGCCCGAACACCAACAGGGCATTGCGGGGTTGAAGGACCCTGACCGCTCGTCGCTGGTGGTTGTCCACCCGGGCGCCACCGACCCGCGAAGGCGGTGGCCGGCGTCGAACTTTGCCGAAGCTGCGGCAGGCATAGCGGCCGAAGGTGCGCAGGTGCTGATCGTCGGGGACAGGTCCGAGAAGGCCTTGGCCCAGGAGGTCGCGGAGCTTGCCGGCCTCCCGGAGGGACAGCGTCAGGCCGTGCGGTCAGTAGCAGGAGAGCTGGAAATCGGTGAGCTGGCCGCGCTCCTGGCCGAGGCCACCGTGATGCTGGCCAGCGACAGCGGCCCACGGCATCTGGCCCAGGCCATGGGAACCCCCACCGTGGGCATCTTCTGGGTGGGAAACGTGTTCAACGCAGGCCCGCGCGGCCGCGGCCTGCACCGCATCCACATGTCCTGGCTGACCCAATGCCCGCGTTGCGGTGCGGACGTCACCCAGGTTGGCTGGACCGCTCCGCACTGCGGCCACGACGACACCCTCATCAAGGGCATCGCCGTGGCCGACGTTGTTCAGGACGTGCTGGACCTTACGGCCACGAGCCTTCTTCTGCGGGGGTGATGAGGAGTTCGCGGACCTCGCTGCCGAATGGCTGTGAGAGCGCGAACACGACGGCCTGCGCCACGTTGGCGGGATCGTTGAGCTTGGAATCGTCCTGCGGCTTGTACTGTTCATCGCGGTCGTCGAAGAAGTGGGTTTTCATGCCACCCGGGATGATGGTGGTAACCCCAATGACACCGCCCGTTTCCGCGGCCAGGGCACGGCTGAAGCCGATGACCCCAAACTTGGAGGCGCAGTAGGCCGTGGCATCCGGAAGTGCCCGGAGCCCCAGCGTGGACGCAATGGTGATCGCCCGGCCACGGGATCCCTTGAGGTACGGCAGTGCCGCACGAATCGTGGAAACGGTGCCCAGGAGGTTTACTCCGATGACCTTTTCCCATTCTTCGGCCGCGACGTCGCCCAGCTTGCCGCAGCGGTCGATACCCGCGGCCGTCACTACCCCGTCAAGGCCGCCAAGGCTTTCCGCGGCTTCCTTCACCGCCGCTTCCACGGCCTCACGGTTGGAGACATCCACTTCCAGGGCTTTGGCGCCCGAGACGTTGCTGACGTCCCGGTCGAAAACGAAGGGCGTGCCACCGGCGTCGCGGATGGCCTCCACGATCGCAGCGCCCAAGCCGGACCCGCCTCCGGTGACGATGACGCGTCCAGGTGTTTGCGTGTTCATGCGGTTCCTTTCGTTGATTCCAACAAGGTTCAGCTGACCTTGGCCAGTGCTGCTGCCAGGCCGCTGGTGGAGCGTGCCGGGTGGAACGGCACCGTGACGCAGTGCCCTCCCCAATCCGCCAGGAGGCGGGCTTCCGGCAATTCTTCGGGGGTGTAGTCGCCGCCTTTGACCCAGATGCCGGGCCTTATTTGGGCGAGGCAGGCTTCGGGGGTGTCCTCGCCGAAGACCACGACGGCGTCGACGCATTCGAGGGCGAGCAACAATTCCGCGCGGTCTTCCACGTTGACAATCGGCCGATGCGCGCCCTTGAGCCGGCGGACGGATTCGTCCGAGTTCAGGCACACAATCAGGCAGTCGCCCATGCTTCGCGCTGCTGCCAGTGTGCGTGCGTGGCCTGCGTGCAGGAGGTCGAAACACCCCCCGGTCGCCACCACCGTCCCGCCCGAATCCCGGATGGAACGGGCAAGGCGGACGCCGTCGGGGTAAAGATCGGCGGTATCCACGAGTTCCAAGCCTTTAAGTTCGACGGCGGGACCCACCTCGGGCGGATCCGCCGCGTCCGCCCCGTCCGCCGCGTCAGCTCCGTCCGCCGCGGCCAGTGCTGCCGCTCCCCCGGCGGCGAGGAACGCAGACGCGTCCTCCACAGCCCGGGCAGCGGCCTGCGCCAGGTCCAAGCCTGAGCCAAGGTGCACGGCGAGGCTGCCTGCCAGGCGGTCACCTGCCCCGCAGGGGTCGCTCACGTTGGTGATTGGCGCAGGGATGCTCTCGGCTGAGCCGTCCGAGCACAACAGCAGCGCACCGTCTTCGCCCCTGGTGACCAGCACGGACGAACTTCCCCACTTGTCCAGAAGGTAACGGCCGGCTTCTTCAGCGCCGGTGCCGGAACCGCCTGCCTTCGCGGACGCGGTGGCCTCGGCAAGGTTGGGCGTCACTACGGACACTCCTGCCACGGGGTCCGAACCGGAAGGGTGCGGATCCCACACCACGGGGATGCGCCGGGCGGCGTCCGTCAGGGCGTCCCGGATGTCGGTGTTGGCGGTGATCCCACGACCATAATCCGCCACCACAATGGCATCCGCCGATGTGATGGCGGCAAGCATCTCCCCTGTACTGGACGGGACCGGGGCCGCTGCACACCCTTGATCGAAGCGGACCATCGGATGAGTCCCGATCCGCACGCGGGTCTTGGTGGGCGTGGGAGCCAGCGGGGCTCCGGCGAGTACCGACACGCCGGCCAGTGCGCGCCTAAGGTGGCTTGCGCCGTCGTCGTCCGATACCGCGGTGACCAGCGAGACATCATGGCCGTCGCGCGCCAGTACGGTGGCCACCAGCCCGGCGCCGCCTGCCCGACGCCGGACATCACCGACGTCGACCACAGGCACGGGCGCGTCGGGGCTGAGTCGGGTGGCGGTCCCGTTGATGTCGACGTCCAGAAGGAGGTCACCTACTACCGTGATCCTCATGGTTGACCGCCACCAAACGACCCCGGACCCCGGTCTGTTCGCCGGGCCACCTCGGCATCAAAGGCGCGGCACACGGCATGGATGGCGATCAAATGGCCTTCCTGGGCGTTGGCAGCGATGGCTTCGACGGTGATGGCTTGATCGCAGGCTTCGGAGAGGGGGTTGGGTCCTGCGCCGGTCAGTGCCCAGGTGAGGACGCCGCGTTCCTTCGCTGCCCGGACAGCGTTGAGCAGATTGGGGCTGCGCCCGCTGGTGGACAGAAGGATGAGCACGTCTCCTGCCCGGCCGTGCGCCCTGACCTGGCGGGAGAAAACTTCGTCGTAGCCATAATCGTTGGACAACGCCGTGACTGCGGAAGACTCGGAGTGCAACGAGATCGCCGAAAACGGTGCACGTTCTTCGTCAAAGCGGCCCACGAGTTCGGCCGTCAGGTGCTGTGCCTCGGCAGCTGAGCCGCCGTTGCCCGCCGCGAGCAGGCGCTGCCCGGACAGGAGCCTTGTAGCCAGTTCGGTTCCCCATGCCGACAACAGGTGTGATTGCGAGCGCAAGGAGTCGAGCGCGGGCAGGACGTTGTCCAGATGGGTGGTGACGGCGTCGTTGTGGGTGGGGCCTGATCCCCAACGCGCCGGAAGGGTATCGGGAATGAAGCCCGGAAGGGCGGATTCGGTGGTCACGCGGCCTTGAATTGTCACAGCGCCGTTCCTTCCAATGGTTCCAAACCTTCGTCGGCCTGCCGGGACAATCCGGCGGCAAGAACGGATCTGTACGCCTTCTCGGTGTCAGCTGCGATGCGCTCCCAGGAGTACCGTGAGCGTGCCCGGCGGGAACCGGCCCGGCCCATATCCGCGCGAAGTTCGGGGTCTGCCAGCAGTTTCTCCAGTGCTTCGGCAAGGGCTTCCGGGTCCCGGGGTGGAACGTGGAGCCCCGTCTTCTGGTCCACTACCGTTTCCCGCAATCCACCTACAGCGGCGGCTACCACCGGCACTCCGCAGGCCATTGCCTCAAGCGGAACAATGCCGAAGGGCTCATACCAGGGCGTGCAGACCACGGCGTCGGCACTGCGGAAGATAGCGGGCATGGAATCACGAGGAACCTGTCCACGCATGGTCACCCTGTCCTCAACGCCGAGCTCCTTGGCCAGGGACCTGAGCCGCTGGGCTTCGGGATCCTCTTCAAGGTTGAGGGCGTCGCCGGAGCCGCCGACAATCAACAGCTCCACATCGTCGAAGCCGGCCTGCGCCAGGAGCGGAAGGGCCCGGATGATCAGGTCCACCCCCTTGCGTTGCACCAGGCGCCCCACGCTGAGGATCCGGTGCGTGCGGGACTTGGGTTCGGCGTCGGACGTTCCGGGAAAGAGGGTGAGGTCCACGCCGCAGGGGGCTATGGAAATTTTGGACCTGCTGATGCCCAGGGCTTTGAGTTCGAAGACCTCATCCGGGCAGGTGGCGATCACCCAGTCCGCGGTGCGGCCAACCCATGGTTCCAGCCATTCGCGGGCGGGCGGACTGGTGTCCGCGGCGCCCTGGTGCCTGCGCTTGACCGATCCCAGCGCGTGAAAGGTCTGGACCACTGGCACGGGGTTGGCGGTGCCGGCCCTGCGCGAGGCCTGGATAGCTGCGAGGCCGGACATCCAGAAGTGTGCGTGGATCACGTCCGGTGTTTGACCCGCCCAATCCTCGCAGATTCCGTCCGCCAGCTCACCCATGTACGGCAGAAGCTCGTCCTTGGGGACCCTCGTGGGTGGCCCCGCATCCACGTTGACCACGGTGAGCCCCGGGCCAACCTTGACCCGGGCCGGCAGCCCGGGGTCGTCGCGCCGCGTGTAGACCGTGACCTGGTGGCCGCGGTCGGCCAGGGAGGAGGACAGTGCCGCCACGTGGACGTTCTGCCCGCCGGCGTCTACCCCTCCCAGGGCAGCCAGCGGACTGGCGTGTTCGGAAACCATGGAGATTTTCATGGGTGTGTCCTCTCGGTGTCATGGTTTGCAGCGACGTAGCTTGCGGGGACACGGCTGGCGGGAAGATCGGCCAGCACCTCGTCCCAGGCACGGAGAAACTTGTCCAGCCCGTACCGTTCCAGGGCGGCCTCACGCGCGACCATGCCCATGGCGAACGCGTCGTCGGGGTCATCCAGCAACCGCTTGGCGAACCTTTGGAGCTCGTCGACGTCGTTGGAGACCAGGCCTGCGCCATGCGGTATGGCGCAGGCAGCCTCGGTGGTGGCCAGGGCCAAAACGGGCATGCCGAGGTGCATGGCTTCGAGCAAGGCCAGCCCCAGCGAGGTCCACCGCAAGGGGTGCAGATAGAGGCGGCAACGGGCCAGTTGCTGGTGCAGTTGCGGGGCGGGCACGTCACCGGCGATGCGGAGCCTTTCATCGCTGAGGCCAAGGCCCTTCAGGTTAAGGGCCTGCGGCAGGGCTTCGGTCCCCATGCCGAACACGCGCAAGGGTCCCACTCCCGCGAATCCGGGCAACAGATCCGTTCCCGTGACACGGCCCCGCCTTACGGGTTCGTTGACCACCACCCCCATTTCTTCGTGTTCACCGGTGTATAGCCGACCGGGGTCCGGGATGCCGTGTTCAATGACCGTTGTGCCCGCCGAGCCGGTGTCCCAGAAGAGCCGGTTGAAATGGGTCACGTGGACCACGGGAATGGCGCTTTGGTCCGCCAGCGGGTGCAGGGTGAAGGGAACGTCGCCTTTGGGGGTGTTGTGTTCGAGGTAGACGGCAGGCAGGTCAACACCCGGCCGGCGTCCGAGGGTCCGGGCAACGGCCGCGATTTCCTCGGGCCTTTGCAGCACCACTGCGTCGATGCTGTCGGGGTCGAGGGTGTCCAGATCCACTTCCTGCGCCGCGGCAGGCCAGTCGCGTCCGCCGCGTCCCAAACCCCAGGCGCCGCCGTCGGATGTCTTTGGAAGCAGGTACTCGTGCCGGCCGCGGACGAAGGCCTCCATCCACCCGCCGTGCACGTGCCACACCAGGATCCTCATGGTTTCCACACCTTTCGTCGGGTAGCCAGGGAGGAAACGCCGCCCAGGAGCCGTTCGACCGCTTCAACCACCTGTTCCGGGGTTACCGAACTCAAGCAGGGATGTCCCGGGACGGGACACACGCGTGCCCGGGAGTTTTTACAGGGCGCTTCCTGGTCGCCCAGCAGTTCCAGGGGGACCCCGTACGGGGCCCATCGGATGGCCGGGACGACGGGGGCGAACAGACACACCACGGGAGTGCCCACCGCTGCCGCGAGATGCGCGGGTCCGGTATTGCCGGTAACCACGACGGCGGCCCCGGCCAGTACCGCTGCGAGCGTCCGGAGGTTGGTGCCACCGCCGAGGTTCCTTGCCGAGGGCCCGGCGACCGTTGCCGTGAGGGATGCTTCGCTGGGTCCGCCCGTGACCACCACCCGGTGCCCGTAGGCTTCCAGCAGTTCCACAGTTGCCGCGTGATGCAACGCCGGCCACGCCCTGGCCGGAGCTGCGGCGCCGGGGTGGACCACGATGTACTGGCCCCCTTCAGCCAGCTCGTCGGCCAGCCCCTCAGGGTCCTCTCCCGCGGTGATGCGGAGTTTCCCGTCGTCGCCGTTGGGCAGGACGTACCCGCCGGCTTCGGCGATGGTGAGGGCACGCACGGCTTCCGGTTGGTCTTCGGGAAAGTCCTCGCCCGGCTTGAGCCGGATGTCCAGGAGCGAGCCTGCATAGTCCGTCGATGCCCCGGTGATCTTCCGGACGCCGGCGAGGCGCAGGAGCAGTGCCAGCGGGAGCGGGGATTGGTGGAAGGACGTGAAGATCACGGCCTCCTCGATGCGGGAACTCCGGACGAAGTTGATGAGCCCCGTGGTCATTTCCTCCGTGACCGGCGGGGCAGGGTTCACTATCCACGGAGAGGCCCAGGTGTGCACCTGGGTCACCCCGGGCAGCATCTCCGCAGCGGCTGCTCCTTCGGGGCCGCACAGGAGAACGACGTCGTTGGGGCGGCTTCCGTCCGGACGGCTTCCGTTGGCTACGGCACGCAGGGCGGGCCCTGACAGCAGGACGTCGCCCATGCTGTCCAAGCGGGCTACCAGGACGCGACTCATGCAGGGGCATCCTGTCTGTTGGTGGTCTTTTCCGGCGCGATGTGGCCGCGGAGCAGGAGTTCCACGGCGTGGCTGAGGTTCGGTGCCACTACTTCGGCGGCGTCGATTTCCTCTTGCCTGGTCACGGGTGTTGGCACCAGCACGGCGCGGGACCCGGCCGCCGTCGCCGCCTCAATGTCGGCGCCTATATCGCCGACGAAAGCACTTTCCTCGGGAGCGACCCCCAACCTCCGGCACGCGGACAGGATCATTCCGGGAGCGGGCTTGCGGCATTCGCAGCCGTCAGCCGGTCCATGCGGGCAGATCTCCCACACATCGAACGGCCCCAGCACCTGCTCCACCCGGCTGTTCACTGACGCCACCTGCTCCAAGGTCAACAGTCCACGCGCCACGCCCGACTGGTTGCTCACCACCCCAGTGGCCAAGCCGGCCTCCCGGACTTTCCGCAGCGCCGACAGGGCACCGTCCATGGGCCGCACCAGCTGCGGATCGCCGTTGTATGGCACGTCAACAACGAGTGTTCCATCGCGGTCAAACAGGACCGCCTTCAACGTTCCGGTTCCTCCCATACCCGCAACGTTCCCCAGTTCTCCGGACGCTAAACAACGCCGCCTTGAGAAGTTTCATGCCGCTAGACTCTCAGCGGGAGGCCACTATGGACACAGCATTGAACAGGCAGGACCACCAGGACCAACCCCTGTTGCTCGCCCTGCGCGCCCTGAAACTCGGCGATCTCCTGGTCGCTGTTCCGGCACTGCGCGGCTTGCGGAGGGCGTTCCCGGAGCACCGGATTGTGTACGCCGGTCCGGCATGGATCGCTGAGGCACTTGAGTTGGTTGGCGGCATCGGCCACCTGCCCACGCCGGGGCTCGATGCCCCCCTGACCGTTCCCCACGGCGCAGTGGACGTCGCGGTCAACCTGCATGGGAACGGGCCCGAGAGCCGGCTCCGGATCAAGGAATTGGGCGCAAACCGGGTGATCGCGCATGCATCCGACGGCCTCGACGGTCCTGAGTGGATCACGGGCATCCCCGAACGTGAACGGTGGACCCGGCTGCTCAATTGGCACGGGATCGACGCCGATCCCCTCGACTACCGCCTCAACCGCCCGGAGGTTCCTTCGCCGCGTCCCGGAGCCACCGTGATCCATGTGGGTGCCGCCTACGGCAGCAGGCTGTGGCCCGTGGAACGGTTCGCGGACGTTGCCGTCCAGCTCGCGGCCGCCGGCCATCAGGTGGTGCTGACCGGGGGCACGTCGGAGCGCGCCCGCGCAGAAGAGACCGCCGCCCTCGCGAAACTCAAGGGAGCAAACCTCGACGACGGCCTGCTGGCCGGGCGTCAAAGCCTCGCCGAATTCGCGGCAACCATCGCAGATGCCCGCTTGGTCATTTCAGCTGACACGGGCGCGGCACATCTGGCCTCCGCTTATGAGCGCCCGTCCGTCGTCCTGTTCGGACCTGCGCCCGCGGAAGAATGGGGACCGCCGCCGGGACCGCACGTGGTGCTTACCGCCGTCGAACTCCGCCGCGGTGATGTGTTCTCAGCCGAGCCTGATCCGGCGCTGATGGCCGTTACCGTCCACGATGTCCTTGAGGCCGTAGAGCAGCTCGGCTGCTAACTCAGTGGACCGCCCTGTCCTGCTGAAGGGCTTCGTCGTCCAGCAATTGTGTCTGGAGGGAGACCAGGATCTTGGAGAGCTTGCGCGATACCTGCATCTGGGAAACGCCCAGCGCTTCGGCGATGGTGGACTGCGTCTCTTCCCGGTAGTAGCGCCGGTACAGCAGGTGCCGGTCCTCGGGGCTCAGCCCACGGATGGCGTTCCGCAGGGCCAGCACATCTTCAAGCCGGTCCGTCGGGCAGCCGAAGGCGGACAAGGAGCCTTGCAGACCGTCACGGCCTTCCCCCGCCGGGGCGTCCAGGGAATCGGGGCGCTTGCTGGTGCCTGCCATGAGTGCTTCGCGGACTTGCCCTGGTTCCAGGCTCAAATCCTCCGCTACCTCTTCCGCCGAGGGCGTCCGTTGCAGCGTTTGGGTCAGTTCCTCCGTCCGGGCCAGTACCTGGCGTCGAACGTCCTGGATGGTCCTGGGCGGCCGGACCACCCAGCAATGATCACGAAGATAGCGCTTGACTTCCCCGGCGATGGTTGGCGCGGCATAGGCCGGGAAGCTGACACCCCGAGACTCGTCATAGCCGCGGGAGGCTTTGATGAGGCCCATGTACGCGACTTGCCTGACGTCGTCGAGGTCGTGGGTGTGGGCGGAATATCTGGCCGCAATCGACTTGGCCAGGTTGAGGTGGTCCAGGACAAGGCTGTCCTGGAAACTTTGTCTGATGCTGCCCTCCGGCGCGCACGGGGGCGCGGAGTGGATGGCGAGGGACCGGGTTTGACGCATGGGCTTCAATCCTTAACCGGCTGGTGAGGGTGAGCCCACGGCAAGACTCCTTAAAAAGAGAAGCACACTTACTATTAGCTTTCAACGGTCTTCGGAGTTAGTCTCGAAGAGAAGCCATAACCATGGATCGGAGTTCCTCATGGAAGACCCGCATACTGCCGGGCCGACAACAGTGGTGGCCGACATCCAGGATTTGTTGCTCGACACCCCCGACGTTGAGGTGTTCCTGGAGGAACTGGCCAGGCACTCCGCCGCCATGTTCAGCACGCCCGGCAACGAGGTTTTTTGCGGCATCACCCTCATGCGTCGCCGCTCCGCCGGCACTGTGGCCAGCAGTGGCGAGCGCGCCCGGATGCTGGATGAACTCCAGTACAACTTCGACGACGGCCCTTGCCTTCGTGCGTGCCGCGAAATAACGCAGGTCCACATTCCGGATTTCGCCAAAGACAACACTTGGCCGGAGTACAACGAACTGGTCACCAAGCACGGAATACGGTCCGTGCTGGCCGTCCCTTTCCCCCTGAGAGACTCCGCGGCAACCGCCGGACTCAACCTCTACTCAGAACACCCGAACGCGTTCGACCAAGCAGCAGTCCAACGCGCCAACGATTATGTGGAGCAGTCCTCCAAGGGTCTTCGCCTTGCCGTGCGCATCGCGGAACATATGCAGACGGCTGCCAACCTCCGGGCCGCCATGGAGTCGCGCACAGTCATAGACGTGGCAACCGGAATCATCATTGCCCAGAACCGGTGCACGCAGGAAGAAGCCATCGAGCTGATCAAGAAGGCCTCCAGCAACCGGAACGTCAAGCTCCGGGCGGTGGCGCAGGCAATCGTTGAGTCGGCCGGCGGCGGGCACATTCAGACGTACTTTAAGTAGGGCTTAGCCTTGCATGGCGCCGATGATGGCGCCCATTGCCGTGAACGTGACCACGTTGTAGCCCGCGTTGATCGCGAACAGAGCCAGGCTGCGGCGTTCGAACAGGTAGTTCACCCCGAGCGCGGTGGCCACCCATCCCACGCCCGCGGCAAGGCCTGCGAAGGTCCCGAATGCGGGTCCGCCTGAGCCGATAAACGCTGCCAGGAAGACTGCCATCACCACGGCCAGAATGAACGAGCCTGCGAACACCCGTGCCGTGCCGGACTTCAGCTGCTCATCGCTCACTCCGGCGGCTCTCTGCCAGGGCTTGGCAAAGAGCAGCGAGTACCACAGCCCACCCACCACGAACGTTGCCAATGCAGCGAAAAGCACTGCGAGCCAACTAATCTGAATGTCCATTCTGTCCTCTCCAAGTTCCTGAGTGGACAGTACCCCGGGGCAGGACGGCGGTCTTGTAAAAAAGCCGCAGGCTAAATGGTTACTTCCTCCAATGGGACGAAAGTGGCATATTCCGCCCCATAATTTTGCAGTACACGGAGATACTCAGTGGGAGTGAAGCCGCTGAACCGGCGAAAAGCGCGGATCAGGTGTGGTTGGTCGTAGTAGTCGGCCAGCTCCAGGAGCGCCCGGCCCGGCACCGAACCTTTGGGCAGCGCGGCTGCCTGGATCACGATCCTGTTGAAGCGGCACACGTCCGAGTATGTCTTGGCAGTGGTCCCGCAGTCCCGCATCATGACCCGTTCGAGCGTCGACGTACTGATACCCAGTTCGTCCGCAAGCACCTTGATTTCAACGTCTTCCCGGGCAAGCGCCGCAACTGCCCTTGTGGTCCGGGAGTCCGCCTGGTAACCAGGCCTGAGCCTCTGCTGCAGGAAATCCGTCAAAGCCTCGAAAGCCTGACCCGGTCCGGCATCCGTGAGCCGCGAGCGCAGTTCCGTAAAACCCGGAAGGATACTTTCGGCGTCCACCACACGGTTCTGAAAGTCCGACGGCGGCTGGCTGGTGAACGCTGCAAGGCCGTAGGGAGTCAGGCGGGCACCAACGTTGAAGAGTTGTTCCGGGTTCTCGCTGATGAGGTAACTGCGCTGCAGGCCAGCGTAGAAACCCGTGGAAACTTCGGTTGCCCGCGGTTCCTGTGCGTGCCCGGCCGGACTGATGAGCCGGTACGGGTCCGAAAGGTTCAGAATCAGGTGTGCTTCAGGGCCCGGAAGGATTTTCTCGTACCGGGCCTGCGGCTCCGCGCGCACGAACCAGAGTTGGGTGACGAATGGCTGCAGACCCGGCGGCGCGGGGCACTCTTGGTAGAACACAGCCCCAGTCTAGGCAGCGGTGGGGAAACTCGGTTCAAGGAAACGAATTACGGCGGAACCCCGAAAAGGGTTCCGCCGTAATTGACGCTTCTCACACAGACGCCGCTAAGCCTAAAGGTCAGCTGATCGTCTACGTTCGGGCCGACACCATAGGCACGGGCAGGCTCGGACCAGATGACATAATCAGCCAAGAACTCAAAGACCTCCTACGCGATGGACTTATTAGGTTCGAAGACCTCCCCCGCACTTTGAAGTAACTGCCGGGCCCTCCAATGCAGCGTCCCAAACGAAGGAAGAGAAGAATCAATGTCCTACGATCTCACGGTCTACTGTCCGGGATCCCCTACGGTCGATCAGGTGCGGTTGCTGGTGGGCAACACCCGCGGTTTGCACGCCGATCCTAGCGTTTCGAAGGACGACGGCGTGGTCGTCCTGCGCGGTATGAAGCGGGGCTACAGCTTCACCGTCGACGGGCCGTTCTCCGTCGAGTCCGAGGACCTCCCGGAGGAGATCACCGCGGTCCTACCCGATGCGGCCACGGTGTTCCAGGTCCTGGTTGAGGGAACCCAGGAAGCCGAGATTCCGCATGGTGTCCGCTTTGCGCGGAAGCTGGCCAAAGCCTGCCACGGCGCAGTCATCGACGAACAAACCACCGAGATCTGGCCCCAACCCGAAGTGGCAAAGGTCCAGGCGGTGGAGGCGAAAAAAACAATAGGAGTAAACGACGTCTGGTTGAATTGGTATCTTCTTGAAGATGACCTTCCCACTGACTTCCTCGAGCGTTACCTCCGGATAGCCGAAGAGCTCCTTCCGGAAGCCGTTCCAGTGATGTTCGGCAATTATGAGCCTTACCAGGCATTTGACCCTGCTCGCCCAGAAGGGTTTATCAACGAGTACTACGACAGCGAAGCCAACAAATGGGAGATCCGTTACAAAAACCCCTCCCCTGTGACGTACGTATCAGTCACGGGCCCCGAGCTTGCTTGGGGCAACCCCTTCACCCGAATCTCCCTGTGTGCGGACAGCAGGGCACTAAGCAATGATGAGCTGAGGGCTTCCCTTCGACGCTTCTTCGTTACCGTTGCAAGTGAACTTGGAGCCGTCTATGCCTCCGGTGAAGTGGTGATGGGCCGGGAGATACCCCGCGTCCCCTACTTAAATATGCCACCACCACAATGGGTTGGTTTTCCGCCTTACCCACTGTGGTGGGTCTGGACCGGCCCTCGACTCCTTCCCGAAATCGGGCCGTTCCTTGGCCGTGAAGCGACAGAATACGCCGGGGGTCGGTTTCGGACTTACAGCGACGAGCCCCTCGGGCGACATCAACTGTCGGAGAAGCTCGGACCCGAAAACCTTCCCTGGATCCCCGTCGAATATTCCGGAATCTATTCAGACAGCTACATCGAAGTAGGCCCGCTCGCAGTCGCGACCGTCATCCCTGAGATACTCCGCAACCGCGAACCAGTAGACCTTCCCCCGGGCATATACAACCCCCCGAGGATTCATTGAGTTCGGCGAGCTTGACCGCAGACCTGGGGACCGCTCCGGCTTTCCAAAGAGTGAGTCGCCTATGTCCTACGATCTGACGGTCTACTGCGCGGGCTCTCCTGCCATTGATCAGGTGCAGTTGCTGGTGGGCAACACCCGCGGGTTGCACGCCGATCCCAGCGTTTCGAAGGACGACGGCGTGGTGGCGCTTCGCGGTGTGAAGCGGGGGTACAGCTTCACCGTTGACGGGCCGTTCTCTGTCGAGGCTGAGGACGTCCCGGAGGAGGTCACCGCGGTCCTACCTGAGGCCACGACAATGTTCCAGGTCCTGGTCGAAGGCACCCAGGAGTCTGAGATCCCGCACGGTGTCCGTTTCGCCCGGAAACTGGCCAAAGCCTGCCACGGCGTAGTCCTCGACGAGCAAACCTCGGAAGTGTGGCCCCAACCTCGGACAGTAAAAGCACCAGCAAGAACGGAGCCGAAGCCGGAGCGACGAGACGTTTGGATCAGTTGGCTGATCCTCGACGAGGACCTCCCGACAGACTTCCTGCAGGGCTATCTGCGGATCGCCAGGGAGGTACTTCCCGAGGCAGTCCCGGTGCGTTTCGGCAAGTACGAACCCCTTCAGTTCCGGTTCGATTCCAGCGGCGAAGAAGGTTTCATCGATGAGTTTTACAACGACGATTCCAATGGCTGGGACATCTATTACAAGAACCCGCCACCGGTCACCTACGGAAAGATCGCGGCCCCGCAGCTCTCCGCGGGTAACCCGTTCACCCGAATCACCCTGGTCGTGGACGGTCATGCTCTCGCCGATAGTACGCTCAGGAGCGCACTTCGCCGGTTCTTCCTTGCCGTGGCAACCGAACTTGGCGCGGTTTATGCTTCGGCCGAAGTTGAACGCTACCAAGACACGCGCCGCGTGCCCATCTTCAACATGCGCCCCCCACAGTGGGTGGGTTTCCAGCCCTACCCGCTCTGGTGGGTATGGGCCGGGCCCCGGCTCGCACCCGACATTGGTCACTTCCTTGGTCCAGGCGCCGAAGAGCACAACGGGGGGCTGTTCCGTGCCTTCAGCGACGAGCCACTGGACCGCGATGCCCTCACGGACGTTCTCGGTCCCGAAAACCTACCGTGGATCCCGGCCGAATACTCCGCAACCTACACTGACGGCCAAATGGCACCCCTCGCCGTCGCGTCCGTGATCCCTGAAATACTCCGCAACCGCGAACCTCTAGACCTTCCCCCAGGCATCTACAACCCACCGAGAAAAACTTAGCAATGTCAGCGACGCCCAGGCCGCCGTCCCGGACTACCTCCAGCCGACCCGCACCTACAGCAGGCCGCGCAACACCAAGGCGGCGCCGTCGTCGAGCACTGACGCGGTGACTTCGTCCGCAATGGCGAGCACCTCATCGGGTGCCTGGCCCATGGCGATGCCGCGGCCGGCCCACGTGAGCATCTCGATGTCATTGCGCCCGTCGCCCACGGCCACCGTGTTGGCCCGGTCCGTGCCGAGCTTCCGACGGAGGGCCTCCAAGGCGCTGGCCTTGGTGACGCCCTCCGCAGCGATATCCAGCCACGCCGTCCAGCCCACTGAGTAGGTCACCCCGGAGAGCCCGATGTGGCTGATGGCCTCGTTGAACTCATCCGACGTGTTCTCGCTGCTGAAGACCACCACGCGGACCGCCACGGAATCCAGCATGGTCTGGAAATCGACGCCGATGGATTCCACGCCGAAGCTCGCATCCTGGAAGCGCTCCGTGGAAAGGAAGTTGCCGTCCTCATCCTCCAGGGCGTACTTGGCGTTGGGCAGCCGTTCCCGGAGCGCCTTCAACGCGGGAGCGGGATCGAACGTGGCCTTATGGATGATCTCGTACCCTTTCTCCAGGGCGGGGTCCAGGCGGAGGGTGACGCCGCCGTTGCAGCACACGGCGTACCCCCGTTCCATGCCGATTTTTTCGATGATGGGCAAGGTTGCGTTAAGGGAACGTCCGGTGGCGATCATGACGTCGTGTCCCTTGGCCACCACTGCCTGGGCGGCTGAGCGGACCTCGGGGGTCATGTGGCCATCGTGGTCAACCAACGTGCCATCGACGTCCAAGGCAATCATGAGCTTGTTGTTCTTATTGGGCTGGTCCTCGATGCCAGCAACTGGAGTATCAGTCAAAATAGTCATGTTTCCAGTAGACCAGACACCCCCGACGCTGAACTAGGACCGGCGCCACAGCGGAGGATTAACGGCGCATGAATAGTGCCCTCAGGCCCCGCTCGTGAGAATGGCGAGCTGCTGCGTTGCGCGCGTCATCGCGACATAGCGGTCCACGGCGCCCTCGATCCCTGCGCCGAAATCGTCAGGGTCAACAAGGACCACAAGATCGAATTCAAGGCCCTTTGCCAGCTCCGGGGTGAGCCAACTGACCCGGTCCCACTCCGATCCCACTTCCAGGGCCGGCTGGCTGATGACGCACGCCGTCCCCTCGCTGTGCCCATCCACCCACTTCTCCAGGATCGCTTCCAGCTCCCGCTCCGCACCGTGGAGCACCGGAATCCCGCTGCTCCGGACCGACGTGGGCACATTGGCGTCCGGGAGGGCGGCCCTGATCACCGGCTCAGCCTCCAGCATCACCTCTTCCGGCGTGCGGTAGTTGATGCTGAGGCCCGCCACCGACACGTTGTCCATGCCCACGCGCCGGAGGCGTTCTTCCCACGATTCCGTGAAACCGTGCCGGGCCTGCGCCCGGTCCCCCACCACCGTGAAACTCCGTGACGGGCACCGGAGCAGGAGCATCCGCCACTGCGCGTCCGTCAGTTCCTGGGCCTCGTCCACCACAACGTGCGCGAAGGGTCCGGCCAGAACGTCCGGATCCGGTAATTCGACGGCGTCCTGGCCGGTCAGCTTCTCCCTCATGTCGTCGCCGCGCAGCATGTACATTTCCAGGTTCTCGGAGTCATCAGCTGCGATGAGGTCATCCACCACCCGGTCCATGAGTTCACGCTCCGCCGAAAGGACTGCCGCCTGCCTGCGCCTGCGCTTGGATGCCTCCGGATCGCCGAGCCGGAGCCGTGCAGCATCCAGCAAGGGAAGGTCGTCCGTGGTCCACGCCTCCGGATTTTCGCGACGAAGCAGGTGCCTTTCCGTCGGCTTCAGGTGTGGAGCGCACAGCCGCAGGTAGGCCGGCACACGCCACAAGTCGGCTACCAGCGCCGCATAGTCGAGCAGCGGCCACGCCTTGTTGAAGGCCGACTGCAGCTCCGCACTCTGGCTCAACGCCCTGCGCCGCATGGTCTCCGGAACATAGTGCTCGCCCAGCTTGTCGGCCAGGATTTCAAGCAACGCATCCCAGACATCGTCCCGGGCTTCATTGTGCGGCGTTCCCGGCTCGGCGGCGTCGAAGGCCTCCGCCCAATCGTCGCTGCCCAGCCAGATGTCGGCGTAGGGCGTCTCCACCTCCATGCCCTCCGTTGGCGGCTCTTCGTAGAACCTCACGGCGCGTTCCACCGCTTTGACCATCTCGACCGAGGATTTGAGACGGGTCACCTCAGCATCACGTTCGACGGCGGCCGCGGCACCTTCCGGGACGAGGTCCCGCAGAGTACACGTCTGAACACCTTCCTCGCCAAGGCTTGGAAGGACATCGGCCACATACGCCAAATAGGGCTGGTGCGGGCCAACGAACAGCACGTCGCTTCGCCTGTGGTTGTTGCGGTGGCTGAGCCGGGGATCCGAATACAGAAGATAAGCCGTGCGGTGCAAGGCGACCACAGTCTTACCTGTACCGGGACCGCCGTCGACCACCAATGCCCCACGCGAGCCGGCGCGAATGATCCTGTCCTGATCGGCCTGGATGGTTCCCAGGACATCCCGCATACGTGGAGAGCGGCTGCTGCCCAGGCTGGCGATAAACGCGGACTGGTCATCCAGCGTGGCATTTCCCTCCATACCTTCGGCGGTAAAGACTTCGTCCCAGTAGTCCGTCACGCGTCCGCGGGTCCAGCGATACCTGCGCCGGCTCACCAATCCCATGGGATTGGCATGTGTTGCCCCGAAGAAGGGCTCGGCCGCCGGTGACCGCCAATCGATCAGGAGCCTCTTCCCCTGACTATCCGTGAGGCCCAACCTGCCCACGTACACCGGCCCAGGGTTCTCCTCAGCAACCATGCGGCCCAGGCACATATCCACCCCGAAACGGCGCAGTGCCCTCAACCGCGATGTCAGCCTGTGGATCTCCTGATCACGGTCCAAGGCGGCCTGTCCCCTGCCGCCGGGCAATTTGCGGGTGGCCTCCAGCCGGGTGGACAGCTCAGCGATGGCTGCCTCGAGACTGGCTGCGACGGCATCGAACTGTCGCTCATCGGCGTCGATCAGCTGCGAATCGGCTTTGCGTTCCAGGTGCTCCGGCAAATCAAAAACACTGGTTCCCAAGCGGTTGTTTTCAGGCATCCCACGACTCCCTTTTGCGTTGGTTATGGGGTTCGAGGATCAATTGTTCGGCACCAGGGGGGCCTTGCCGCAAGCCCCCGGGTGGGTTATACATTGAATATGGAAGGGATAATTCCCTTCCATTTTTATGCCCAATTTATCGTTCGTGCTCGCTTGGACAACGGTAGGGTGGGCGGATGCGTCCAGGACTGAGCCCCGCCCAACTCGCCGCACTTTACGACCTGGAAAATCAATGGGCAGAGGACGATGATTTCTTCCTCGCCTTCGTGAACGAACTAGCAAACCGGCGTGTTCTGGACCTCGGTTGTGGGACGGGCAGGATCAGCCTGGCGGTAGCCGCCCGCGGACACACCGTGGTGGGCATCGACCCCAATCCTGGCTCGTTGGGGGCCGCCCGCGGGAAAACCGGCGCGGAAGGTGTCACATGGGTCGAGGGCACATCGTCACGGATCCCTGAAAATACAGTTTTCGACGTCGCCATCATGACGGCGCACGTCGCCCAAGCGATTTACGACGACGGCGAATGGTCCCGCACGCTTGCCGACGTACACCGGGCGCTGGCACCCGGCGGCCGTTTGGCCTTCGATTCCCGCGACCCCGCAGCCCGGGCTTGGCAGCGCTGGACCCCGACGGAGACGCAGAGCCGGCACATCCTTCCCGACGGCACCGCGGTGGAAACCTGGATGGAGAGCTCCCCTGAGCCTGACGCGGATGGTCTGATTGCTTTGACTGAGCACAGATCCCTCCAAGGAGGCCCAGTGGAGACGGAGACCTCCGTGCTGGCCTTCCGAACCGAGGACCAACTGCGCCATGACCTCATCGCGGCGGGCTTCACGGTTGAAGGCATTTTTGGAGGCTGGTCCGGGGAGGCCGTGGGCCATGGGCAGGGCGAACTGATTGTCGTGGCCCGCAAACCCGCCTGAACAACGAAAAATCCCGCCCTTGCCCGTGAACCACGAACAAGAGCGGGATCCGCCCATAGAGGGAAACTAGAGAACCGGCAGGACCTCAAGGCCGCCAAGGTACTTCTGCAGCGCCTTGGGAACGTTGACGGAACCATCCGGGTTCTGGTGGTGCTCAAGGATGGCAACGATCCAACGGGTGGTGGCCAGGGTGCCGTTCAGTGTGGCCACTGCCCGGGTCCCCTTGGCTACACCTTCGTCGTTGATCACGCGTTCGCGGATGTTCAGGCGGCGGGCCTGGAAGGTGGTGCAGTTGGACGTTGAGGTGAGCTCGCGGTAGGCGTTCTGCGTGGGAACCCAGGCTTCGCAGTCGAACTTACGGGCCGCGGACATGCCAAGATCGCCGGCAGCAGTGTCAATGACGCGGTACGGAAGCTCGCACTTGGCCAGCATCTCCTCTTCCCAGGCAAGCAGGCGCTCGTGCTCGGCAGCAGCCTCTTCAACCGTGGTGTAGATGAACATCTCCACCTTGTTGAACTGGTGCACGCGGATAATGCCGCGGGTGTCCTTGCCGTGCGAACCGGCCTCGCGGCGGTAGCAGGAACTCTGGCCGGCGTACCGGATGGGGCCTGCGGAAAGATCCAGGATCTCGTCGGCGTGGTACCCGGCCAGGGCCACCTCCGAGGTTCCCACAAGGTAAAGGTCGTCTTCAGCGAGACGGTAGATCTCGGCGTCGTGCTTTACATCGAAACCGGTTCCCTGCATGGTCTCGGGGCGCACCAAAGTGGGGGTGATCATGGGCACGAACCCGGCTTCGATCGCCTGGTCCATGGCCATCTGCAGCAACGCCATTTCCAAGCGGGCACCGACGCCGCGGAGGAAGTAGAACCGTGAGCCGGAGACCTTCGCGCCGCGCTCCATGTCGATGGCACCGATCAGCTCGCCGATTTCCAGATGGTCCTTGGGCTCAAAATCCGTGAACTCGCGCGGAGTTCCAACGGTCTTGACCACCACGTAGTCGTCCTCGCCACCCTCGGGGACGCCGTCCACAACAAGGTTGGGAATGACACGCAGCAGCTCATCCTGCTTTGCCTGGGCAGCGGCGGCTTCCGCGGACGCAGCCTTCACCGCGTTTGCGAGCTCCTTGACCTCAGCCAGCAGGGCCTGCTTTTCCTCACCCTTGGCCTGGGCCACCTTTTTGCCGAACGCGTTCTGCTCGGCGCGGAGGGTCTCGTGGCGGACCAGCGCAGCACGGCGATCGGCGTCAGCGGAGATGATCGCGTCCACAACGGACTCGTCGGCACCGCGGGCGCGCTGGCTGGCACGGAACTTGTCCGGATTTTCGCTGAGGTCTTTTACGTCGATCACCACACAAGAGTATCGAATAGTGTTGAAGCACAATGAACGACTGGATCCTGTACGTGATTCTCGCTGGGGGCGTGGCTTTTGCCGTCTCGAGCTGGTGGGGCGTGCGCCGGTTGAAAGCCAGGCACATCAGGAGCGCAGTACGGGAGGATGCCCACAAGCCCGGGCCGGGAGACCAGAAGGTCGCGGTGATCCTCAATCCCGTCAAGAACAACGCGGCTGTGGCGCGCCAAGCCATCATCGATGCCTGCGATCTGGCGGGCTGGGACGCCCCTAAATTCTACGAAACCACGGTGGAAGATCCCGGTTACGGCCAGTCGCGCCAAGCGCTGGCGTACGGGGCCGACGTCGTTCTTGCCTGCGGCGGCGACGGTACAGTGCGCGTGGTGGCTGAGTCGCTGGCGCACAAGAACGTGGCCATGGGATTGGTCCCGTTGGGAACAGGGAACCTCCTGGCCCGCAACGTGGACCTGGACGTTACGAACCTCGCCGAATGCATCCAGACGGCGTTGTTCGGCCATCAGCGCTACATCGACACCGCCACCATGGGGATCGAAAACGACATCACGGGAGTCTCCGGAGAACACACGTTCCTGGTCATCGCGGGCATGGGCCTGGACGCCGAGGTGGTTGGCGACACCAAGGAAGACCTCAAAAAGAGCGTCGGCTGGCTGGCTTACACGGAGGCCGGTGTCCGGCACCTGCCCGGGAGGCGGAAACGCGTCACCATCACCTTGGATGACGAGCCGGAGCAGGCCCGTAAGATCCGCAGCGTCCTGTTCGCCAACTGTGGCCTGATTCCCGGGGGCATCGACTTCATCCCGCAGGCCATGATCGACGACGGGATGCTGGACATTGTGGTCATGAGCCCCCGCAGTGCCTTCGGCTGGCTCGCGATGTACGCGAAGATCCTGTTCAAACACAACAGGAACCTGCCCATGATGAGCTTCTACCGCTCAGGGAAGGTGGTCATCCGCAGCCAGGAACCCATGGCCACACAGCTCGACGGCGATCCGTCAGGTGAAGCGACGACGGTCACCGTCCAGGTGGAGCCAGGGTCCCTGCTGGTGCGGGTACCCAAGGCGCAGATCGCCTAGGACCAACCGCCTAGATCGAGCCGGCGTCCGGCTCTGCCGCGTTCTCTTCGGCTTCCTCGGTGGCTGCCTTCGCGGCCGCGCGGGCCTCGGCCTGCTCCTTGATCATGGCTTGTTCTTCTTCAAAGCGGAGCCGGTCCGCACGATCGGCCTCATCGCCATTCCAGTCGTCCTGGTTCTCGCCTGAGGGCTTCGGATTGACGATCATGCCCTGGCCGTCTTTGTCATCCCGGTGGACAGACATGACCGCTCCTTTCGTTGATGCATTCATCCATCGTTTATGGATCAGGCAAGCATACGCACAGAACCATCACGGGGAAAGTAGGCCAGCCGCACCCTGCGGAGGAGGGCTAGGAACCCCTCAGGATCGCGTCCACCCAGGCATGCGCGGAGGCGAACGCCGCGTCCGAGGTGTGCGGAGCCACCACAGCCTCCTGCTTGTCCGCACGGGCATAGGAGCCCAGGAAGCGCGTCGCGGGGCTGATCCGGTGCAGGCCGGCCAAGGCGTCAGCCACGCGGGAATCCGAGGCGTGGCCGTCGGCGTCGATGCTGAAGAAGTAGTGGCCCAGGTACTGCCCGGTGGGCCTCGATTCAATGCGGCTGAGGTTCACGCCGCGGGAAGCGAACTGGTCCAGGATCTCCATGAGCGCACCAGGGTGGTCTTCCGGGAGGGGAACAACAACGGTGGTCTTGTCCGCTCCGGTTCTTTCCGGCAGCGCACCCGGGCGGCTCACCAGGATGAACCGTGTCACAGCGTCCGGGTTATCCCCGATGTCCGTAGCCAGCACGTTAAGTCCGGGCTGGTCGGCGGCGATCAACGGGCCACAGATGGCAGCCTCGTAGTGGGCGTCATCCTCCAGGAGCCCCATGGCTGCCGCCGCCGTCGACGAACCCGGCACGTAGTCCACGCCGGGCAGGTTCGCGTCCACCCACAAGCGGCACTGGGCCCAGGCGTGGCCGTGCGTCGAGACGCGCTTGATGTCGGAAAGCCCGACGCCGGGCCTCGCCACCAGCACGAAGGTGATGGGAACCAGGGCCTCCCGGATGATCCGGAGTTCCTGTCCCGTGGCGATCGCATCCAGGGTGGCAGTGACGCCGCCCTCCACGGAGTTTTCGATGGGAACCATAGCTGCATCTGCCACGCCGAGGCGGACGCGTTCCAGCGCCGTATTGACGTTGGTGCAGGGAATACGCGTTGCTTCAGCTGCGCCAGGGACCTGCAGGAGTGCGGCCTCAGTGAAGGTGCCCTCAGGTCCGAGGAAGGTGTAAGTCGCTGGCATCGAGTATTCCTTGCTGGTTATATACGTGAAGACTAGAGGACTACCGGCTTGAGGCCGTTGTCCGAAACCATCGACTTGCCCGCTTCAAACCACATGTCCATGCCCCCGGCCACGTTCACGGCCGAGTAGCCCTGGCCCACCAGCCACTGGACAGCACGGAATGACCGGCCACCCGTCCGGCAGATCACGAAGAAGTCCTCGTCCGGATCCAGTTCGTCCAGGCGGGCGGGCAGTTGGTCCATGGGAATGTGGCGCGCACCTTCCGCGTGGCCTGCCACCCACTCGTAGTCTTCACGGACGTCCAGGATGCTGGCATCGGCCGGAATGTCGCCCACAGGCACGGTATCGAAGTCACTCATAGTGGATCCTTCCCATCGATTGAAGTCAGCATCCAGCCTAGTCGCATGGACCTGCCGCAGGCACGGGGCTGCTGTCTTCGCTTGCGCACAGTGGCCTTGGCGTTAAGACTGGGTTTCAAGCACACCCCCGAGACCGGCTACTAGGAGCACCCATGGCTGCTGGGCAACCCACGATTCTGGCTACATCCGGCGGTTACAAGCCGGGCGCCAGGACAAGGATCGAGTTCAACCACCTGATGCACTACGCGGTGGAACTCTCAGGCGTGACCGGCCGCGCGCCCAAGGTGACGCACATTGGCACGGCCTCCGGCGATCAGCGGTGGTGGGCCGCGGAAATGGACCAGGCCGCGCGCATTGCCGGGTTCGACTTCAGCCACCTCAACCTCTTCACCATGCCGAACATCGAGGATCCCGAAGCCCATCTCCTGGAGCAGGACGTGGTCTGGGTCAATGGCGGATCCGTGGTTAACCTGTTGGCTGTGTGGCGTGCCCACGGGCTGGACCGGATCCTGCGCAAGGCGTGGGAGGGTGGCGTCGTGCTGGCCGGAGTTTCCGCCGGCTCGATCTGTTGGTACCAGGGCGGCGTGACCGATTCCTATGGCCCCGAGCTGCGCCCCGTCACGGATTCCCTGGGTTTCCTCCCCTACGGCAACGGGGTCCACTACGATTCCGAACTCCGCCGCGCACCCGCCATCCACAAACTGGTGGCCAACGGCACTCTCGGCGAGACACACTGCACGGACGACGGCGTGGGGCTGGTTTACCGGGGCACGGAACTTGTGGAAGTGGTCTCCGAGGTCAAGAACAAGGCCGCTTTCCGCGTGACTGCAGGAGCCGGCGAGAGCGTGGACGCCGTTGCTGTGGAGGAACGGTTGGAGTCCCGTTTCCTTGGCTGATCCATCGATGCAGGACCTTCCCAAGCAAACCGCCGTCCAGCTCCGTGATGCCTTGGCCGGCGGTGCACTCTCTGCGAGGGAAGCCGCAACGCATTTCGTCTCAGCAATAGAGGCGCGAAACCCGCAGCTCGGCGCCTTCATCACCGTTACCGCGGAGCAGGCCCTCATGGACGCCCGAACCGCCGACGCTCTCCATGCCCGGCTGGCCCGGGAGGGACGACTGGAGGAGCTGCCGCTGCTGCACGGCCTGCCCACAGCGTTCAAGGACCTCACCGATGTCGCCGGCGTCCCGACCACCCACGGCAGCGCCGCGCTGGAGCACAAGCCGGCGCCCGACGACGGGCCCTTGGCATCTACCTTGAAGGCGCAGGGCGTGATCTCGCTGGGTAAGACCCAGGTGCCGGAATTCGGGCTGACGGCCTACAGCGAAAACCGCATTGCACCGCCGTCGCGCAATCCGCACGCCTTGGGCCGAAGCTCCGGCGGCTCGTCGGGAGGCAGCGCGGCAGCCGTGGCTGCGGGACTGGTTCCCTTCGCGCCCGGGACCGACGGCGGCGGGTCCATCCGGATCCCGGCGGGAGCCTGCGGGCTCGTGGGGCTGAAGCCGGGGCGGGGTTTGGTACCTGCCGGGGTGAGCGCCGGAGATTCAGCCAAGTTGGTGGTTGCCGGACCCTTGGCCCGGAATGCGTCGGACGCGGCGCTGCTCATGGACGCGCTGGTCCCCCGGGATAAAGCGCCCGACGGCGGATACCTCGCCAACGTTGGGCGGGCGCCTGAATCCCTGAGGATCGGCGTGAGCCTGGACAGCCCCTGGGCCGGCGTGTACCCCTTCGAGGTCGGGCCGGACGCGATGGACGCCCTGAATCTGGGGGTAAAGCTGCTGGAAGAGGTCGGCCATATCGTGGGCGAAGCGGAAATCCGCTATGACAACCGCTATCCCGAAGCGTTCACCGCGGCCTGGACTGCCGGCGTCGGAAGTGCCCGGATAGCACCCCAGCGCGAGCCTCTGCTGACACCGCTGACCAGGACGTTCAGGCGCCGGGCACAACAGCGCAGCGCCCTGAAGGTGGATGAAGCTTTGGGGTTCCTGCGGCATTTCGAGCACGACACCATCGCCCAGTACGCGCAGTGGGACTTGATCCTGATGCCTACCCTGGCGCAGACTCCCCGGCCCATCGGGTGGTTCACGGGCGGATGTCACAGCGGCGATCCGTGGCCGAGCGCGTGGGCAGGCGACGCGGATGAGGACTACAAGCGGCAATGCCAATACGCGCCGTGGAGTTCCATGGTGAACGTGTGCGGGTTGCCGGCCATCAGCATTCCGGTCCACACCACCGCAGCGGGCCTGCCTATGGGAATCCAGCTCATCGGGCCAGTTGGTTCTGAGCTGCGACTTCTCCAAATTGCCCGCGCCCTGGAGGCCGCCATGACGCGCGTCTAACATATGGATGGTGGTTGCCTGGGGCATTCATCGATGTGACAATGCCCGCAGTCAGTGCCAGCATTAAGAAAATGAGCACACCCCAAACCACGGCTGAGTCCGCAAAGCCAGCGGGCGATACGTCATTCTTCGGCCACCCAAAGATGTTGGCCAGCCTCTTCTCCGTGGAAATGTGGGAGCGATTCTCCTTCTACGGCATGCAGGGAATCCTGCTCTACTACATGTACTTCACCGCCGAGCAAGGCGGTCTCTCCATCGACCAGGGCCTCGCCGCTGGTTTGGTGGGCGCGTACGGTGGCGGCGTTTACCTGTCCACGATCCTTGGCGCCTGGCTCGCCGACCGCCTCTTCGGTTCCGAGAAGGTGCTTTTCGGCTCGGCCATCATGATCATGGCCGGCCACATCGCACTGGCCCTGCTCCCGGGCATTCCGGGCCTGATTGCGGGTCTGGTGCTGGTGGGTGTCGGTTCCGGCGGCCTGAAAGCCAACGCCACAGCCTTGGTCGGCAGCCTGTACGGCGAAAAAGATGAGCGTCGCGACGCCGGCTTCTCCATCTTCTACATGGGCATCAACATTGGCGGGCTCATCGGCCCTCTGGTCACCGGTTTCCTGCAGACCAGCTTCGGCTTCCACGTTGGCTTCGGCGCTGCGGCCGTGGGCATGGCAATCGGCCTGGTCATCTACTCGCTGGGCCGCAAACGGCTTCCCGAGGAAGCGCACCGCGTTCCCAACCCGCTGCCGAGCAAGGACCGGACACGTTACGGGCTCATTTTCCTGGGCATCCTGATCGTCATCGGCGTGCTGCTTGGCACCGGCATCGTCAACGCCAACAACCTCGCGCGCAGCATGGCGTACGCGGCTATCGGCGCCTCGGTGATCTACCTGTTCCTGATCTTCCGCAGCCCCTTGGTGACCGGCGTGGAGCGCAAGCGCGTCATCGCGTTCATCCCGCTGTACATTGCGTCGGCGGCGTTCTGGGCACTGTTCCAGCAGCAGTTCACGTTCATTGCCGTGTACTCGCAGGAAAAGCTGGACCGCAACCTGTTCGGCTGGGAAATGCCTGCCGCGTGGGTACAGTCCATCAACCCGGTGTTCATCATCATTTTCGCCGGTGTCATGGCGGCCCTGTGGACCAAGCTGGGCTCCAGGCAGCCGAGCTCGCCCCTCAAGTTCGCCATGGGCCTGTTCATCATGGGTCTGGCGTTCCTGGCGTTCATCCCGCTCGCTGGTGAAGGCAAGACCCCGCTGCTTGCACTCGTGGGGATCCTGTTCCTGTTCACCCTCGCGGAACTATGCCTCTCCCCCATCGGATTGTCGGTGAGCACCAAGCTGGCGCCGCAGGCCTTCCACACGCAGATGGTGGCACTGTTCTTCCTGTCGGTTTCACTCGGCACCACCCTGGCCGGCATCCTGGCCGGACTCTACAACCCAGCCGACGAGCTCCCGTACTTCCTGGGCATCGGCGGCGTTGCAGTGGTCCTGGCCGTTGCCTTGGCTGCAGCTACTCCGGCGATCAAGAAACTGATGGGCGGCGTCCGCTAGGGACCGCGTTAATCGACAACGGCGACCCTCGCGTTCGGTGGGATTCCCACCTGACGCAAGGGTCGCCGTCGTGCGTTTTAGTAGCCGTACCTGCTGCTGCTTGCTGCGCCGATGCCGATGATGATGAAAATGCCGAAAAGCACCGTCAGTGCGATGCCGAGGTAGCCCATCACCAAACCAGCGATCGCCATGCCCTTGCCCGCAGGTTCGCGCTTCAACGCGAGGTGGCCCAAAATCACGGCCGCGATCTGCGGGAGGAGGACAAACCCGAAGCCCACGTAAATGGAAATGCCACACACCATGCTGGCAATGCTCAGGCCCTTGGGCTGGGTGGGCATGGCGTAGTAGGCGGGCTGGCCGTAGGGGGATTGCGGCTGGCCGTACGGCTGCTGGCCGAAAGCCTGCTGCTGGTACGGGCTGGGCGGCTGGCCGTAGGGCGAGGCGGGCTGCTGGCTGTAGTCGCCCGGGGTGTACGCGTCCTGGGCGGGCGGCTGTCCGTAGGAGCTCTGCTGGCCGTAGGCGTTCTGCTCGTACGGCGGGATTGGCTGCGTGGCATTTGCCTGATCGAACGACGGCGTGGGCGGCTCGAAGGAAGGCGGAACCGGAGCACCCGGCTGGCTCTGCTCGGGCGCGCTGAACTGGGCCGGCGGAACGTACTGCGGCGGCTCGTAGCCGGCCGGCTTGTCCTCGTTGCCCTTGGCTGGCTGATCTGTCATAGGAATCCCCCTGAAAATGGTCTTTGATCCCAACACTACCGCCGTACGGGGCTGCATATAAGGTAGTGCGCACTGTGGCGGCAAGCCGTTGCAAACGCAATCCATCACTAAGGCCACTGATGGTAAACGTGGAGTGAACGTTTAGGCGATATCCCGCATGGATGTCCGCCATTCGGCGTCACAGGGGCCGGATCACGGACATTTCGTGTCAGCCGGGCCTTGGGTCTGGCATGCTGGACCCCATGGCTAGCCGAGCGGGCACAGTTGCCCTTCCCCAGGACCTTGTTGACATCACAGCCCTGCTGGACGCGTATTTCGACGTAGCTCCGGACTTGGGCGATCCCGCGCAGCGCGTGGCGTTCGGAACGTCGGGACACCGCGGATCCAGTTTGAAGGCCTCCTTCAACGAGGCCCATATCCTCGCGATTACCCAGGCAATTGTTGAATACCGTGGACGCCAGGGGATCACCGGTCCCCTGTTCATCGGCCGCGACACGCACGCCCTCAGCGAGCCGGCACAGAATTCCGCGCTGGAAGTGCTGGCCGCCAACGGCGTCACCGTGCTTGTTGATGCCCGCCACGGCTACACGCCCACACCTGCGCTGAGCCACGCAATCCTCAAGTACAACCGCGAAGCGGCTCCCGGCACGCCGCAAGCCGATGGCATCGTGGTCACTCCGAGCCACAACCCGCCCGCTGACGGTGGCTTCAAATACAACCCTCCGCACGGCGGCCCTGCAGACACGGACGCCACGGGTTGGATCGCGGATCGTGCCAACCAACTGCTGGAGAACGGGCTGCGCGGCGTCAAGCGCATGCCCCTGAACGATGCCCTGGCCGCTGACACCACCGGCAAGTTCGACTTCCTCAGCAGCTACGTGGACGACCTCCCGTCCGTGCTGAACCTCAACGCCATCCGCGACGCCGGCGTCCGCATCGGTGCCGACCCCATGGGCGGCGCCTCCGTGGACTACTGGGGCGAGATCGGCGAGCGCCACCAGCTCAACCTCACCGTGGTGAACCCGACGGTCGACCCGCAGTGGGCCTTCATGACCCTCGACTGGGACGAGAAGATCCGCATGGACTGCTCCTCGCCGTCGGCCATGGCATCGTTGATCAAGCGCATGTCCGCAGGCGGTTCCGGCGGCGCTGCGTATGACGTCGCCACCGGTAACGACGCCGACGCCGACCGCCACGGCATCGTGACCCCCGACGGCGGGCTCATGAACCCGAACCATTACCTCGCCGTCGCCATCGATTACCTGTACCGGAACCGCAGCGGCTGGAACCCTTCCTCGGTGGTGGGCAAGACGCTGGTTTCGTCCTCGATCATCGACCGCGTGGCCGCAGGCCTCGGCCGCAAGCTCGTTGAGGTGCCCGTGGGCTTCAAGTGGTTCGTGCCCGGCCTGCTCTCCGGCGAAGGCGCATTCGGCGGCGAGGAATCAGCCGGCGCTTCCTTCAACAAGCTCGACGGCAGCGTCTGGACCACGGACAAGGACGGCATCCTCCTGGCCCTGCTTGCTTCGGAAATCACGGCTGTTACGGGATCTTCCCCCTCGCAGCTGTACAAGGGACTGACGGACCAGTTCGGGGCACCGGTGTACGCCCGCATCGACGCCGCCGCCACGCGCGAGCAGAAGTCCAAGCTGGGCAAGCTCTCTGCCGCGGACGTCACCGCCACTTCCCTTGCCGGCGAGGAAATCACCGCCAAGCTCACCGAGGCTCCCGGCAATGGCGCGTCCATTGGTGGCCTCAAGGTCGTCACCGAGAACGCCTGGTTCGCGGCACGCCCCTCAGGCACCGAGGACGTGTACAAGATCTACGCCGAGTCCTTCAAGGGCGCGGATCACCTGGCACAGGTCCAGCAGGAGGCCAAGGCCCTGGTGGACGGCGTCATCGCCTAACCCCGCAGGATGTGATCCAGCGTTCCGTTCCAAGCCCCGGGATGTGAGCGAGCGTGCAACACCCCCGACCCTCTCTCACATCCCAACCGTTTAAACCACAACGCTCCTGCACCCAAGTGCAGGAGCGTTGCTGGAACCGCGAGGGTCAGACCGTGCGGACAACGTCCTCGTAGGCGAACTTCGGCTTGGCTTCGCCCCAGGCGTCCGGGCCGGGCTGGCCGATGTTGACGATGAGGAAGCTCTTCTGGTCGCCGTTCGGGAAGAACTCGGCGTCGATGGCCGCGAAGTCGGCACCGGTCATCGGGCCGGCAGCGAATCCGAGGGAGCGCACGGCCAGGATGAAGTAGCCGGCCTGCAGGTGGGCGTTGTTGTTGCCCGTGGCAGCGGCGAGTTCGGCGTTCTCGTCATACATGGCCTTGGGGGCGCCGTAAGCGGGGAGGAACTTGTCCCACTGACCCTGCCAGTCGGTGTCGTAAGAGAGGACGGCGACCAGCGGAGCGGACGCCGTCTTGGCCTGGTTGCCGCGGGACAGGTGGTCAACCAGCTTGGCGCGGGCCTCGTCCGAGCGGACGTAGGTCACGCGGAGGGGCTGGGAGTTGAAGGCCGTGGGGCCGAACTTGGTGAGTTCGTAGATGGCTCGCGCCTGCTCCTCGGTGACCTCACCGGAGAAGCTGTTTGCGGTACGTGCTTCGGCAAAAATGGCGTCGACTGCTGCGGCGTCAATGACTGCTTCTTCGTGGGCAATAGTCATTAGTGAACCTTTCGCTGGGCCCTGACACTGAGCCGGCCGGGCACTTCTGCTTTCCATGGTTGCAACTTCAACTTCGCATGTCCTCTTCCCATGACGGTGCGTGACATTGGGCACAGCGGGAAAGTCGGTACCATCGTGCCTGTGAGCTGCCGCATAACTGTGCGGACGCCGCAGCCGTGGGAATGACGACACCAGAAGGGGCCTGATGCCTACCTTTCCCTTAGCGGCCCCTCGCCGGGCGCTGGTAGTTCTCCTGCTGCTGCTCTTCGCGTTTCTCCTTCCGTCCACCCAAGCCTGGGGTTCTGTGGGCCAGGAGGGTCCCAGCGACGGTCCGGACAAGCGGTATTTCGGGGCATTGCTGGATTGGAACAAGGACTCAGCCGCGGATTACGCACAGCGCCTGGGAGCCCCTGCAGCCCTCTATGGGCAGAACGTGTCCCTCCCAGAGGACGACGGCGGCCGGGAATACCTCAAGAGCTACTTTGCAGAGGTGGCCGATCAAGGCTCGCATGCCCTCTTGACTGTCCGCCCGGGCATCCCCCTGCAGGACATCACCGAAGACGTTGCCGCCACTTTTGCGCGTCAAATCACGACGGCGGCAGCCGGGTTCAGGGGGAAGGTGTTCGTCCGCTTCGGACCGGACATGAACACGCCGTGGGTGGGCTGGGGCCAGGAACCGGACGCCTACCGGGCCGCGTTCGGCCGGGTTGCTGTTGCCCTCCGGGGCAGCCTGGCCGATCCCGTGATGGTGTGGTCTCCGACGGCTGAGAAGGACTATCCATTCCGGACGGCTACTTCCACCCCGCCCAAGGGAGTTCCGCTGAGTTCGTTGGACACCAACGGCAACGGGATCTGGGACATGGACGACTCGGCATTCGACCCTTACTACCCCGGCGATGACGTTGTGGACTGGATCGGCCTGTCGATCTACCACGACACCACAGGAGCCGGCGCTGCGAACAACACCCTCCCCGACGCCGGCGAGTTCAACAACGCCCTGCATGCGTCCAGTGGAGGCACAGGCACGGACAACTTTTATGGAACCTACGTCCAAGCCAGGAACAAGCCGCTCCTGATTGAAACCGGCGCGTTCTACTCTCCGGGCGCTGGGGGCGCCGCCGAGATCGACGTCAAGCAAACGTGGTGGCACCAGGTCTTCGCTTCCGTGGCTCAGCCCGAAAACGGTGCCGTCCGGGCAGTGGTCTGGAACGAAACCACCGATGCCCGCGACCAGAGCAAGGTTTCCATTGACTGGCGCGCCACCGCGCAACCATCTCTGGCTGCTCCCTTCCGGTCGTCCTTGGACACATCCGGCCTTGCAGTGGGTCCTGTGACCGAGAAGGGCTTGAAGGACGTTCCCGGCCTTGAGGCACCGCAGGCTAAGTCCGGAACAACCCTCCGGGGCTGGGCAGCATGGGCGACCGCGGGATCTGTCCTGGTAGCCGTTGGCGCATTGTGGTTTCTGTCATCTAGAACGGCACCCAACAGGTGGTCCTACACCGGTTCGGATAAGCGCGATGCCCGCATCGACATGCTCAGGGGCCTGGCCATCGTGTTTGTGGTGGTGAATCACGTTGGCATCAACTCTGTCTTCCAATTGCTGAGCCAGGAGAGCATCGGCGTCGTTTCCGGGGCCGAGCTCTTCGTCATGCTTTCAGGAGCAGTGTTGGGCATGGTCTACGGGCCACGCATCGCCACGGAACTGGGAGACGTGGTGGACGGGACCACCAAGCGCGCATCGAAACTGTACTTCACCGCGCTGGCGGTGGTCCTGATCGTGTACGTGTTGAGCCTGCTCCCCTTCATCAACGCAGCCGCGGTCACCACCTTCACGGACCAAGGAACGGGTGCGGCGGGGCATTCAGCCGCAGGAACGACCTATGACCTCTACGCGGGGATGGAAGGCCTGCTGCAGTTCCCGGTTCCGCAGGGTTTGATTCCCGCCTTGCTGCTGTTGCAGGTTGGGCCGTGGCAGTTCAACATCATGGGCCTGTATGTGGTTTTGTTGTTGATCAGTCCTTTGATCCTGGTAGCGCTCTCCCGCGGACTGACGTGGTTGGTGCTCACCGTCAGCGGAGCCCTGTACATCGCCGGCTCTGTCTTCCGTTTCCGGCTGCTGCCCTCTCAGTTTGAGGATTCCTTTCCGCTGCTCGTGTGGCAGGTCCTGTTCGTCCTCGGCATGACCGCGGGCTTCCACCGCCAACGGATCATTGACTGGTTCGCGCACCCCCGCCAGCGGATTCTCTTGGGGGCATGCATCTTCCTGGCCGCGGCCTGCGCGCTCTTCTCGTGGAGCGGGCCATATCTAACCAACCAATTGGACGTGCGGCTCGCGCTCATCCCCGACGCGACGTTCAGGTACCTCTACGACACGTTCTTCAGCCGCACCTACCTTGGCCCTGGTCGCGTGCTGAACGTCATCCTCATCACCATCGCCCTCTACGCGCTACTGAGTGCATTCTGGAAGCCACTCTCGCGCGCTGTGGGCTGGTTCTTCGTGCCACTCGGGCAAGCCACGCTGTATGTGTTCATCATGCATGTGTTCTTCATCGTGGCCATTGCCAACATCCCTGTCCTTCGCGATGGCAACCTCTGGCTGAACACAGCGGTGTATGTCGCGTTACTCGGCGTGCTGTGGGTGATGGTGAAAAAGAAGTTCCTCTTCGGGCTGGTTCCGAGGTAGCGCAGCTTCAGCGCGGCGGTGGTGTCCGGTTTGGCGGTAATGTTGCACCGAATCCCAATACTCTTCTGAGGAAGGCCCCGCCATGAGCATGCTCGGCACCAAATGGAAGCTCCACGGCAACGGCAAGTCCATCCGCCCCGGCCACGTTGTTGCCCCCGATGAGCGGCTTGCCTGGCCCCTCACTATCGGCATTGGCATGCAGCATGTTGTTGCCATGTTCGGCGCGACGTTCCTGGTGCCCATCATCACGGGCATGCCGCCGGCTACCACGCTGTTCTTCTCCGGCATTGGCACACTGCTGTTCCTGGTCATCACCAAGGGTCGCGTGCCCAGCTACCTGGGGTCGAGTTTCGCGTTCATCGCCCCGATCATGGCGTCCCAGCAGCAGTACGGCGTTGCCGGCGCCCTGGGCGGCGTGGTGCTTGCCGGCGTCGTACTGGCGCTGATAGGTGCGATCGTCCAGAAGTTCGGCGCCGAATGGATCAACCGGCTGATGCCGCCGATCGTCACGGGCGCGATCGTCGCGCTGATCGGCCTGAATCTGGCGCCCGCCGCGAAAAACAACTTCGACGCCGCACCGGTCACCGCGCTCATCACGCTGGTGACGATCATCCTGGTGTCGGTCCTGTTCCGCGGAATCCTGGGGCGGCTGAGCATTCTGGTGGGCGTCGTTGTGGGTTACCTCGTGGCGATGATTCGGGGCGAGGTTTCGTACGAAAAGATGGACGCGGCCGCCTGGGTCGGTCTGCCGCAGTTCCAAACGCCCGAATTCCACCTCGGTGTGGTGGGCCTGTTTGTACCGGTGGTGCTGGTGCTGGTGGCCGAGAACGTCGGGCACGTGAAGTCAGTTGCCGCGATGACAGGCCAAAACCTCGACGGCGTCTCCGGCCGCGCGCTGATGGCCGACGGCGCCGCGACGGTACTTGCCGGGCTCGGCGGCGGTTCCGGTACCACCACCTACGCGGAAAACATCGGCGTCATGGCCGCCACCAAGGTCTATTCGACGGCGGCCTACTGGGTGGCCGGTGTCTTCGCCATCCTGCTGAGCTTCTCGCCGAAATTCGGCGAACTGATCGCCACCGTCCCGCCCGGCGTCCTGGGTGGCGCAGCCACGATGCTGTACGGCATGATCGGCGTGCTCGGCGTGAAGATCTGGGTCCAGAACAAGGTCAACTTCTCCAACCCGATCAACCTCACCACCGCGGCTGTTGCCTTGATCATCGGCATCGCGGATTACACGTGGACCATTGGCGAGCTGAAGTTCACGGGTATTGCCCTGGGCTCGGCTGCCGCCCTGGTGATCTACCACGGCATGAAGGGACTGGCCCGCTGGCGCGGAACAGTTGCCGAGCCGGAGACCGAGACGGCGGGGCTGCCGCCTGCGGTGAAGTCGGCGATGAATGCTGCGGCGAAGCGGGGCGGGAAGAAGAAGTAGGGGTGCGCGGCGGGACCCGTCGCCTCATAGCGCATGAATGCTCCATTCCGCGGTATGGGCCTTCCCCGGCAGCAGCACCACCAAATCGTCGCCTGAGTTGAACGCGTTGGGAGGGCAAGTCATCGGTTCCACTGCCAGCCCAACCCGGTGCCGTTCCGGAAGGACATGGTCCGCGGTGTGAACCTGGACCCATGGGCAAGACTTTCCCCACGTCATCGCGACTCCGGTGCCGGCCGGATCCCAAACCCTTATCCGACGGCCTCCGTCGGCAGTGGCAATGAGATCGGTAAAGGCGTGGTCTATTGCCGTCCTTCCTAAGGGCCGGGGTTGGCGGTAATCGAATGGCGTGCCGTCAACTGACATGCGCTGGAGCGGGATGAGCCGGTCCGGTGTGACGTCGAGAAACGTTGCCGCACCCAACTCCAAGTGCCAGTCGTCCAGGGGTGAGCTTCCGGCAACCAGGTACGGGTGCGGGCAAGTCCCGTAGGGTGCCGGGTTTTCGCCGGTGTTGATGGCAGTAACGACCGTATGTAATCCGGCCTCGTCCGCTGTATAGGCAACATCGAGTACCAACTCGAAGGGATATCCCTCGCTCTCAGCCAAGATGCACCGCAGCCGGATGCTCCTCTCGTCATGGTGGTAGACGGACCATGGAACGTGTGACACCAGACCATGCAGTGCTGCCGCCCTGGAGGGTTCGTTGATTGGCACTGTCCGTTCAACGCCATCGAAGCTGTAACGTCCATCCGGAATGCGGTTGGGCCAAGGGGCAACAATGGCACCCCGGTAATCAGGCATCGGCTCTCCGGAAGCGAAGGGAACGATCAGGTCACGGCCCTCGTGGGTGAGCCTGCGAACGGCAGCCCCCTCCGGCACGATGACGGCACTGTACCCCGCTGATGAAATTCCGTAATCGAGATGCGAGCTCATAGGACAGCGGCCCGACGCGTGGAGACGACGCCGAGCAAGCGATTAACGGCCCGGGTGGTTTCCAGCCGCGCTGGAGCAAGGTATCGGCGGGGATCCACTACATCCGTCCCGGCCAGGGCGGAACGGACTGCCCCCGTAAAGGCGATGTTCAGAATGGTGCCCAGGTTGATCTTCACCATCCCTGACTCCACCGCCACGGCCAGCTCATCCTCCGGCACCCCCGAGGAGCCGTGCAGCACCAGCGGCACCGCCACTTCTGCCTTGATCCGAGCTATAAGTTCGTGGTCCAGCCGCGCTGTCCGCGCCGTCATGGCATGGGAACTGCCGACGGCGACGGCGAGCGAATCAACGCCAGTCGCTGCGGCGAAGCTGGCTGCCTCGGCGGGATCAGTGCGTACTCCCGGCGCGTGGGCGCCCTCTTTTCCGCCGATCTCTCCGAGTTCTGCTTCGACATGCCATCCACGGGCCTGGGCCCAACGGGCGGCCTTGCGTGTGGCTGCAACGTTGTCCTCGTACCCCAGCCGGGAGGCGTCCACCATGACGGACGTGATAGGACCCGAGGCCGCCTGCACGAGGATCTCTTGGTCCTCAATGTGATCCAGGTGCAGGGAAACCCGTCCGGTGGAGGACTCTGCCAGTGCCGCAAGTCCACTTAGCAGTGGCGTGAGCCGGCCGCCATGGAACTTGATGCAGTTCTCGCTGATCTGCATCACCGCCGGTAACCCGGTATCTTCGACGGCTTCGATGATGGCTTCCCCGTGCTCAAGGCTGATGACGTTGAAGGCCGCGAGACCGACGCCCTTTTTGACCGCATCGCTCATGAGCTCACCCGTGTGTGCCAGTGCCAATTGACCTCCCGTTGCTTTTGGTTGGATCTATCCACGCTTTGAATCAAGGATTTAAATGTGAGCTTGACAACATCCCCAATGAAAAACAACAATATCCAATAACTTCCAATCAACCAATAGTCAGGACGCAAAGGTGCTTCTCGTAGGACTCGACATCGGAACGACGGCGGTCAAGGCCGTCGTCTACGACGAGGACGGCGCTGCCCTCGCCGAGGGGCGGTCCGCGACTCCTTGGTCCGTCGCGGACGAAGGGACTCAACTGGAAGCTCCCGAGCTTCTCGAGGCCGCGGCCTTGGCGCTGACCAGCGCACTCTCCGGAGCGCCGAGCGGTGCAGTCGCATCCATAGGCATCACCAGCATGGGCGAATCCGGCGTGCTGATCGGCCGGGACGGCAAGGCTTTGGGACCGGTTATCGCCTGGCATGACCGGCGGGATCTTGCCGAACTGGAAAGCCTGCGCACGGCAATCGGGGAGGACCTCTTTGCCACCCGTACCGGCCTGCCCCTGCGCGAGCAATGGTCCCTGACCAAGCACCGCTGGCTCCTGGCCCACGTACCGGAGACCCGGAAGGCGATGCTGCGCCTCAACATCGCGGAGTGGATGGCCTTCGCGCTGGGAGGAGCTCCCGTCTCCGAGCTCTCCCTGGCGTCCCGTACAGGCTGGATGGATCTCACTACCCGCAACTGGTGGAGCGAAACCCTGGAATGGACAGGGGCCGCTCAGGCGCTGATGCCCGAACTTGCGGTGGCAGGGACCAACCTCGGTACAGTGAGCGCCGGAGCAGGCATAAGCCGCCTCACCGGAGCAGCAATCACAGTGGCGGGTCATGACCACCAGGCAGCTGTCGTTGGAGCGGGGGCCTACCTTCCCGGTGACGTCCTTGACTCCTGCGGAACCGCCGAAGCCCTGGTGCGGATCATTGACCCGGCCGTTTCCGAATCAGCGCTGCTGGAGCTGACATCCGCCGGAATTACTGCGGGCTGGTCCGTCCTCGATCAGAAGTGGACACTCCTGGGCGGAACCCAGGCCGGGCTGGTCCTCCGGAACGCATTGAAGATGCTTGGCCTCGACACCACGGACATCGCCCGTCTTGACGCTGAGGCCTCCGATAGCGCCAGTGACCTGTACGCCACGATCCACGCCGGGCAGGAACTCGTGCTCCACGGCTCCACGAATTCAAGCAGCCAGGCAGACATTTGGCGCGCAGCCCTGGGCGCCGTGGCCCAACAAGCCCTGGATGTCCACTCCCGGATGACCCAGGCCGCGGGTACCCCCTCCCGGGTGGTGGTCACGGGCGGCTGGTCCCTCAGTAAGGGACTCCTGGAGAACAAGGAAAAGGTGTTCGGCCCGCTGACGGTCTCACCGGCCAAAGAAGCCGGAGCGCGGGGGGCGGCCCTTTTCGGAGGCCTCGCTGCCGGCATCTACCGATCGGTTGAAGAATTTCCATCGCACACAAGTCAGCACGCCCCTTCCCATACCGCCCGCCAAAGAGAAGGGGCCCTGCAATGAACCCCGCCCCGGACCGCAATCAGGCCCGCTCTGATTCCCGCGTCCCTTTCCCGGAGCAGCGACGCGGGCTCATCCTTGAGCGCCTCCGCACAGAAGGCCGCGCCGACGCGGCCGCCATCTCAGAGGAACTCGGCGTCACCGGCGAAACCTTGCGCAAGGACCTCATGGCCCTGGAGCAACTGGGCCTCCTGCGCCGGGTTCATGGCGGAGCCGTCCCGGTGGGACGACTGACCTACGAGCCGGCGGTATCGACGCGGACCGGCTTCCGTGACGAAAAGACCCGCATCGCCAAGGCAGCACTGCGCCACCTGCCCAGCGGAGGTTCGCTGCTGCTCGACGCCGGATCAACAACAGCCAGGCTGGCCGCCATGTTCCCGTATGACAAGGAGTTGACCGTGTATACGAACACGCTGAGTATTGCCACCAGCCTTCTGGACAGACCGTTGCTCACGGTTCACACTCTCGGTGGCCGCGTCCGGCCGCTCACGGAGGCCGAGGTGGATGACTGGGCATCGCGGTCGCTTGCCGAAATCAATGTCGATATTGCCTTCCTCGGCGCGAACGCCATCTCGGTAGACAGGGGCCTCACTACCCCCGATCCCGCCGAAGCCGCGGTGAAAAGGCTGATGTTGCAGAGCGCCAGACGACGCGTCCCTTTGGCCGATCACAGCAAATTCGGGTGCGTGAGCAACTGCAAACACGCCGACCTTGCCGACATTGACCTCATCATCACCGACTCGGACCTTGACGGCCGGGAGCTCAAAGCCATTCAGGCGGCCGGAGTGGAGGTGGAATTGGCATGATCGTCACCGTTTCGCCAAATCCGAGCCTTGACCGCACCATGTCCATTGACCGGCTGGGCCACGGAGATGTTGTCCGCAGTCCCCGGAGTTATAACGAGCCCAGCGGCAAGGGGGTCAACGTCGCCGTCGCCCTGCACGCCAACGCAATCGACGTCGTCACTGTCCTGCCCGCTGGCGGCTTTACCGGGGTGCAGGTCACCGGCATGCTCTCGGAGCTGGGTGTCCCCCACATCGCGGTGCCGATCGCGGAAGAGATCCGAAGCAATGTCAGCCTGGTGGAACCTGACGCGACCGTCACCAAGATTAACGAGGTAGGCCCCACCTTGGACGCCGCGGAGGCCACGTCCCTTGTCCGAAAAGCCCTGGAGCAGATCAAGGCTCATGACTGGCTCGTCCTTTGCGGGACGCTGCCGGAGGGCGCGGTGGAACGGCTGTACATCGACCTCGTGAAGGGGGGCCACGGACTGACCGCCCGGGTGGCCGTCGACACTTCGGGAGAACCCCTGCGGAACGTCCTTCCGTATGGGCCTGACCTGGTCAAACCCAATGCCGGCGAGCTCGCGGAACTCACTGGACGTGCGTTGGAGACCTTGGGTGACGTTGTTGACGCCGCCCAGGAAATTCGACAACTGGGAGCCCGGGCCGTTCTGGCCAGCCTCGGATCAGACGGAGCGATCCTCCTCGACGATTCCGGATGCCTTTTCGGCCAGGCACGGGTTGACCGCGTCGTCAGCACCGTCGGTGCTGGGGATGCACTGCTTGCCGGCTTCCTTGCCGGCGGCGCAAACGGACGCCAAGCCCTTCACGAGGGATTGGCCTGGGCGGCGGCGGCCGTCCAAAACGAGGGCACTCTGTACCGCGGCTGCAGGCCGCAGATAAGAGTGGACATCAGCGACGATCTCGACCGGAACCGAGCCCTCCAGGAACCCTGCACCGCAGCAGGCCTTCCGGCGGGGAGCATGGCCTAAGCCTCTCCTCACCCCGTCACACACCTTAGCCTCGCGCTCCGAGGCCCTTGCCTGGCTACACCCAACCCATTTTCAAAGGAGAACCATGATTACCAAGCGAACAGCGCGGCTCGCACTTGTCTCATCTCTCTCTGCTGCAACTCTCATCGGCCTCACGGCCTGCGGAG
This sequence comes from Paenarthrobacter sp. NPDC057355, assembly GCF_042667405.1. Classification (NCBI taxonomy): domain Bacteria; kingdom Bacillati; phylum Actinomycetota; class Actinomycetes; order Micrococcales; family Micrococcaceae; genus Paenarthrobacter; species Paenarthrobacter sp. NPDC057355. Next base: position 7,302 of record NZ_JBHVAL010000021.1, on the reverse strand, counting down.
GCGCAGCACCGGCCAGCACGTCCTCAGATGATGAGAAAGGCTTGATCGGCATTTCCATGCGGTTTATCGCCGGAAACTCCTGGCTGAGCACTATGTCGGACGGCGCCGTGAAGTCAGGAACCGCCAAGGGCTGGACTATGGAAGCCGTCGACGCCCAAGGCAGCGCCCAGACCCAGATCCAGCAAATGAGGACCTTCATCAACAAGGGTGCCAAGGCGATCATCATCGAACCGGTAGGCGACCGCAACGTTGCCAGCGGCATTGAAGCGGCGAAGGCCGCCGGCGTCCCCGTCATCGTAGTCAACGACCGTGTCTCGGAGGAACTGGCCAAAAAAGTGGCCTGCAACGTACACGACGACGGCGAAGCGACCGCCGAGTTGGTAGGAGAGAAGGCCGCGGCGGCCGCCGTCGCCAAGAAGGGTGAAAACTCCACCATCAACCTCTACATCCAGGCCCTGTTCCCGCAGGAGCTCGTCACAGAAAGCCGCGAAAACGGCTTCATGGCCGGTTGGAACAAGTACATGGAGCAGCACCCGACCGTGAAAACCAAGCGAATCCCCAACAACTACGGGGAAGCACTGCCGGACAAAACACTGACTGCGATGCGAAACGTGCTTTCAGGAAACCCCGACATCGATGTTGTGTTCAACCAGACCGATGTCGTAATGCCGGCCGTGATCGAGGCTCTCAAGGGCTCAGGCCGCATGGATCAGAACGGTAAAACCGACGTTATCCTCGCCGGGTTCGACGGTGGAATGGACGTTATCAAGTCGATGGCCAAGGATTCCGCCTCCCCCGTGGTTGCAGACGGCCTGAACCAGCCCGCGCTCCAGGCCGCCTACGCCGTGGACGAAGCGATCGCCGCTGTGACGGGCTCCCCTACCGGCAAGTGTGAAGGCTCCCCCGCTACCCGGATTCTGCCCGCCTTGGCCGTCACCCCTGAGAACGCCGGGCAGTACATCAGCGACGACCTCGCCTTCGCCGGCGCCGAATAGGCAGGACCCAATCATGACTGCACCCGCTGGGCCCAAGTTGCGCCCACTGATCGCCGTATCGGGAGTGTCCAAGGCATACCCGGGAACCCAGGCCCTTGCCGGCGTGGACCTCGAAGTCATGCCCGGAGAAATCCACGGAATCGCCGGACAGAACGGCGCCGGGAAATCCACCCTCGTGCGGATCCTCTCCGGGGTAGAGAAGCCTGATTCCGGCCGTGTCCTGATTGACGGTGAGTCCGTCACGCTGGATAACCCGCAGGCGGCCCAGCGGGCGCGGATCATGACCGTCCACCAGGAACTTAGCCTGGTCCCCCACCTCTCCGTCGCCGAAAACATCTACGTCGGAGAACTGCCCCGCACCACAGTAGGTACCGTCCACTGGTCCAAAGTCCGCAACCAGGCCCGGGAACAACTGTCGCGTCTCGGGTTCAACATCGACGTCCGGGCCACTGTGGCATCCCTGCCGATCGCCCATCGGCAGGCCGTGGAAATCGCCAAGGCGCTTACTCGGGATGCCCGGGTCCTCATCCTCGACGAACCCACAGCGACATTGCCCCGGCATGATGTCAACCAATTGTTCGACCTGCTGAACCAACTCAAGAAGCTGGGCCTTGCCATCATCTACATCTCGCACCACTTCGACGAGATGTACGCGATCTGCGACCGGATCTCCGTCTTTCGGGACGGCCGGCGCGTGGCGCTTCATGACAGCGACGAAGAACAGCATGATGCCATCCTGCAATCCATGCTCGGGGGAATCAGCCCCGAGCGGTCAGCCAAACTTCAGGTGGGACCAGGCGACCTGCCAAGGCTCGGCACCGGCCGGACCGCTGGCGAGGTAGCGCTGTCAGTCCGCGGCCTCCGAGATGGCCACGACCTGCACGGTGTAGATCTGGACCTTCACAAAGGAGAGGTGCTCGGCATAGCAGGACTCTCCGGTAACGGCCAAAGCCAGCTTGCCGCCGCCCTGTTCGGTGCCGAGAAGTCCCAGCACGAGCACTTCCTGGTCAACGGGCGCGAGCGGCGCAGACAGGATCCGGCACATTCGATCGCCCTGGGCATCGGCCTCCTCCCCGAAGAACGCAAGACGCAGGGACTGATCCTGGGCATGTCCATCACCCGCAACATCACCATGGCCTCCCTGCCGCGATTCTCACCCGGTTACTTCCTCAGCAAGAGCAAAGAACATAAAGCGGCTGTAGCCATGCGTGACGCCCTGGCGATCAAGACCGCACACGTCGGCGAAGCAGTGGGGAACCTCAGCGGCGGCAACCAGCAAAAGGTCGCGCTTGCGAAATGGCTGGTCAGCGGCGTCAGCACACTGATCATCGTCGAACCCACCCGGGGCGTGGACGTCGGGGCAAAACTCGAAATCTACGAACTCATCCGCACGTTTTCCGACCAGGGCGGCAGCATCATCCTGATCACGTCCGAAATCGACGAGGCACTGATGTGTGACCGGGTGCTCATCCTCAGTCGGGGCCGGACCGTCGGCACCGTAAGCCGCAGCGACATCGAGCAGCGCGGGGAGGCCGCGATCCTCGACCGCTTCAACTGACCTTCCGCAAACCAAACAATGGAGTTAAACCCGTGGCTACCAATACCACTCCCCCGCCGACAGCACGGAAGCCGTTCCAGAGTCTGCCGGGCGCCGTTACCTCGCTCCGCACGTTCGCATCTTCGCTCGGCTCCAAGGGATACCTGCTGGCCGTGGGCGCCATCGTCCTTCTGGTCGGTAGCGCCCTCTCCCAGCACTTCATGACCTCACGGAACCTCATATCGGTCCTGATCACCGCTTCTGTGGTGTCCATCCTTGCCGTCGGACAGTACCTCGTCATTGTCACCGGGGGCATCGACCTCTCGGTAGGCGCCGTTGCCGCAGTGTCATCGGTGATAGTCGGGCTGGCCCTTCAACAGGGCACACCTTGGCCGGTCGCCCTCCTCCTGGCGCTCCTCACTGCCGGGCTGATCGGAATATTCAATGGCCTCATGATCGTCTACGGCGGCATCACGCCATTCATTGTCACTCTTGCAATGATGAGCATCGCCCGGGGCGTGGCCTACATGCTCCAGACGGGCAGGCAGGTAGCCATCGAAGACCAAGGTTTTCTCGCGGCCTTCACCGCCAACCTCGGCCCGATGCCCGCACCGGTCATGATCGCCCTGCTGGTGACCATCGTCTTCGCAGTGGTCATGGCCCAGACACGCTTCGGTCGAAGGCTGTTCGCCTTGGGTGGGAACGCAGAAGCGGCCCGGCTGTCCGGGCTTCCCATCAAGCGGGACATCATCGGCGCCTACTGCCTGTCCTCCCTTCTGGCCGGTCTGGGCGGCGTGATGATCGCAGCACAGCTCACCGAGGGAAGCGCCATCATCGGGGAGGGCTACGAGCTCAACGCAATTGCCGCCGTCGTGGTTGGCGGGGCCTCGCTCTTTGGCGGGACCGGCGACCCCATCAGCGCCGTCCTGGGAGGCCTGATTATCGCGGTGATCCTGAACATCATGGACCTGCTGGGCATCCAGGCCCAGCCCCAACTGATTGTCAAGGGCGCTGTGATCCTCCTGGCGGTCCTGTTCACCAGTGGGGTGGGAAACAAACTGCCCGGAGCCCTGCGAAAAGTTCTCTTCCAGCAGCGCTACACGGGCCTGCCCGCACAAGAAGCAACACCGGCCGACGCTGAAACTGCAAACAAGAAGGAGGACATGAATGCCCGCCACTAACGAAGCCACGAAAGTGCGCTGGGTTTTCCTCACGGAAACTGAAGCCGAAACCGTTGACGCGGTCTGCGCACGCATCTTTCCCAGCGGAGACGGAAAGCCCGGCGCCAGGGAAACCAAGGTCATCACCTACATAGACAGGACCGTAGCTGACGAGGACGAGGCCCTTCGCCGTTGCTACCGCGACGGAGTGGAAGCCCTGAATATCCTCACTTTGGACCTCTATGGGCAACGGTTCGCGGAGCTATCGGACCAACGCAAGGACGACGTGCTGGAACGCATCGAGGCCAACACAGAGAATGAATCCACGCCGGCCCCGCAGGATTCCCCGGACGAGGGCCTCTTGGCCACTTTCTTCGCGCTCGTCTGGGAGCACACCATCCAGGGCATGTTCTGCGATCCGCAATACGGCGGCAACCACGAGGCCCTGGGATGGCAATTGGTCGGTTTCCCGGGAGCCCAGTGGGGCTACAACGCCGAGCAAATGCGGCCCGGTTTCGACTCCAAGACCATCCCCATCAAGACCCTTGAAGATCTACGCAGAGAGTTGAGGCGCGCAGATGACTGAGACTGCAGAGGCCATCGTCGTCGGGCTGGGAGCATCCGGCGGGATTATCGCCGAACAGCTGACCAAGGCCGGGATCCGGGTGCTGGCCCTGGACAAGGGTCCCGTGCACACAAGCGAGGAATTCACCTTCAAGCAGGATGAAGTCAAGTACTACTCGCGCGGTTCCCTGGTCCCGCAACTGGCAACCGACCCCGTCACTTGGCGGCCGGACGAGAAGTCCACGGCCCGCCTGCTCCCCTGGGCTGCAGGGGTACGCGGTAACAGCGAACCACTCCACTTGCCGCCTTCCATAGGTCCGGGCGGCGGAACCCTGCACTGGGGCGGCGCGTCCTGGCGCCACCGGGATGCGGACTTCCGGATGAAATCCCTGATCGAGGAACGGTTTGGGCCAGGTGCCCTTGATGAGGACTCCACCATGGTGGACTGGCCGATCGGCTACGAGGACCTCGAACCCTACTACGACCGCGTGGAGTGGGAACTTGGAGTCTCGGGCCGGGCAGGCAACGTCAAGGGCGCGCCGGACCCGGAAGGCAACCCCTACGAATCCCCCCGTGAGCGGGGTTTCCCAATGCCCCCGTTGCGTACAGCGCCAGCCGACGACCGGTTCAAGGCGGCCTGCCAGCGCCTGGGGTACCGTCCCTTCCAGCAGCCGGCGGCCGTAGCATCCACTGACTACAAGTCGCTCAAGGGCTGCGAGTACTGCGGTTTCTGCCACGGCTTCCTGTGCCACGTCAACGCCAAGCAGTCGAGCCGCATCACGTCCGTCGAGGCCGCGCTGCAGACAGGCAACCTGGAAATCCGTTCCAACTCGCGGGCCTTCAGGCTGGATCGTGACCCTTCCGGCCGCAGGATCACCGGAGTTTCCTACTTCGATGCCGACGGCAACGTCCACCAAGTGCGATCCAACCTGGTGGTAGTGGCGTGCTACGCCCTGGAAAACAGCCGCCTGCTGCTCGCCTCAGGCATAAACGCCAACGGACAGGTGGGCCGGAACTTCATGACGCACAGTTTCGGCTGGTGCAGTGTGGTCCTGCCGGAGTTCAGCAACCCGTTCATGGCACCCTTGGTTGCCGCCAGTGTTGTGGATGACCTGAACTGCGACGGAGTGCCGGACAACGACGAAGGTGTGCTGTGGGGATCGGTCCTCACCAGCATTCCCGGGGATCTCCAACCCATTGAGGCCGCCCACAACCTTCCGCCCGGCATGCGCCGCTGGGGCCAGGGATTCAAGGATTGGTTCTCCGAGAACTACCGCCGCCTCATGGGCATCCACAACCAAGTGCCCAGCTTCCCGTCCAAGAAGTACTACTGCGACCTCGATCCCGTGGTTAAGGACAAGTTCGGCCAGCCGGCCCTGCGCATTACGCATGACTGGTCCGAGCATGACCTGGCCTCCCTGAGGTACTTCGAGAAGGTCAAGCGTGCCATAGCCGAGGAAATGGGCGCCACACAGTTCTGGTCGGAACCAACACCCCCGGCGTACCACCTGTCCACCCACGAAGTGGGAACACACCGGATGGGCGAGAATCCGGCGGATTCCGTCGTCGACATTTTCGGTGAGTCCCACGAATGCAAGGGTCTGTACGTCGTGGGAGGCGGCCAGTTCCCCACCCTGTCCGGATACAACCCGACCCAGACCCTCCAGGCGCTGGCCTACCTCAGCGCCGATCACATCCTCGAGAAGGTCTGACCGGCCGTACCGACATCCCTGACCACCCCGAAAGAACACCCGCTGCCTGATCCCCAGGTGGCGCCGCGAAAAAGAAAGAGAAACAACAAATGGTTGACCCGTATGCCGTAGTGGCATTGTCCAACACCGTCCACACCATCAAGAAGCGCGAAGACGCCATCGAAAACACCAAGCGGATCTGTGACTTCATGGACCCGGCCGTTATGGTGGCGGCAACCGATGGTGCGCCCGTGAAGCTCGTTGTCCTGCCGGAGATGGCCATCCAGGGCATGCTTCCGGACTTCAAAGCAGGCAACCGCGAGGCCCACGAGGCTTTCGCCATGACCATCCCGGGCCCGGAAACAGAGATCCTCGGGCAGAAGGCCCGCCAGCTCAACACCTACATCGCCGCGGAACTCTACTTGGTCCGCGACGACGACTTCCCCGGCCACCTCTTCAACGTAGCCTTCATCATCGACCCCAACGGCGACGTCATCTACAAGCGTTACAAGTCCACGTCCGACGCTTACGAAGGCGGCGCCTTGGGCACCACCAACCCGCACGACATCTGGGATGAATTCATTCAGAAGCGCGGCAACGGCAGCCTTCTGGATGCGTTCTTCCCGGTCGCCAAGACCGAAATCGGCAACATCGGCTACATCATCTGCCATGAGGGCGCCTACCCGGAGACCTCACGTGGCCTTGCGATGAACGGAGCCGAACTCATCATCCGCGGCACGCTCATCGAACCGCAGGTCGGAATGGGTATGTGGGAGCTGCAGAACCGCGCCCACGCCATGTTCAACCAGGCCGTGGTGATCGCCCCGAACCTTGGACCACAGCGCAACGACGATGGCAGCCTCTTCGACCTCTTCGGCGGGCAGTCGATGATTGTTGACCACAAGGGCCGGGTGCTGGTGAAGAACGAAGGCGTCAGCGGCGGTGACTCCTTTGTGAGCACCGTAGTCGACCTGGAGGCGCTGCGACGCTCCCGGGCCGCCAACGGCGTCACCAACTGGTTCAAGGATCTGCGCACCGAGATGTACGCCGGGATTTACGAACAGCCGATTTACCAGAAGAACCAATACCTCAACGAGCTTCCGGCCGAAGGCTGGCTTGCCCGCGAGGCCAAGCGCCGTGGCATGAACATTCAGAACCTCATGGACCGCGGACTCCTCACCGCGCCGTCGAGCAACTAGCCACAACTCCCTGCAGAGGGAGAACCCTGCGGGGGGGCGGCCCCCGCCCGGCGCCCCCGACCCCAAAAAAAAAAAAAAAAGAGAAAAGTAGTAACAAATTAGCCGCCCCCCCCCCGGCCCCCCCCCCCCCCCAAAAACAAACACAGGAGTAAAAAC